>JAHELT010000021.1 GCA_024644045.1 Chromatiales bacterium | reverse complement strand
GCTCACCGCGGGGGTGGGCTGGTTCGTCCCGGCCAGCTACGCGCCGCACCTCGCCCTGGACGGCGCGGCCTGGATTCTCCTGGCCCTCGGACTCGAGATGGGGCGGCGATGACGGGCGGCAAGGCGCCGTGGGAATGGGAGACACCGGCCGCCGACGAACGGCTGCTCGACGCGCTGCGCGCGGCCTGCGCGCAGGACATCGAATCAGCCTACAGCATCGCCGAGAAACTGGAGCGCCAGGACCGCGTCGCCGAAGTGCGCAACGAAACCGTCAGTGCGCTGGTGGACGACGCCGGCGACGGCTGGACCGAGGAGGAAGTCCGCGACGCATTCGGCAAGATTGAAAAGCAGATGGTGCGGGCGCGCGTGCTGGCGGGGCAGAAGCGAATCGACGGCAGAGCGCACGACGACGTGCGTCCGATCAGCGTGCGCACCGGCGTATTGCCGCGCACTCATGGGTCGGCGTTGTTCACCCGGGGCGAAACCCAGGCTCTGGTGATCACTACGCTCGGTACCGGCCGTGACGCGCAGCTTATCGAGGCGCTGGACGGTGAGTACCGCGAGCAGTTCATGCTGCACTACAACTTTCCCCCTTACTGCGTGGGGGAGACAGGGTTTATGGGCTCACCCAAGCGGCGGGAAATCGGCCATGGACGCCTGGCCAAGCGCGGTCTGCTCGGCGTGATGCCGAACCAGGATGACTTTCCGTACGTGATACGCGTGGTCTCCGAGATCACCGAGTCAAACGGTTCGAGCTCCATGGCCAGCGTGTGTGGCACCAGCCTGGCGCTCATGGACGCGGGCGTGCCCGTGCGCGCGCCCGTAGCCGGTATCGCGATGGGACTGGTGAAGGACGGCGACAGGTACGCCGTGCTGTCGGACATTCTCGGTGATGAGGATCACCTCGGCGACATGGATTTCAAAGTAGCCGGCACCACCGACGGTCTGACCGCGCTGCAGATGGACATAAAGATAGACGGTATCACGCGCGAGATCATGCAGAACGCCCTGCAGCAGGCGCGCGCCGGACGCCTCCACATACTGGATGTAATGCGGCAGGAAATCGCCGAACCGCGCCCCGACCTGTCGGCCTACGCGCCACGTTTCATCACCCTGAAGATCGATCCGGAGAAAATCGCCGCCGTGATCGGCAAGGGCGGGTCGGTCATCCGCGCGCTGACCGAGGAAACCGGCACCACGATCGACATCGAGGACGACGGCCGGGTGATCATTGCATCGGCCGATTCCGCCGCCGGCGAGGAAGCGAAACGCCGTATCGAGCAGCTCACCGCGGATGTGGTCGTGGGCACCATCTACGAGGGCCGGGTGGCAAAGATCATGGACTTCGGCGCGTTCGTCAACATCCTGCCGGGCAAGGACGGGCTGGTGCACATCTCGCAGATCTCCGAGAGCCGCGTGCAGAACGTGTCCGATGAGCTGACCGAGGGCCAGATGGTCAAGGTCAAGGTGCTCGAGATCGACAAGCAGGGACGTATCAGGCTCAGCATGAAGGAAGTCAACACCGCCGCCTGATCGTCCGCCGCCCGCGGCACACGGTGACTGCGGGCACCGTGCGAGTGCATCCACAACGAACTGCCCTGCGTAAGAGGTAGATCAACGGCTGCATGACGCAAAGCACTTGCAATTCATGAACACCGCGTACGCGAGACAGGTGTGCCTGACGGTTTGGCGTCAGGCTGCACGCGCTCTGCTCTGCGCATTACTGAGCGCTGCACTCGCAGGCCCCGCGCTCGCCACCGTACGTATCGAGACCGTGCAGATGCCTGTCTGGCTGGAGCGCGCAGGTGACGTTCAGCCGCTGAGCCCGGGTTTCGGGCTGCAGGCGGGCGATGTGCTGCGCACCGGCGACCGCGCGCGCCTGGTTCTGCGGCTCGACGAAGGCAGCCAGGTGAAGCTCGGCGAGAACGTACGCTTTGCCATCCGGCAGGCGAGCGTGGAGGACGACCAGTGGGGCCTGTTCAGGGGCCTGTTCGAGGTGCTGAGCGGTGCTTTCCGGTTCACCACGGGCGCACTCGGTGCGCAGCGGCGGCGCGAGGTGGATATCCGCGTCGGGTTGGCCACCGCCGGCATACGCGGCACCGATATCTGGGGCCGTTCCACCGAGTCGCAGGACCTGGTGTGTCTGATCGAGGGCAGCATCGAGATCACGCGCGCCGATCAGCGGGTACAGATGGATACACCACTGTCGGTCTTCACCGCGCTGCGCGACGGCGACCCGGAGCCCTTGAGCAGCGTCGACCAGGCCCAGCTGGCCGAGTGGGCGCAGGAAACCGAGCCGCAGCCGGATGCCGGGGTGCTCCGCGAAGACGGCCGGTGGCTGCTGCAACTGGCCGCATCGCGCAGCGTCGCGGGGGTGCAGAGACTGATCCGGCGGTTGCGCGAAGCCGGGTATGCGGCGGACACCGTGCCCGCGCAGATCGACGGCGTAACCTGGCAGCGTGTCATGATCGCCGGCTTCATCAGCCAGGCGGATGCCACCGCCGCCGGCGGGGCGTTGCGCGAACGCTTCAACCTGCCTTCCGTGTGGGTCAAGCGCAGGCCCTGATAAAAGCGCCGAATTGGGTTAGATCCTTCCAGGTGTGGCGCTGATCCGCTCTTGGCGCGCGAGGTCGGCAGGGGGGGTCTTGCAACATGCGGGCTAGGCATTCAATTGAACATCTTTGTTGCTCCGGTTTGATTTGATTGTGAAACGCAGGGGACTCGTGACCGCTTTCGTGCCTGTGATGAGGGGAACGACAGCATCGTCAATCTCACGGCGGTAACCGCCGTTGTGAAAGAAAAACACGATCCATTCATAGTAGGCGCTTCCTTTACCGCGAACGACTCGCACGTTGCGGCTCCCGCCGGCCGCTTTCAGTACTGCCGGAATGGTTGTCACGATTTTACCCGAGCCGAGTCCCCCCGCCGTTATTGACCCTCGAGTTATCTCGTAATTCTTTACCGTCGAGGTACTCATCGACCACCGCGTTCAGTCCATCGCCCTGCATCCACGCGTGTGCATCCTCGAGACTCAACGAGTTTGCCGATCCGAGTTTGAAAACCTTGAAATGCGCTATGCCCTTGCTATCTGATGCTGTCACCGACTGAGAGCTGAATTCAGTGCCCATAATTGTCCGTGAAAAGCAGATTCCACCCGGCAGCCTTTCCCTCGTTCACAACTTCAGTATCCCAGTGCGACGGAACACTCAGTTTCAAGTTCAGGCGGCCGGCCTTGATCGTGTTTTTCCCCACACCACACGAGATACGGGTGCCACCGTAGGCTTTGATGGTCGCGGAGAGGCGACGAAAAACGCCTTCGATGCGGTCGTGGGCAAGCGTTTCATTTTCTTGGACAAGAGCGTGGAACCCACCACATCGGCATGAAGAATGACAGCGAGCTTTCGTGAGGTCTGTTGTGCCATGAGTATGCCCTGCCTTGCCGATTGCCAGGCTAGTGTGCTTGGCAATAGCGCAGTGTGAGCGCGCGTGCGGTGCGCGCAAAAGCTTCTGATTGTAACGCTTGTTCGAGGGTGTTTTCAGCGCTACCGCGGCTGTTCGCATGCGAATCAGGGCTCGTGAAACCCTTGACCTGCAAGGGCATTCGATCACCGTCTGTCAGCCGGACGTCGACCGCGGTGGCCAATCGTTGCATGAGCACCCGCTGAGCGCGCAGAAAGCTCATATGTCTGTGATCCGGCCTGACCCGCTGGATGTTAGGATTCCGCTGTCCCTTTGCGAGTCGATCTGGCACCTGCCATGACAGAGCCACACGAGCACTACATGCGCCGCGCACTCGAGCTGGCCGAGCGGGCGGCGCAATCGGGGGAGGTTCCCGTCGGTGCGCTGGTGGTGCTTGACGATGTGGTGCTCGGCGAGGGCTTCAATTCGCCGGTACGGGACCACGATCCCACGGCGCACGCTGAAATAATTGCCCTGCGTGCCGCGGCGCTGCAGTCCAGCAACTACCGAATTCCGGGCACCACTCTGTACGTGACACTGGAGCCCTGTCAGATGTGTGCGGGCGCGATCATCCACGCGCGTGTCGCGCACGTCGTGTACGCGGCCGCCGATCCCCGGACCGGCGCTGCAGGCAGCGCTATCGACCTGTTCGGCGCGGCGCATAACAACCATCGTCCACTGGTGACCGGCGGGGTGCTGGCCGCAGAGAGCACGGCGATGCTGGGCGAATTCTTTGCCGCCCGGCGGGGTGTCTGACCCCGAAATCGCGCCGGCGCGCTGCATCAATTCGCGCCGCGACCTAAACCTTCTCCGGCAGCTACCGATAACGGGCTGTGGGTCGAGCGTCGCGTGGCGTTTACTCGGGAGGAGAGTCATCTCCAGTACGGCCAGGTCCCCGTAGCGCTGCCTGGCGTCTCGGCCCACCTTTGCTGCTCATCCCGGGGCGGGCGCGCGACGCAAACGAGACACCCCCGAACCACGGCAGGCCTCAAGAATTTCATCCCCCGGGCCGATACTCTCTTCGAACACCGGCGCGTGCCGCGGCTGCGCCAGATCAGTGTCAGCGGTTCGCGGTGCCCGCAGGGCAGGAGCAAGAACATGGTTACCTCAGAAGTTTGCGGTGACGGACAGTTGAAAATCGGGGTATCCGGCCGATTCGATTTCCGTGTCTACGATGCGTTTCGCAATGCCTATGCCGAGGTCGGCGAAAGCGTGAAGAAATACGTGATCGACCTCGCGGGGGCCGACTACATGGACAGCTCAGCGCTCGGCATGCTGCTGTTGCTGCGCGAGTACGCGGGCGGGGACAACGCCGAAATCCATCTCGTCTCGCCGAGCGCGGAAGTGCGCAACGTTCTCGACATCGCCAACTTCGGAAAGCTGTTCACGATCAACTGAGCGATGCCGGAGGGTCCCGGCGCACGCATCCCGTCAGACGCCTAGTCCTGTCACTGCGTGAGCCGGATTACAATTCGGCGCAGCCGATAGCGCTGTCCGGCCACGGCGGCTACACTTGCCACCTGGTCTACCGTTCGGCGCGACATGCAAGCCACACTCGAAGTAGCGACTGATGGTCGCGGCAGCTACGAAATCACCTCGCGCGTATCGGACGTAGTCGCCCGCAGCGGTGTCGACCGCGGTCTGGTCAACATTTTCATCCAGCACACCAGCGCTTCGCTGTTCATCAGCGAGAACGCCGATCCGGTCGTCCGCAAGGACCTGGAGGCGTTCATGTCGCGCACCGTGCCCGACGGCGATCCGTTGTTCAGGCACACTGCCGAGGGGCCCGACGACATGCCGGCGCATGTCCGCAGCGTACTCACGGACTGCAATCTCTCCGTGCCGGTGATGTCGGGGCGCCTGGGGCTGGGTACCTGGCAGGGGATATTCGTCTGGGAACACCGCCACGCGCGGCATTGCCGCCGGCTGGTCGTTACGGTGCAGGAAGCTAAGTGATCGGTCCTGCACGCGGCGCGCCGCCGCGGGATCGAACGCCGGGCCCCGTGCGCCTGCTGGTGGCCCGCCGGCCGACCGCACGCGCAACGCCGCAGATGGCCCTTTGACGGCACGCCGGCGCACAGGACACCAGCGTTGGCGCGCCGTATAGAACTGCACGGTATTTATCACAGCTACGTTCAGGGCAGCGTGAGGCAAACCGTCTTCGAAGCGCTGAGTCATACGTTCGCCGGTGCCGGCTCGACGGCCATACTGGGGCGCAGCGGGTGCGGGAAATCGACGCTGCTCAACCTGATCTCCGGCCTCGACCGTCCGCAGCGCGGGCGCATCCGTGTCGACGATCAGGAAATCACCGCGTACAACGAGGCGCAGCTGGCTCTTTACCGGCGCCGCTACGTAGGCATCGTCTTCCAGTCCTTCAACCTGGTGCCGACGCTCAGCGTGGGCGACAACCTGCGCCTGCCGCTGGAGCTGAACGGCTTGCCCGCAAAGGAACGCGAACGCCGGGTTGCCGAAGTGCTCGAGCGTGTCGGTCTGCGCGAGCTGATCGACCGCTACCCCGAGGAACTCTCCGGCGGTGAGCAGCAGCGTGTTGCGGTGGCGCGCAGCGTGGTGCACAAACCGCAGCTGGTGCTTGCCGACGAGCCGACGGGCAGTCTGGACGCCGAAAACGGCACCCGCGCAATCGAGTTGATCCGCGATACCACCGTGGAGGGTGGGCATACCCTGCTCATGGTCACCCACAGCCTCGCGGTGGCAGGTTATGCCGATACCGTGCTGGTTCTCGACGACGACGGCGTGCTGGATGAGTACCGAGAGGGCATAGCATGGTAGCGTCGCTGCCGTTTCGGGCCTGCATAAACGGTCTCCTGCGCTATCCCCTGCAGGCCGCGCTCGCCGTGCTCGGACTGGCACTGGGGGTGATGGTGTTCGTCGCCGTCGACATCGCCACGGACGGCGCGCAGCGGGCATTCCGGCTGTCGCTGGATGCGCTGTCCGGGCGCGCCACGCACCACATCGTGGCCGGCGCGCAGGGCCTGCCCGATACGCTCTACGTGCGACTGCGCCGGGAGCTCGGCCTGCGCCAGTCGGCGCCGGTCGTGGAGACCGCCGTGAGCTACGGGACCGGTGTGCTGCAGGTCCTTGGTGTCGATCCGTTCGCCGAGCAGGGCTTCCGCAGCTACTTTGCTGCCGATGCCCTGCAGGACAACCTGTGGAGGCGCCTGCTGCTTGAGCCCGGCACCGTGCTGATCGGGGCGCGAACCGCGGAGCGCCTCGGCGTCGCAATGGGTGAACGGTTCACCGTGCAACTCAACGGCCGGGACGTGGCGCTGACCCGGGTGGGTACGCTGGACGATGCCACCACGCGCGGCATCGAAAACGTCCTGGTTGCCGACATCGCGTCGGTCAAGGAGCTGCGCGATCAGCCGACGCGCCTGTCGCGCATCGATCTGATCCTGCGCGACGAGGACGCGGACCTGCGCGCCGCCATCGAGAAGCGACTGCCATCGGACGCGCGCATCGAGGCGGCCTCGGCGCGCGTGCGCTCGGTGCAGGAGCTGACCCGCGCGTTCACCCTGAATCTCACGGCAATGAGCCTGCTGGCGGTGGTGATCGGGGTGTTTCTGATCTACAACACGCTGCACTTCACAATACTGCGCCGCCACGTCACGTTCGCGACGTTGCGCGCCCTTGGCGTGACCCGCCGGGAGCTGCTGGTATCGATTCTGCTCGAAGCCGGCCTGCTGGGTGCGCTGGCGGTATGCCTGGGCACACTGGCCGGGAGCTATGTGGCCGACTCCCTGCTCGCGCTGGTCAGCCGCACGATCAACGATCTTTACTTCGCGGTATCGGTGAGCGAAGCGAGCATCACCGGCGCTACCGTGCTCAAAGCGACACTGCTCGGCGTGTCGGGCAGTTTGCTGGCCGTCAGCGTTCCGGCCGGCGAAGCGCTGTTCGCGCCGCCCGCACAAACGCTGATGCGCCGGCCGATCGAGCGCCGGGTGACGGGCTGGCTGCTGCCGCTCGCGGCGGCCGGCCTGCTGCTGGTCGCACTGAGCGTTCTGATCGCCGCGCTGAGCGCCGGCCTGAGCAGCGGCTATGCGGCGCTCGCAATCCTGCTGATCGGCTGCAGCCTGCTGGTGCCCTGGTCGGTGGTAAAGCTCGCGCGTGCACTGCGGCGCCTGGTCAGGCACCCGATGCTGCGCCACACGGTTGGCGGACTGGAAGCGGGCATCAGCCGCATCGGTGTCGCCGAAGCGGCGCTGGTGGTGGCGCTGGCTGCAACCATCGGCGTTACGCTCATGATCGGGAGCTTTAGAACCGCGGTCGATCAGTGGCTCTCGTCTACGCTGCGCGCCGACATCTACATACGTCCGGCACAGGCCGTGACGGGCCGTGACGAGACACGGATCGAGCCGGCCGTGATCGCCGCGATACGCAATATGCCCGCGGTGAGCGACATCAGTCTCGGTCGCTTTGTCGAGCTGCGGCGCGAGGGCGGCGGCGTGTCGCTGTTCGCGATCGAGCTGGCCGGCGAGAGCTATGCGGGCTTTCACCTGCTGGCGGAACGCGCGCAGGCCTGGCAGGCCTTCGACAACGATATGGCGGTGTTCGTCTCCGAGCCTTACGCCTTTCATCACCGCGTCCAGGTCGGCGACGTGCTCCAACTGCCTACCGCCCTCGGCGAGCAGGGCTTCGCGGTCGCCGGAATCTACCGCGACTACGGCAGCGATCAGGGCGTGGTGCTGATGCGCATGTCGCTGTACCGCCGCTGGTGGCAGGATCCGGGGATCTCCTCGATGGGCGTGTACCTCAAACAATCGCAGGACCCGCAGCAGGCCATGGGGGACATACACGCGCTCACGGGGGACGTTCAGCAACTCAGTCTGCGCTCCAACCGCGAACTGCGAGCGGTCTCGCTCGAGGTGTTCGATCGTACCTTCGAGATCACGCGCGTGCTGCGCTGGCTGACAACAATCGTCGCCGTGGTCGCTATTCTCACTGCGCTCAGCGCCGTGCAGCTGGAACGACGGCGCGAGCTGGCGCTGCTGCGGGGCATCGGCCTGACGTCACGGCAGCTCGCCGGCGTGCTGTTCGCGCAGACCGGGCTGCTGGGCCTGTTTGCCGGTCTGCTGGCAATGCCGGTGGGGGTCGCGCTTTCCGTGTTGCTGGTGCACGTCATCAACCGGCGTGCATTTGGCTGGAGCATGGACTTCGTGCTGGATGCAAAGCCATTGGCCGAAGCGCTGGCCCTGGCCACGCTGGTTGCGCTGATCGCAGGCGCACTGCCTGTATGGCGCGCGTTGCGCGAGTCGCCCGCGCTGGCGCTGCGTGGCGAATGAACGTGCTGCATTTGCTGTCGACATGCCTGGCGCTGGTGCTGCTCGCGGCGTGCGGAACGGCGGACGATGAGGCGGTTACGCCCGTGACCCGACCGAACGCGCTCCAACAGGCGCTCGGCGGGGGCGGTGGCGAAGGCTATGCACGTGCCGAAACCGTGCGCGCGTTAGAGTTCCCGCGCGATCACGGGCCGCACCCGCGCTTTCGCAACGAATGGTGGTACTACACCGGTGTCCTGCAAACCGCGACGGGCCGCCAGTTCGGGTTCGAACTGACGTTTTTTCGGGTCGCGCTGCAGGCGCAGCCGCTGACCGGGAACGCCTGGCGCAGCAATCAGATCTATTTTGCGCACTTCGCCGTCACCGACGTGGCCGAGGCGCGGTTCTACGCCTTCGAGCGCGTGTCGCGGCCTGCCGACGGTCTGGCCGGCGCCCGCGCCGAGCCGTTCGCCGTTTGGCTGGAAGACTGGCAGGTTGCCGGAGAAGACACCTGGGCGCTGCAGGCCTCAGAGGCGCAGGTATCGCTGCGGCTGTCCCTGAGGCCACAGCGCCCTCCGGTGCTCAACGGCGAACGCGGCTTGAGCCGGAAAAGCGCCGCCGCGGGCAACGCCTCCTACTACTATTCGGTGCCGCGCCTGCTCGCGGACGGTGAACTGCGCGTCGGCTCGAGCAGCTATCAACTGGGGGGACCGGTGTGGCTGGATCGCGAGTGGAGCACCAGCGCGCTGGGCGGGGAGCAGGTCGGGTGGGACTGGTTCGCGTTGCACCTCGATGACGGCTCCAACCTGATGCTGTATCAGCTGCGCGACCGGCGCGGCGCCGCCGACCCGTTCAGCGCCGGGACCTGGTCGTTTGCCAACGGCGAGGTCGTGCACCTGCCGGCCGGGGCGTTTCGTGCTCAGCCGCGCGTGTTCTGGACCGCGCCCGATACCGCCCGCTATCCCATCGGCTGGGACGTGGTGCTGCCGGACTACCAGGTGCGCCTGGCCGTCAGAGCGCTGCAGGAAGACCAGTGGCTGAACTTCACGGTGCCCTACTGGGAAGGTGCCGTGGCGGTGACCGGCGAGCGGGCCGGACGGCCGCTGCAGGGCGTCGGCTACCTGGAGTTGACCGGATACAGCACGCGCTGATCGCGCCGGCTAAGCCGTCGCGCTAAAATGCAGCACCGTCAGGGCGCCGCCCAGGACGATGAGCAGCAGCAGAGCGCGTAACGTCCGGCAGCGTTTGCAGTGCATCATGCACGGTTAACGGCAGGCGGCGGGGGGGAGTGTAGCCGGCGCTCGCGGCACGCGCCGCGCCGTTCCTGTACACAGTGCCCTCGTAAAAGCGCTGCATAACGAATCGGAGCAGACTCGATGGTCACGGTGTACTTCGGCGATGGTCTCGCGCGCTACGGCTTCGGCGACGGACACCCGTTCGGTCCGGACCGCCTGCACGCCTTCTGGAAGGAAACGGTGCACCAGGGCCTGGACAGGAAAGTCGAGGTGGCCGTACCCGTTCTCGGCCGGCGCGAGGAGCTGCAGCGGTTTCACACCCGCGACTACGTCGAGCGTGTGATCGAGCAGTCGGTCAACGGCGAGGGGTTTCTGGATTACGGAGACACGCCTGCTTTCAAGGGGGTATTCGATGCGGCGGCCACCGTGGTCGGGTCGGCGCTCGACGGGCTGCACGGGATGATGAGCGGCACGCAGCGCAAGATACTGGTGCCGATCGGCGGTCTGCATCACGCGCGGCGCGAGCAGGCCGCGGGGTTCTGCGTGTTCAACGATCCGGGTGTGCTGATCGAAACCCTGCGTGCCGAATACGGCGTTCGCCGCGTGGCATACGTGGACATAGACGCGCACCACGGTGACGGCGTGTTCTACGCGTTCGAGGAGGACCCGGACGTGATTTTCGCGGACATTCACGAAGACGGCCGCTACCTGTACCCGGGCACGGGCTTCGCGCACGAAACCGGCAAAGGCGCCGCGGCCGGGACCAAGTTGAATATTCCGGTGCCCCCGGGTGCGGACGACGCGGAATTTAACCGTCAGTGGCCGCGGGTCGAGGAGTTCCTGCGCGCGGCGAAGCCGGAAGTCATCCTGCTGCAGGCCGGCGCCGACAGCGTGGCCGGCGATCCGATCACCCACATGGCGTTTACGCCGGCGGCACACGGGCACGCCGCCGAGCGACTGGCCGCACTCGCCGACGAGTTCTGCGACGGCCGCATGATCGCCATGGGCGGCGGCGGCTACAATCGCCGCAATCTGGCGCTCGCATGGAACGCGGTGCTCGACGCGCTCGTAAAGCACGCGGCCTGAAGCGGCTAAGCGCGTTGACAAGATGTTCGACCATATCAAAGTAATCTCGCTCGATCTCGACGATACGCTGTGGGACATTGGCAGCGTGATCACGCACGCCGAGCAGTGCCTTTACGACTGGCTTGCGGACAACTTTCCGCGCATAACCGAGGCGCACACGCTCGCGAGCATGCGCGAGGCACGCGTTGCGATCGGTGCCCGGTTCCCGGAGATCGGCCACGACCTCGGCGAGATCCGGCGCCGAACGCTGCGCTGGCACGCCGAGCAGGCGGACTACCCGCACACCGACGTGGAACAGGGATTCGACATCTTCTACACCGCGCGCAATCAGGTCGAACTGTACGAGGACGTGGTTCCCGCGCTGCGCACCCTGGCCGATCGCTACCCGCTGATCGCACTCACCAACGGCAATGCTGACCTGCGCCACATCGGCCTGGATCAGTTCTTCACCTCGACGATTTCCTCGGCGACTGTCAGGGCGAGTAAACCGCACCCTGCGATGTTCGATGCTGCCTCGGCACATGCCGGTTGCAGTAACGCACAGGTGCTGCACGTGGGGGACGACCCCGTGACCGACGTGCAGGGCGCGCGCGACGCAGGTGCGGTGTCCGTCTGGATAAACCGCGGGGGCGCAGCCTGGCCCGATGCGCACGCGCGTGCCGACTACGAGATAGGCGACCTGCACCAGCTGATCGAGCTGCTCGGGCTCGAGCCTGCCGCGGTACCTGTGCGGTGATGTACGAAGCCCTGCAGGAGCGCGCTGCGCGGGGGCAGCCGATCCGCGTGGCGGTCATCGGTGCGGGCAAGTTCGCCACCATGTACCTGCACCAGGCGCGGCGCACCCCGGGTGTGCACGTATGCGCCGTGTGCGATCTGGATACCGCACGCGCCCGCTCAGCGCTGCGGACTGGCGGATGGGCCGAGGCGGCGTGCTCGGCGCCCGATCTCGTGCGGGCGCTGCATGCGGGGACGACCTGGATCACGGACGATGCAACGGCGGTCATCCACGAAGCCGTGGACGTCGTCATTGAGGCGACGGGCGATCCGCCGGCCGGTGTCGGTCACGCACTGGCGTGTTTCGAGCACGGTGTGCACGTGGTCATGGTGAACGTCGAAGCCGACGCGCTGGTCGGCCCGTACCTGGCGCGAGCAGCGCACCGTGCCGGCGTCGTCTACACGCTGGCCTACGGCGATCAGCCGGCGTTGATCGCCGAGCTGGTCGACTGGGCGCGAATAAGCGGCTTCGAGGTGGTGTGCGCCGGGAAGGGCACCAAGTACCTGCCGCACTACCATCAATCGACGCCCGACACGGTCTGGGAGTACTACGGGTTGTCGGCTGCCGAGGCGCAGCAGGGCGGCATGAACGCGACGATGTTCAATTCCTTCCTGGACGGCACCAAATCGGCGATCGAGATGGCGGCGGTGGCCAACGCCTGCGGGCTGCTGCCGGATGAAGCGGGACTGCAGTTTCCTCCGTGTGGCACCGGGGAGCTGCCCCAGCTGCTGCGGCCGCGCGCTCACGGTGGTGTGCTGAGCGCTACGGGCACCGTGGAGGTCGTCTCGTCGCTCACCCGCGACGGCGAGGAAATAGACAACGATTTGCGCTGGGGCGTATACGTGACGTTTGCCGGCGACAGCGACTACGCACGACGCTGCTTTCGCGAGTACGGCATGGTGACCGACGACGCCGGCCGGTACAGCGCGCTCTACCGGCCGAGTCATCTGATCGGGCTCGAGCTCGGCGTGAGCGTGGCCAGCGCGGTGCTGCGCAACGAAGCGACAGGTACGCCGCGTGCCTTTTACGCTGACGTGGTGGCGGTCGCCAAGCGCGACCTCGCCGCCGGTGAAATGCTGGACGGTGAGGGCGGTTACACGGTGTGGGGCCGGCTGCAGCCGGCCGCCTCGTCGCTGGCCCGGGGCGCGTTGCCGCTGGGTTTGTGCAAGGCGGTGACGCTGCGTCGCGCAGTAGCAGCCGGCGAGATCGTGCAGCGCGCCGATGTGGTCGAGAAGTCCAACCAAGCCTGGCGAGTGCGCGGTGACATGGAAGCCGACAGCGGCTACTCTACCGGGCTGCCGAAAACGGAGAGCGTTAGATGAGTGAAGCCCACGACCTGTCGAATCAGCTGCCGGATATCAAGATCTCGGTGGGGCAGACGTTCGGCATCGACAGCGATCTGGACGTGCCGGCGTACAGCCAGCACAACGAGCACGTGCCTGAGATCGACACCAGCTACCGTTTTGACCACGACACCACGCTGGCGATCCTGGCGGGCTTCGCACACAACCGCCGGGTGCTGATACAGGGCTACCATGGGACCGGGAAATCGACCCACATCGAGCAGGTCGCCGCGCGGCTCAACTGGCCCACCGTGCGCGTCAACCTCGACAGCCACATCAGCCGCGTCGATCTGGTCGGTAAAGACGCGATCGTGGTGCGTGACGGCCTGCAGGTGACCGAGTTTCGCGAGGGCATCCTGCCGTGGGCGTTTCAAAGGCCGGCGGCGCTGGTGTTCGATGAGTACGACGCAGGGCGGCCGGACGTCATGTTCGTGATCCAGCGCGTGCTCGAATCCGACGGCCGCCTGACGCTGCTGGATCAGTCGAAAGTGCTGCGCGCGCATCCCGCCTTCCGCCTGTTTGCGACGGCCAACACGGTCGGGCTGGGTGACACGACCGGGCTCTATCATGGCACCCAGCAGATCAACCAGGGGCAGATGGACCGCTGGAACATCGTCACCACGCTGAACTACCTGGAGCACGATGCCGAGGTGGAGATCGTGCTCGCCAAGTGCCCGGACTACCGCATCGATGAGAAGCACGACACGGTGCACGCCATGGTGAGCCTTGCCGAACTGACGCGCAGCGGCTTCGTGAACGGCGACATTGCCACGGTCATGAGCCCGCGCACGGTGATCACCTGGGCCGAGAATGCAACGCTCTTCAACGACATCGGGTTTGCGTTCCGGCTGACGTTCCTTAATAAATGCGATGAAATGGAACGGCCGATACTGGCCGAGTATTACCAGCGCTGTTTCGGCGTGGAGCTGCCCGAAACCGGAGTCAAGGTGACCCTCGCGGGTTAGCCCGCGGCGGTTACGGATACCCGGCGCATGAGCGACGCCACCTCGATCGAGAAGTTCCAGTACGCCACGACCGCGACCTCGCGCGCGCTGGCGCGCGACGGTGAGCTCGATCTGCAGTTCGCCGAGGCCGATGCCGAAACGGCCGCGGCCGGTGAGCAGACGGTTCGCCTGCCGCCCGAAAGCCTGCCCTACGATACGGTCTGCTGTGCACGCGGGACGGCCGACAGCGTGGCGTTGCGCGCGCGCTACCACGATTCGACGGTGCACTCGGAACAGGCGCCCCGCGGGCTGCTGCACCGGGCGATTTTCGATGCCCTGGAGCAGGTGCGCTGCGAGTCGGTTGGCAGCGTTCATAAGGTTGGCGTGGAGCAGAATCTGGCCGCAGCACTGGACGCGAGGCTTGCCGAGTCGAGCCTGTACACGGCCGCCGAGCGTGACCCCGGGCAGCTACCGATGGCGCTGGACCTGCTGCTGCGCGAAGCCCTGTTCGGCTGCGCGCCGCCGCCGCACGGCCGCCAGCTCATGGACCTGTGGCGCCCCTACCTGGAATCCAAGCTGCACCGGCACCTGACGCAGCTGCGCAGGTCCACGGCCGACCAGGCCGATTTCGCCGGCTTCGTCAACGAATTGCTCGCGGACCTCGCGCTCGAGGACCTGGTGCAGGAGCCGCAGCCGTACGACGACGATGCGCAGGACCCGGATGCCGACTCGGACGGTGCGCAGCCGCAGGGCAGCGAGGACGGTGGCGAGGAAGGTGACGAGCAACAGCAGCAGAGCAGCGAGGCGGACTCGGCGGATGAGAACGGTGACGCTCTGGCCCTGGAGGCGCTGGGCGAGGACGAATCGGCGGACACCGATACCAACGCTCCGCCGCCCCAGTACTTTCCTCCCGGGATGGGCGTCGGCGGGAGCACGTACAAGGTTTACTGCACGGAATATGACGAAGTCGTGCAGGCGGAGCAGCTGTGCGATCTGGAGGAGTTGACTCGCCTGCGCCAGCTGCTCGATCAGCAGCTGAGCAACCAGCAGGCGGTGATCGCGCGGCTTGCCAACCGGCTGCAGCGATACGTGCTCGCGCGCCAGACACGCGCGTGGCTGTTCGATCAGGAAGAGGGCATTCTCGATTCCGCGCGCCTGGCGCGGGTGGTGGTCGATCCGATGTACCCGCTGAGCTTCAAGCGCGAACGCGAGACCGCTTTTCGCGACAGCGTGCTCGCCCTGCTGATCGACAATTCGGGCTCCATGCGCGGGCGCCCGATCACGATAGCGGCCATGAGCGCCGACATCCTCGCGCGTACCCTGGAGCGCTGCGGCGTGAAAGTCGAGGTGCTGGGCTTCACCACGCGCGCCTGGAAAGGCGGCCAGTCGCGCGAGCGCTGGCTGGCGGCCGGGAAACCGCCGGACCCGGGACGCCTGAACGATCTTCGCCACGTGGTCTACAAGCCCGCGGATACGCCCTGGCGGCGTGCGCGGCGCAGCTTCGGGCTGATGCTGCGCGAAGGCCTGCTGAAAGAGAACGTCGACGGCGAGGCGCTGCTGTGGGCGCACCAGCGCCTGCTGGAGCGGCCGGAACAGCGCCGCTTCCTGATCGTCATCAGCGACGGGGCGCCGGTCGACGACTCGACCCTGTCCGTCAATTCGGGTCATTACCTCGAGCAGCACCTGAAACAGGTCATCGACTATATAGAGGTGCGCAGCCCGGTGGAGCTCCTGGCTATCGGTATCGGCCACGATGTGACGCGTTACTACCGGCGCGCGGTTACCCTGACCGACGCCGAGCAGCTGGGCGAGACCATGGTCGACAAGATCACCGAGCTGTTCGACCTGCAGTAATGGACCTGGGCATCGCCGGCAGGAAAGCACTGGTGTGTGCCGCCAGCAAAGGGCTGGGCCGGGCCTGCGCGCTGTCGCTGGCGCGCGAGGGGGTGGCGGTGACCATCAACGCGCGCAATGCCGACGTCCTGGAGGCGACCGCTGCGGAGATTCGTGCCTTGACCGGCGCCGATGTGACCGCGGTGGCGGGGAACATCGCCACGGCGGCCGGGCGTGAGGCCGCGCTCGCCGCCTGCCCGGCGCCCGACATCCTCGTCAACAACGCGGGTGGGCCGCCGCCCGGCGATTTCCGGGACTGGTCGCGCGACGACTGGATCGCGGCGTTGGACGCCAACATGCTTTCCGCCATCGAGCTCATCAAGGCCACACTGGACGGCATGATCGAGCGCGGCTTCGGACGCATCGTCAATATCACATCGGTCGCGGTCAAAGCGCCGATCGGCGTGCTGGGTCTGTCTAACGGGGCCCGGGCGGGCTTGACGGGGTTCGTTGCCGGACTGGCGCGCGACGTTGCCAGTCACAACGTGACCATCAACGGCTTGCTGCCCGGCGCCCACGACACCGAGCGCCTGCATGTCACACTGCAGGCCGTTGCGGCCAAGTCGGGCACCACGCTCGAAGAGGCCCGGGCGTCGCGCGCGTCGTCGATCCCGGCCGCACGCTTTGGCAGCGCCGAGGACTTCGGCGAGGCCTGCGCCTACCTGTGCAGCCGGCAGGCCGGCTACATTACCGGGCAGAACCTGGTGATCGACGGCGGTGCCTATCCCGGCACGCTGTAGGCAACCGGGCGTATCGAGAGGATCACCAACCGTGTTCGACGCCTACATCTGCGACGCTATCCGCACCCCGATAGGCCGTTTCGCCGGCGCGCTGTCGCCGGTGCGGCCCGACGATCTCGCCGCGATCCCGCTGCGGGCGCTGATCGCGCGCAATCCCGAGGTCGACTGGTCGTTGCTGGACGACGTCATCATCGGGTGCGCGAACCAGGCCGGCGAGGACAACCGCAACGTCGCGCGCATGGCGGGCCTGCTGGCCGGTTTGCCGGAAACCGCGCCCGGAGTCACCGTCAACCGGTTGTGCGGGTCCGGTCTGGACGCCGTGAGCATCGCGGCGCGTGCGATCAAGACCGGCGAAGCGCAACTGGTGGTGGCCGGCGGCGTGGAGTCGATGTCGCGTGCCCCGTTCGTGATGGCGAAAGCCGAGCAGGCGTTCTCGCGCACGGCGGCTGTCCACGACACCACGATCGGCTGGCGCTTCATCAATCCCGCGCTGGAGCGCCGGTTCGGTGTGGACTCGATGCCGGAGACTGCCGAGAATGTTGCGCGCGACTACGCCGTTTCGCGCGCCGACCAGGATGCCTTCGCGCTGCGCAGTCAGGAACGCGCAGCGCGGGCGATTGCGCAGGCGCGTCTGCAGAAAGAAATCGCCCCGGTGACTGTCCAGGCGCGCAAAGGCGAGCAGCGGGTGGTCGAGCTCGACGAACACCCGCGTGCGACCACGCTGGAGAAGCTGGCCGCTTTGCCGACGCCGTTCCGCGCCGGCGGCACGGTGACGGCCGGCAACGCGGCGGGCATCAATGATGGCGCCTGCGCGCTCCTCCTGGCCAGCGCTGAGGCCGCCAAACGCCACGGCCTGACGCCGAAAGCGCGCGTCGTTGCCGGCGCGCACGCCGGGGTCGCCCCGCGCGTAATGGGCATGGGTCCGGTGCCGGCGACCCGCAGGCTGCTGCAACTCACCGGCGTCAGCCTGGACCAGATCGGCGTGGTGGAGCTCAACGAGGCCTTCGCCGCACAGGCGCTGGCCGTGCTGCGCGAGCTCGGACTCCCGGACGATGCGCCGCATGTCAATGCGAACGGCGGTGCGATCGCTCTCGGGCACCCGCTCGGAATGAGCGGCGCGCGGCTGGTTACCACCGCGACCTGCGAGCTGGGCATCAGCGGACAGCAGTATGCGTTGTGCACCATGTGCATCGGTGTCGGTCAGGGTATCGCGGTGCTGCTGGAGCGGGTCTAGCGGCGGACCCTCTACATTCGCCTCTCTGCCCGCGCCGTTATGTTGCATTGCAACATAATTATCTTGTATGCTCGCCGCACAATCCGGCAGCTGGCGCGGGGCTCGCGTCCAGAACGCCGCGGCGCGCCGGCAGAATCATTAAATAACGTCCGGCGATCGGCGTCAGCAGGCCGGTTCTACTACCCCGAAAGAGTGCGCGGGCCACAGGGCCCGTAACGCGGCCCGGCGGCGCCGGAGCGGGTCGGGGCTACTGTGAGGTGAGCGCATGAAAATCGGTGTGCCCGGTGAAATACACCCCGAGGAAAAACGCGTGGCGACCACGCCTCAGGTGGCCGCGCAACTGCAGAAACTCGGCTTCAGCGTGGCGATAGAGGCGGGCGCGGGCGTGCGGGCCAGCTACTCCGACGCGCTCTACCGTGCAGCCGGCGTCGAGATAGTCGACGATCCCCGCACACTGTGGGCGCAGTCGGACATCGTGCTCAAGGTGCGTGCACCGGAAGAGCACCCGCAGCTCGGCTTGCACGAGGCACAGCTGTTGCGCGAAGGTGCCACGCTCATCAGTTTCATCTGGCCGGCCCAGAACGAGGCGCTGATGACGCTGCTCGCCGAGCGCAAATCGACCGTGCTGGCCATGGATTCGGTGCCGCGGATCTCGCGCGCTCAGAAGCTCGACGCGCTGTCCTCGATGGCGAACATCGCCGGTTACCGCGCGGTGATCGAGGCCGCGAACCAGTTCGGACGGTTTTTCACCGGGCAGGTGACGGCGGCCGGCAAAGTGCCGCCTGCGAAGATCCTGATCATCGGGGCCGGCGTCGCCGGGCTTGCGGCCGTCGGCGTGGCGGGCAGCATGGGGGCGATCGTGCGTGCGTTCGATACGCGCCCGGAAGTCAAAGAGCAGGTCGAAAGCATGGGCGCCGAATTCCTGGAGCTGGATTTCGCCGAGGAGGGCTCCGGCAGCGGCGGCTATGCCAAGGTCATGAGCAAGGCGTTCATCGACGCGGAGATGGCCCTGTTCCGGGCGCAGGCCCGGGAAGTCGATGTGATCATCACCACCGCACTGATTCCCGGCAAGCCGGCACCGAAGCTGATCCTCGCCGACATGGTCGAGGCGATGGCCGACGGCAGCGTGATCGTCGACCTGGCGGCGGAGCAGGGCGGCAACTGCGAGCTCACCCGGCCCGGCGAAGTCGTGGTCGAACACGGCGTGACCATTGTCGGGTACACGGATTTCGCCAGCCGCCTGGCGGCCCAGGCCAGTCAGCTTTACGCTACCAACCTGCGCCACCTGCTGACCGACCTCACGCCGCACAAAGACGGTCAGCTCGTGGTGGATATGGACGACGAGGTGATTCGCGGCACGACCGTGGTCAAGACGGGCGAGATCACCTGGCCGCCGCCGGCGCCCAAGCTGTCCGCCGCTCCGGCCGTCAAGCCGTCACCGACGCCCGCGCCGGCCCCGGCGCTCTCGATGCGCGCCAGGCTGTGGATGTCGGTCGCCGGTCTGGTGGTGGCGCTGGGCGCTATTCTCGGCGTGGGGTCCGTCGCACCGCCGGCGTTCATGGCGCACTTCACAGTGTTCGTGCTCGCGTGTTTCGTGGGCTACCAGACGATCTGGGCGGTCACGCCCGCCCTGCACACCCCGCTGATGAGCGTGACCAACGCAATCAGCGGGATCATCGTAATCGGTGCCCTGCTGCAGATCGGCTCGGCCTCGACGCTGGTCACGGCGCTGGCGTTCGTCGCCGTGCTGATTGCGACCATAAACGTCGCGGGCGGGTTTCTGGTCACCCAGCGCATGCTCAAAATGTTTCGCCGGGAGGGCTGAGGATGTCACTCGGGGCACTCACGGCGTCCTACATTGTCGCCAGCATCCTGTTCATCCTGAGCCTCGGCGGGCTCAGTCACCAGGAGACCTCGCGTCGCGGCAATCTGTACGGCATAGCCGGAATGGCGCTGGCGATTGTCGCCACCGTCGCCAGCGACCAGGTGGACGGCATGGTCGCGATCATCATCGCGATGCTGATCGGCGGCAGCTTCGGTGCGGTGCTTGCAGCGCGCGTGGAGATGACGGCGATGCCGCAGCTGGTCGCGATGATGCACAGCTTCGTCGGTCTGGCTGCGGTCCTGGTCGGGTTCGCCAACTACATCGATCCGGGCATCGAGCATGCGGGTGTCGAGAAGACCATTCATGATATCGAGGTCTATCTCGGCGTGCTGATCGGTGCGGTCACCTTTACCGGATCGGTGGTGGCATTCGGCAAGCTGCAGGGCGTCATCGGCAGTAAGCCGCTGCTGTTACCAGCGCGCCACTGGCTGAACCTCGCGGGCGGGCTGGCCTGCATCTGGCTCGGCGTGCTGTTCGTCGATGCCGAAGCCACGTCCAGCGGTCTGATCCCGCTCGCCATCATGACGGTGATCGCGTTCGCGTTCGGAGCGCACATGGTTTACGCCATCGGCGGTGCGGACATGCCGGTGGTGATTTCGATGCTCAACAGCTATTCGGGCTGGGCGGCCGCGGCCGCCGGGTTCATGCTGTCGAACGACCTGCTTATCGTCACCGGCGCGCTGGTGGGATCCAGCGGCGCAATCCTGAGCTACATCATGTGCCGGGCCATGAACCGGCGCTTCTTGGCTGTGATCATGGGCGGGTTCGGCAGCACCGGAGCCAGCGCCTCGGCGGCGCAGACGGCCGGTGAAGTCCACGCCACCAGCGCCGAGGACGTGGCCGAACTGCTCAGCGGGTCGCAAAACGTGGTCATCGTGCCCGGGTACGGCATGGCGGTGGCCCACGCGCAGCACCCGGTTTCCGAGATCACGCAGACGCTGCGTGCCAAGGACGTGAAGGTGCGATTCGCGATTCATCCGGTCGCCGGTCGCATGCCCGGACACATGAACGTGCTGCTTGCGGAAGCCAAGGTGCCTTACGACATCGTGCTCGAGATGGACGAGATCAACGAGGATTTCCCGCATACCGACGCGGTGCTGGTGATCGGCGCCAACGATATCGTCAACCCCTCGGCGCTGGAGGATCCGAACAGCCCGATTGCCGGCATGCCGGTGCTGGAGGTGTGGCGCGCGAAGACCGTGGTGGTGCTGAAACGTTCCATGGCCACCGGCTATGCGGGCGTGGACAACCCGCTGTTCTATAAAGACAACACGCTGATGCTGTTCGGCGACGCGAAGCAGAGCGTGGACGGAGTCTCGAAACTGCTGCGCTAGCCCGGCGGCTCGGGCAGCAACCGGTCGCCGTGCATGCGCGGCACCACGTCGACCACGTCGAGTTGCGTGCAGTGGTGCAGGTCCCGGTCCAGGGACAGGTTGCTCATCCACCGGCCCACGCGTGAGTCCACCACCGCCTCGGCGACGTCGTAGTGGCGGTAGGCGGCGAGGGCCGCGCGCGCGGAATCAGTCAACGACCAGTCGCCGCCCCGTTCCTGCAACTCGCAGACAAACGCGCCAGCGCCGTAGAAATCCTCCAGGCAGAAACCGCCCGCCGAGCCGGCGCATACAAAGATCACGCTTTGCCCGGTGTGCCGCGTAAGCAGTTGCCGGCAGAGCACGCGGCGATTCAATAACGCACCGGCGTAAACATGCGGGCCGCTCGCCGCCAGCGTCAGCGCCGGCGCCCCGTTCGTGGAGCAGAAAATCAGCGTGCGGTCTGCCAGCGGCTGCTTGATCAGCTGCAGTGGCGCGAAATGGGCGAAGCCGTCCGGCACCTCGGCATTCTTCTCACCCGCCAGGATCACATCGGCGGCGCCGTCGCCCAGTTCGCGGGCGCGGCTGGCATCAGGGGCGGGAATGCACTCGCGCAGCCCGTGCGTAAAGGCGGTGATCATCGACGAGGTGGCAAAGATGATGTCCAGCACGACGATCACTTTGCCCGCAAGGCGCGTCGTATCGAGTTGGTCGCGGTGCGTCAGCACCAGCACCTCGGGGCGGTCGTCAGTCGAGGAATTCATCGAGTGTTCGCATCAGCAGTTGCAGATTGTCCGGCGTGGAAAAACGGTGCTCGGCGTCTTTTACCAGCTGCAGACGCACGTCGTGACCGGTTACCCGCTCAAGCACTTGGAGCGACAGCTGCCATGGCACATCACGATCGGCAGTGCCGTGCAGCAGGCGCAGCGGGGCGTCGATGCTTATCGGTGCGTTCAGCAGCAGGTGATTACGGCCCTCGCTCAGCAGCGTCCGGGTGATCGTGTAACCTTGCGGGTCGTAATCCGAGGCCACTTGGGTGCTCCCCGTTTCGCGCAGCTCGGAATGCTGGCGTGCGTCCAGGCCACGGCCGATCAGGCGGTCGGTCATATCAACGGCCGCGGCGATGCCGATGAGGGCCGCGATGCGCCCGGGGCGGGCGACCGCGCTGAGCAGCATGATCCATGCGCCCATGCTCGAGCCCACCAGTACCAGGGACCCGTGCGTGACACGGTCGATGACGGCCAGGGCCTGAGCGGCCCAGGCGCCTATCGTGGCCTGCTCGAAGCGGCCGCCGGACTCGCCGTGACCGCTGTAGTCGAAGCGCACGAAGCCATGGCCCGCAGCGAGACAGTGCTCGGCCAGCGCTTCGGCTTTCGTGCCGCGCATGTGCGAGTTGAATCCGCCCAGGAAAATTACGGTCGGCGCCCGCCCCTGCTCGGCCAGGTAGGCGATGCGGCAATCGCCGCAGTCGATGAAATTCGCTTCCAGCACGCGCTATTTAAGCACAGTCGCGCAGCGTTGCGGAATCGCGTCCGGTGGGTCGTTTGTGCTGGTCATACAGGTCTGCTAGATTGCGCCGGCTGCGGGAGGTGCAAGCATGCGGATTCTAAGCGTCATCTCTGTCACCACGGTTACACTGCTCGCGCTGAGCGGCAGCGCGTTTGCTGCTGACCGGGTGGTGCTGAAAGTACCCCTTGCGTTCTCCACCCAATTGCCGGGCATCGGCAGCACAGCTGAGTGGATCAGCGAACGAATCGGTACGGCCAGTGCCGGCTCGGTAAAAATGAAACTCTACGAACCGGGCAAGCTCGTCGCCCCGGGCGAGATCCTCAACGCGGTTTCCACCGGCAAGGTGAATGCCGGCTATGCTACCGCCGGTTACTGGACCGGCACACTGCCGGCGGCGCAGCTTTTCTCGACCGTGCCTTTCGGCCCCGAGGCCGGTGAGTACCTGGCCTGGCTGTGGTACGGGAACGGCATGCAGCTGTATCAGCAGCTCTACGACCAGGGCGGCTACAACGTCAAGGTGCTGCTGTGCGGGATCGTTGCACCCGAATCATCGGGCTGGTTCATCACCGACATCAAAACCGTTGAGCAGTTGAAGGGACTGAAGATGCGCTCGATCGGCCTGGGCGGACAGGTGCTGCGCAAGCTCGGGGTGCAGACGAGCACCGAGTCCGGGCGCAAGATCGTCCAATCGCTGCGTGACAAGTCGCTGGACGCGGCCGAGTTCTCCATGCCGGCCATAGACCGCATGCTCGGCTTGCAGGAGCTCGCCGAGTACAACTATTTTCCGGGCTGGCATCAGCAGGCCATGACCATGGAGCTGCTGATCAACCGGGAAACCTGGAACCGGATGAACCAGGCGCAGCGCATGATGGTCGACCTGGCGTGCCGTGCGGCGATCGCCGACTCGTTTGCCTATACCGAGGCGATTCAAGCGTCGGTGATGGCGAACAACGCCGCTCAACACGGCGTGAAACACCGTTACTGGTCGCAGGAGATGCTCGCCGCCTTCCATGAGGCCTGGCTGGAAGTGGTCGACGAGCAGGCCGGGAAGGACCCGTTTTTCAAGAAAGTATGGCAGGATATGAGCGAGTTCCGCGGCAAGTATGCGCTCTGGAAAACCAACGCCTTTCTGCCGCGCGCCCGGCAGTAAGCCCGCGGCCATGCTCGCTGAACCACGACCGCGGCTCGCTGCTTCGACCCGCACCGCACGATGAGCGAAAACCCGAACGTTGCGCTGTTCGTGACCTGCCTGGTCGATCTGATGCGCCCTGGCGTCGGGTTTGCCAGCGTGCAGCTGCTCGAACAGGCGGGTTGCCGGGTGACTGTGCCCCGGGAGCAGACCTGCTGCGGTCAGCCGGCCTTCAACAACGGCGACGATGACGATGCGCGTGCCATTGCGCGCCGCGTGATTGCGGCGTTCGAGCCGTTCGACCACGTCGTTGCCCCGTCCGGATCCTGTGCCGGAATGCTGAAAAAGCACTACCCGGAGCTGTTCGCCGGGGAAGCCGGGTGGGAGGAGCGCGCGCAGGCGTTCGCGGCGCGCTGCCATGAGCTGACGAGCTTCCTGGTCGACGTGATGAGCTTCGAACCGCGCGCGATCGAGTACAAAACCACCGCCACCTACCACGACAGTTGCTCGGGGTTGCGCGAGCTCGGCGTGAAGCGGCAACCGCGTCAGCTGCTGGACGCGGTATCCGGGCTGCAGATCGTGGAGATGCAGGACGCCGAGGTCTGCTGCGGCTTCGGCGGCACGTTTTGCGTGAAGTATCCGGATATTTCCATCAAGATCGTGAGCGACAAGGTGGCGAACATCGAACGCACCGCCGCGGTCACCGTGCTGGGCGGCGATCTCGGCTGCCTGCTGAACATTGCGGGCCGCCTGAAACGACTCAAACGGAACACCAAGGTAATGCATGTCGCCGAAGTGCTTGCGGGCCGCGGCGACAGCGCTCCGGGAATCGCCGAGCAGGAGTAGTAGTGCAGTTCACCAGCGTCGACTTTCAGCGCAACGTCAGCAAAGCGCTCAACGATCCTTTTCTGCAGCAGGCACTGCAGCGAGGCATGCACGGTTTTGTCGGCAAGCGCGCGGACGCCGTATCGGCGGTGCCGGAGTTCGAGCAGCTGCGCGACGAAGCCCGTGACATCAAGAACCACACGCTCACTTACCTCGATTACTATCTGGAGAAGTTCGAAGCGTCGGTCACCCGGCTCGGCGGCCACGTGCACTGGGCGAGCGACGCCCGCGAAGCGCGTGAGCTGGTGCTCGAGATCTGCCGCAAGGCGAAGGCGAAGACCATCACCAAGGGCAAATCCATGGCCGGCGAGGAGATTGATCTCAACGAGGCGCTGGAGGCGGCCGGCCATGAGGTGGTGGAAACCGATCTCGGCGAGTACATCATCCAGCTGGCCAAGGAACCGCCCAGCCACATCATTGCACCGGCGGTGCACAAGACCCGCGACCAGGTCTCCGATCTGTTCCACGAGCACCATCGCGCGCTGGGCTTCGAACAGCGGTTGACCGAAGTACCGGCGCTGGTCGACGAGGCGCGCCAGGTGCTGCGTCGCAAGTTTCTGAGCGCCGATGTGGGAATAACGGGCGCTAATTTTCTGATCGCCGAAACCGGATCCAACGTGATCGTGACGAACGAGGGCAACGGCGACCTGACCAGCACCCTGCCGCGTGTGCACGTGGTCACCGCCGGTATCGAAAAGGTCTTGCCGACGCTGGAAGACATGACCGTGCTGATGCGCGTGCTTGCGCGCAGCGCGACCGGCCAGGAGGCCAGCACCTACACGACCGTGTTCAGCGGGCCGCGCCGCGCGGGCGACAGGGACGGCCCGGAGGAGTATCACGTGGTGCTGATCGACAGCGGACGCACCGCGATTCTCGGCGGCGAGTTTCAGGACATCCTGCGCTGTATCCGCTGCGGGGCGTGTCTCAACCATTGCCCGGTGTGGGGCAGCGTTGGCGGTCACGCCTACGGCTGGTGCTACTCCGGCCCCATGGGCGCGGTGCTCACGCCGCTGCTGAAGGATCTGGAAGCGGCGAAGCACCTGCCCAATGCCTGTACCCTGAACGGACGCTGCGAGCAGAACTGCCCGGTGCGCATTCCGCTGCCGGCGCTGCTGCGCAAGCTGAGACACCGCCAGTACGAGGCCAGGCTCACCAGCGCCATGACGCGCTACGGTCTTCGCCTGTGGACCTTTCTGGCCACCCGGCCGGCGCTTTACCGGCTGGCATTCGCCGCTGTAGCCAGGAGCCTGCGGGTGCTGGGCGGACGCCGCGGCGCGCTGTCGCGGGTGCCCTTCGCCGGCGGCTGGACCGCGGGCCGTGACCTCCCCGTGCCGCAGGGGACCACGTTCCAGAGCCAGTGGCGGGCGCGCAACGAATCGTGAGCACCTCCCGCGAGAAAGTGCTCGGGCGTATCCGCCAGTCTTTGCGGCGCGGGCCGCTGGAGGAACAGACCCGCGCTCGCCTGGAGGCGCGCTTGAGCGCGCACGCGACGCACAGCCGGATTGCATTCACCGCGGATGCCGTGGAGCGCTTCATCGACAAGGCACAGAGCCAGGCGGCGACGGTGGCGCGTGTCGCCAGCGCGGCGCAGGTGCCGGATGCGGTTGCCGATTACCTGAAGTCGCACAATCTGCCCGCGACGGTGGCGGCCGCGCCGGCGCTGCGCGGCATCGAATGGCCCAGGCACCTCACGGTCGCGTTCGGCGCTACCCGCGGTGAGCACGAGGCGGCGGTCACGCCATGCCTGGCCGCAGTGGCTGAAACCGGCAGTCTGGTGCTGCTGTCGGGCGAGGACTCGCCCACGACGCTCAATCTCCTGCCCGACAATCACATCGTGATCGTCAACCGTTCGCAGGTGGTGCGCGATTTCGAAACCGTGTGGCAGACTCTGCGCGAACGCGACGCGCCGCTGCCACGTGCGGTGAATTTGATTACCGGTCCTTCGCGTACCGCGGATATCGAGCAGACCATACAACTGGGTGCGCACGGGCCACGCCGGGTACACATCATCCTGGTGGATGACGGCGAAGGATCCGGGTAACCAACAAAACCGATGCACGCCAGAACCCTGCGCATCGCGAGTATCGTGCTGGCCGCAGCCGCGCTGTTGATCGGTTACGGCGCCTCGCGCCTGCTCGTGCAGAACCAGCCGGCAGCGCTGGGCGGACTGGGCGGAGACTTCACGCTGCAGTCGGCGCGCGGTCCAGTCTCGCTGGTGGATTTTCGCGGCCAGATCGTGCCGATCTACTTCGGCTACACCTACTGCCCGGACGCCTGCCCGATGAGCCTCGCCAAGCTCGGCATGGCCATGCGGCGGTTGACCCCGGAAGAACGCGAACAGATCCAGCCGATCTTCATCAGCATCGATCCCGAGCGCGATACGCCCCAGCGGCTCGCTGAGTACGTGACCCATTTCGACGCCCGGATGCTGGGGCTGAGCGGATCCGCCGAAGCGGTTGCGGCGGTAGCCAGGCGCTACGGTGTCTATTACAAGGCGCAGAAAGCGGACGCCGCGGACGACGCTTATCTCGTCGACCACACCTCCAGGACCTTCGTAGTGGACCGCAACGGGGAGCTGCTCCCGCCGCTGGCGCACGCCACGCCGATCGACGAGGTGGCCCAGGCGCTGCGCGACGCGCTGCGCTGACTGAGCGGGGAAGAACGCTGGTGTTGGAGCGCTTCGTTGCGGCGGACGACGCCGCGCGTGCAGCGGCAGCTCTGGCGCTGTGCCGGCAGTTCGCACCCGAGGGCCCGGGTCTGGCGGTAACGCAGCGCCTGGATGAGATGGGTGCCGACATCGAAACCTGCCTCGCCGCGCTGCTGAGCGAGCCGGCGCTGGTCGAGGTGCTCGACGCCCCTGCGGTGGCACAGCAGTTCGGCCAGGTCATCGAAAACCTGGTCAGGCACACGCGCTGGCTGAACGCCCTCGGTTACGCCGAGACCCAAAGCCAGCAAACGGCGCAGCAGGCGGAGCGCGTGCGGCGCATGGTGCTCGCGATGGTTGACGATGTGCGAGCAGTGTTTGTCAGTCTCGCATACCGCGTGCACCGGCTGCAGAATCTGGCGCGTGAAAGCTACGCGATTCGCCAGGCAGTTTCGCGAGAGACCCTGGAAGTCTATGCGCCGCTTGCCAACCGCCTGGGTCTCGGGCGATTGCGCTGGGAGCTGGAGGATCTCGCGTTCCGCTACCTGGAACCGCAGGCCTACAAGACACTCGCCAGGGCGTTGGAGGAGAAGCGCGCACAGCGCGAAGCCTACGTCGCGGGATTCATGGCCGAGCTGCAGGCCGTCCTGAGCGAGCAGGGGCTGAGCGGTTTTGAAGCCAGCGGTCGGCCAAAGCATATCTACAGTATCTGGCGAAAAATGCGGCGTAAGCAGCTCGCGTTCAGTGACATTTTCGACGTGCGCGCGGTGCGCGTGCTGGTCAACAGCATCAGCGATTGCTACCTGGCGCTGGGCGCCGTGCACAGTCGCTGGCGCCCGGTGCCGGGCGAGTTCGACGACTACATCGCCAATCCCAAGGAGAACAACTATCGCTCGCTGCACACGGCCATCGTCGGCCCGCAGGGCAAGGCGGTCGAGGTGCAGATCCGGACCCGGCGAATGCATGAATTCGCCGAGTTCGGCGTTGCCGCTCACTGGCAGTACAAGGAGAGCGGTGAGAGCGACGCGTACCTGCGTCGCGTCGTGCGCGAGCTGCGAGGGCTGCTGGAGGAGGGCGCGGGAGAGGCGCTGCTCGACGATTTCCAGAGCGAGGCCTACGCCGACCGCGTGTTCGTGTTCACCCCGCAGGGCGAGGTCGTCGACCTGCCGCGCGGCGCCACGCCCCTGGATTTCGCCTACGCCGTGCACACCCAGGTCGGGCACCGCTGCCGCGGCGCCAAGATCAACGGCCAGATCGTCAACCTGCGCAAGCCGTTGAACAACGGGGACCACGTCGAAATCCTCACCACGCGGCAGCCGAAACCCAGCCGCGACTGGCTCAACAGGGACCTGGGTTATCTCGCTTCTCCGCGCGCGCGCGCCAAGGTGAGGCACTGGTTCAATCAGCAGGACGCGCAGCAGCACGCCGAGGAGGGGCGTCTGATCGTCGAGCGCGAGCTGCGCCGCCTGGGTAAGCGTGGATTCCCGCTCGAGAAGCTCAGCGAGTACCTGCATCGCGGCGCCGGCGAGCTCTACATCGCGGTCGGCAGGAACGAGATCACGGCCACGCAGATTGCGCAAGCCGTGGAGGCGTACGAGCAGCCGCAGGAGCAGCCCGTCGAGCTGCTGGAGACGCGTCGTTCCCGTGTCCGCGGCGCCGGTGCCGGGGTGACGGTGCGCGGCGTGGGAAACCTGCTGACGCAGTTCGCCAGATGCTGCAATCCCGTCCCGTTCGATCCCATCGTCGGCTACATCACCCGCACCAGCGGCGTAAGCATCCACCGTGCTGACTGCCGCAACGTGCTGCGCTACGGCAGCTCGGAAAGCGAACGTCTGATCGAGGTGGACTGGAGCGACCGGGACGCCAGCGTCTACGTCGCGGCCGTCAAGGTCATCGCCTACGACCGGCAGGGGCTGTTGTCAGACATCGCATCGACGGTGGCGCTGGAGGGCGTCGCTATCAACAGTGTACACACCGCGACCGAGCATCGGCGCAATGTCGCAACCCTGCGCCTGCGCATCGAAGTCAAAGACTATCAGCAGCTGAGCCGCATCATGGAAAAGATCAGCCAGTTGAGAAACGTGATCGACGTGGTGCGCGACAGCGCCTGAGGCGAGGCGGCGGATCAGCGCCGCTGGCGCAGGAGCAGCGTGTCGCCACGCTGCACCAGCTCCAGGTCCTTGAGGAAGCTCATACCCAGCAGAATATCCTCACCCTGCATGTGCGGGTTGATGCTCGCGCGCACGTTGCTCACTTCGATCTCGCCCAGCCGTACGCTGTCGAGCCGCGTTGCGTAGACGGTGATAGTGCCGTTCGCTGTCCGTGCGTAGTGCGCGGGGCCGCGGGTCAGTCCCAGTGCTTCAGCGACGTCTCCCGGGATGTTCACGTCGGATGCCCCCGTGTCGACCAGGAAGCGTACCGGGTTGGCGTTGATCGCTCCGGTGGCGATGTAGTGGCCGAAGCGGTTGCGCTGCAGCACCGTCTCGGCGGCTCCGTGCGCATCGATGCGCGTGGCTACCTGTTGATTCGGGTTGTACTGCGCGTCAAGAAACCCGCTGAAATACCAGGTCAGCAGCCCGAGCAGGCCGAGCCACATGCCGATGATCATGGCTTTGCCGAACGGGTTGGCAGCGTGTTTCGCGGGATCGGACATCGATACAATATGGTGGCGGCGCAGCGCGATGCAACCGCTCCTTTTTACCATCTGCACGCCTGCCCGGACACGTTTCCGGGGCGCGGTAATCGTGACGAAGCACACAAACGGCGGCGCACGCCGGTAGAATACCCTCCCATGTCAGGAAACAGCTTCGGCAGACTGTTCACGATCACCAGCTTCGGCGAAAGCCACGGCGCGGGGATCGGCTGCGTCGTTGACGGCTGCCCGCCGGGAATGGCCCTGTGCGAGGCCGACATTCAACCGGACCTGGACCGGCGTAAACCGGGTAAATCCCGGCACACCACCCAGCGCCGCGAAAGCGATGCAGTGCGCATCCTGTCCGGGACCTTCGACGGCCGCACCACCGGCACGCCGATCGCCCTGCTGGTCGAAAACGAGGATCAACGCCCGCGCGACTATGCGAACCTGATGGAGGCGTTCCGGCCCGGGCATGCTGACTACACCTACACCCAGAAGTACGGCTTCCGGGACTACCGGGGCGGGGGGCGGGCCTCTGCGCGCGAGACCACGGCCCGGGTGGCGGCGGGCGCGATCGCGAAGAAGTACCTGCATGAACGCTACGGGGTACGGGTGCGCGGGCATCTGGCCCAGCTGGGACCGTTGAAACCGTCGGCTTTCCAATGGTCGTCGGTCGAGGAGAACGCCTTTTTCTGGCCCGACGCCGCCCAGGTGCCCGAGCTGGAGGCTTACATGGACGCGTTGCGCAAGGAAGGCGAGTCCATCGGCGCCCGCGTGCGGGTGGTGGCGAGCGGCCTGCCGCCGGGCTGGGGTGAGCCGGTATTCGACCGCCTGGACGCGGCGATCGCCTACGCCATGATGAGCATCAACGCGGTCAAGGGTGTCGAGATCGGTGCCGGGTTCGCCTGCGTTTCGCAAAAAGGTACGGAGCACCGCGACGAGATCACGCCGCAGGGTTTCCTGTCCAACCACGCCGGCGGCACGCTCGGCGGCATCTCCTCGGGGCAGGACATCGACGTGTCAATTGCGCTCAAGCCCACTTCGAGCATCCGCCTGCCAGGGCGCAGCGTGGATCGCCGGGGCGCCGCGACGGAGGTGGTCACCAAAGGGCGTCACGACCCGTGCGTCGGGATTCGCGCGACGCCGATCGCCGAGGCGATGCTCGCGCTGGTGCTGATGGACCACGCCCTGCGTCACCGGGCGCAGAACCTGGACGTGCAGAGCGAAACGCCGGTGATCCCGGCGGTCGCGCCCAAGTAGCGCCGCCGCGCGCTCGCGCGGTTACCCGCGGTCGTCCAGCAGCAGGTCGACGAACGCGCTTGCGGCGCCGGTCAGCGAGTGCTGACGGTGGCGTACCACGCCGAGATCGCGGCGCAACGCGAGCTCCGGCAGCGGCAGCGCACGCAGCGGCGCTTCGATCATGGTGCGCGGCAGGGCGCTCCAGCCCAGGCCGACCGACACCAGCATCTTGATGATCTCCAGATAGTTGGTCTCCAGTGCCACGCGCAGGTGCAGCTGATACGGCCGCAGCGCCGCCTCCAGGACGCGGCGGGTAAACGTCGCCGCGCCGGGCAGCACCGCCGGGTAGCTGGCGAGATCCGCGAGCGCCGGGCGTGTGAGCTGCGCGAGTGTGGCATCCTGACGTACCACGATGTCCAGCGGATCCGGCCAGACCAGGTGTGTCAGCAGCGCGCTGCCCGGCTCGTTCGGCAGGGTCACCACGCCCAGCTCCAGATTGCCCTCCTCCACCGCGTGACAGGCCTCCTCCGAGTCCATGAAGTGCAGGTCGAGCTCGACCTCCGGGTAACGGGCGGTGAACCGGCGCAGCGCCGGGGGCAGGCGGTGCAGGCCGATGTGGTGGCTGGTGCCGACGGTGAGGCGCCCGCCGATGCGCCCGCCGAGCGCCGCGAGGCTCTGTCGGCTCTCCTTGACCTCGCGCAGGATGCGGCGCGCATGGGGCAGCAGCGCCTCGCCGGCTTCGGTGAGCTGCACGCGCCGTCCGATGCGGTCGAACAGCCGGCTGTCGAGTTCGCCCTCGAGGCTGCCGATGCGCTTGCTCACGGCCGGCTGGGTGATGAACAGGGCCTCGGCGGCGCGCGAGAACGAGCCGGTGCCGGCGACCTGCACGAACGCCTGCAGCGCGTTGATGTCCATGCCGTGAATTATATTCCATTCAAGAATGAATATTATAAATATAATGAATTAGAGTTATTTTGGTTGGCGGCGTAACATTCGGCGCCTGATGCCCCGCCGCACGCCCGCGGGGCGCCCGTTTCACCCGGGTCGCGTGCTGCACGCGGCCCGCGAACAGGGGGAGAACTCTGCATGCCGGGTAAGACGTTGTACGACAAGCTGTGGGAGCAGCACGTCGTGCATCAGGAAGATGACGGTACGACCTTGCTCTACATCGACCGTCACCTGGTGCACGAGGTCACCTCGCCGCAGGCTTTCGAAGGCCTGGAGCTGGCGCAGCGCCGGCCCTGGCGCACCGGCTCGGTGCTCGCGGTTTCCGACCATAACGTGCCCACCACGGAGGAGCGCCGGGGCGGTATCAAAGATGCGGTCTCGCGGCTCCAGGTCGATACGCTGGACGCGAACTGCGATGCGCACGGTATCACGCAGTTCAAGATGAACGATCCGCGGCAGGGCATCGTGCACGTAATCGGGCCCGAGCAAGGGGCCACGCTGCCCGGCATGACGGTGGTGTGCGGCGATTCGCACACTTCGACTCACGGCGCGTTCGGTGCGCTGGCGTTCGGCATCGGCACCTCGGAGGTGGAGCACGTGCTGGCAACCCAGTGCCTGCTGACCAAGAAGTCGCGCAACATGCGCGTGGCGATCGAAGGCGAGCTGCCGGGCGGGATCACCGGAAAGGACCTGGTGCTGGCGGTCATCGGGCAGATCGGTACGGCGGGCGGCACCGGGCACACCATCGAGTTCGTCGGCAGCGCGGTGAGCGCGCTGTCGATGGAAGCGCGGATGACCGTCTGCAACATGGCGATCGAAGCGGGTGCGCGATCGGGCCTGGTCGCGGTCGACGACAAGACCGTCGCGTACCTGGCCGGGCGCCCGTTCGCGCCGCGGGGCGATCAGTGGGAACGCGCCTGCGCGGCGTGGCAGGACCTGCACAGCGATGTCGATGCGGTGTTCGAAAAGGAAGTCGTGATCGACGCCGGCGCCATTGAACCTCAAGTAACCTGGGGCACCTCACCGGAGATGGTGCTGCCGGTGAGCGCCAGCGTTCCCGACCCGGGCGCGGAATCCGATGCGGTGAAGGCCGACTGGATGCGCAAGGCGCTGGCGTACATGGACCTGCCGCCGGGTAAGCCGCTGCAGGAGATCGCCATCGACAAGGTCTTCATCGGCTCGTGCACCAACTCCCGCATCGAGGACCTGCGCGCTGCGGCCGAGATCGTGCGCGGCCGCAGAGTTTCGTCGCAGGTGAAGCTGGCGCTGGTGGTGCCGGGCTCGGGCCTGGTGAAGCAGCAGGCCGAGGCCGAGGGGCTCGATCAGCTGTTCCGCGAAGCCGGGTTCGAGTGGCGCGAGCCCGGCTGTTCGATGTGCCTGGCGATGAACGCCGATCGCCTGGAGCCCGGTGAACGCTGTGCCTCCACCTCGAACCGTAACTTCGAAGGGCGCCAGGGACACGGCGGGCGCACCCATCTGGTCAGTCCGGCGATGGCGGCCGCCGCGGCGATTGCCGGTCATTTTGTCGATGTCCGCGAGTTCGGCGGGGAGCGGCTGCAATGAAAGCTTTCGACCAAGAGCACGGCATCGTGGTGCCGATCGATCAGGCTAACGTGGATACCGATGCGATCATCGCCAAGCAGTACCTGAAATCGATAAAGCGCTCGGGTTTCGGCCCGCATCTGTTCGACAACTGGCGCTATCTGGATCCGGGCGGGCCGGACGGCGACAACGCCGGTCGGCGCATCAACCCGGATTTCGTGCTCAACCAGCCGCGCTACCAGGGCGCATCGATCCTGCTCGCGCGGGAAAACTTCGGCTGTGGCTCTTCGCGCGAGCATGCCGTGTGGGCGCTCGACGATTACGGCATCCGCGCGGTCATCGCGCCAAGCTTCGCCGACATTTTCTACAACAACTGTTTCAAGAGCGGGGTGTTGCCGATCGTGCTGAGCGAGCAGACCGTGGCGGCACTGTTCGTGCAGGTCCTGGCCGAGGAAGGCTACCGGCTGCGCGTGAATCTACCGCAGCAGACGGTGACCACGCCCGGCGGTGACGCGTTTGCTTTCGAGGTGGGCACCTTCCGCAAGCAGTGCCTGCTGCAGGGCTTCGACGACATCGGCCTGACCCTGCAGCATGCCGAGGCGATCCGCGACTACGAACGCCGACGCCGCGAGCAGGTGCCCTGGTTGTTCGAGCAGTGATGCGCCTGATCCTCGGCAACTGCAATTATTCGTCCTGGTCTTTGCGTGCCTGGTTGGTTGCCAGGCGCGCGCGGGTGGCGTTCGAGGAGTACCGCATCCCGCTGTACCGCGCAGACTCTGGCGCGGCGTTGCGGGCGCATTGCCCGGCGCGCAAAGTACCGGTGCTGGAAGACGGGTCGCTGCGGGTATGGGACTCGTTGGCGATCGCTGAGTACCTGGCCGAGCGCGTCCCCGGCCTGTGGCCGCAAGCGGCCCCCCGGCGCGCCGCAGCCCGCAGTCTGTGTGCCGAAATGCACGCCGGATTCCCTGCGCTGCGTGCCGAGCTGCCGATGAACTGCCGCCGCAGGCCGGCGCCGGTGGAGGTTTCCGCGGCGTGCCGGGCCGACGTCGATCGGGTGGTTGAGTTATGGGACGCCCGCCTGCGTGAGCGCGGACCGTGGCTGTTCGGCGAGTGGTCGATTGCCGACGCTTTTTTCGCGCCCGTGGCGCTGCGCCTGCACACCTACGCTGTGACGGTGCGCGACACCGTCGAGCCCTACGTCGTGCGGCAGCTGGGCGACCCGTTGGTCGAGGAATGGCGCGAACGTGCCGCCGACGAGCCGGAGATCATCCCCGGCGCCGAACGGCCTGCCGCGCTGGCGCACTAGGCCGGCGCCGCGTCAATGGTTAAGATGCTGCGTCGCAGCACCAGGGCCCAGTCAACGTCATGAGCCACACCCTACTCGTGTTACCCGGGGACGGTATCGGACCGGAAATCGTCCGTCAGGGCGTCAAGCTGTTCGCCTGCCTGGCGTCCGAGTTCAGGCTCGACCTGCACATCGAAGAGGCGCTGCTGGGCGGCGCGGCGGTGGACGCCTGCGGGTCGCCGCTTCCCGCGGAGACGCTCGCACTGGCCCGGGAAGCCGACGCCATACTGCTGGGCGCCGTCGGTGGTCCGCAGTATGATGGGCTGGCGCGCGAGCAGCGGCCCGAACGCGGCCTGCTGGCGCTGCGCGCGGAGCTGCAGCTGTTCGCTAACCTGCGCCCGGCGCTGCTGTTCCCTCAGCTGGCGGCGGCGTCCACGCTCAAAGCGGAGGTCGTCTCGGGCCTCGACATCCTGATCGTCAGGGAATTGACCGGCGGAATCTATTTTGGTCAGCCGCGCGGCATCGAGACCCTCGCCGGCGGCGAGCGCCGCGGGTTCAACACCTTGGTGTACCGCGAGTCGGAAATCGAGCGCATCGCGCACAGCGCCTTCGCCACCGCGCAGCGCCGCCAACGCCGACTGTGCTCCGTGGACAAGGCCAACGTGCTCGAAGTATCCGAGCTGTGGCGCGAGACCGTGCAGCGGGTCGCGGAAGACTACCCCGGCGTCGAACTCACGCACATGTATGTGGACAATGCCGCCATGCAGCTGGTCCGGGCGCCCAAGCAGTTCGACGTGATCGTGACCGGCAACATGTTTGGCGACATCCTCTCCGACTGCGCCGCGATGCTGACCGGTTCGATCGGCATGCTGCCCTCGGCGTCGCTGGATGCGGGCAACAAAGGCCTGTATGAACCGATTCACGGGTCGGCGCCCGACATCGCCGGGCAGGATCAGGCCAACCCGCTGGCAACGCTGCTGTCGATTGCAATGCTGCTGCGCTACTCGCTGGACGAAGGGGCGCTCGCCGATGCGGTTGAAACGGCGGTCGGCGACGTGCTCGAAGCGGGCTACCGAACGGCCGATATCCATACCCCGGGTACGCGTCTGGTCGGCTGCGAGGCGATGGGCGATGCTCTGGTCGACGCGTTGCGTGCGCGCCGCCGGTAAATTCTCACTTTCAAGGCAGGGCGAGTGACATGAGAAAATCTTTCGATGTGGCGGTGGTCGGCGCGACCGGTGCCGTGGGCGAGTCGATGCTGTCCATTCTTGCCCAGCGCGCGTTTCCGGTCGGCAAGGTGTACGCGCTCGCCAGCGAACGTTCGGCCGGCAAGCGCGTCAGTTTCGGTGACAAGCTGCTGAGTGTGGAGAATCTGGCAGACTTTGACTTTTCCCGGGCGCAACTCGGCCTCTTTTCAGCCGGCGCCGACCTGTCGGACGAGTACGCGCCCCGGGCCGCGGCCGCCGGGTGCACAGTGATCGACAATACGTCGCGGTTCCGGTACGACGACGACATTCCGCTGGTGGTCCCGGAAGTCAATCCGGGGGCGATTGCCGGGTACGCGCAGCGCGGCATCATTGCAAACCCGAACTGCTCGACCATCCAGATGGTGGTGGCGCTGAAGCCGATCTATGACGCGGTCGGAATAACGCGAATCAACGTCGCCACCTATCAGGCCGTCTCGGGAACCGGTAAGGACGGGATCGCGGAGCTGGCGGGTCAAACTGCCGCCATATTGAACGCCAAACCTGTCAATTGTGACGTGTATCCCAAACAAATCGCATTCAATGCGATACCTCACATTGACGCGTTTCAGGACAACGGGTACACAAAGGAAGAGATGAAGATGGTATGGGAGACCCGCAAGATTCTGCAGGATGAAAACATCGCGGTGAACCCGACGGCGGTCCGTATTCCGGTGTTCTACGGGCACTCGGAAGCGGTGCACATCGAAACGCGTGACAAGATAACCGCCAGGCAGGCACGCGAGTTGCTTGCAGAGGCGCCAGGCGTCAGATTGCTCGACGAGGCCCGCAACGGGGGGTATCCGACCGCGGTCAGCGACGCGGCGAACGCCGATCCGGTGTTCGTGGGCCGGGTTCGCGAAGACATCTCGCATCCGCGTGGTTTGAACCTGTGGGTCGTGGCGGATAACGTGCGTAAGGGCGCGGCACTCAATAGTGTGCAAATTGCAGAGCTTTTGGCAAAAGATCATATATAATCACGCGTTTAGCTGGACTTACTTAAAGCTTTTTCTTTAAAGTATATTCTTCCAAACTATTGCTAGCTGGCCGAAATCAATAGGAATTCCCATAACAGGCTCATTCCGGCGACCCGTTTGTGTGCAGCTTTTAGGGGACGGATGCGTGCGTAAGACAGCCTTGATTGTTCTAGTGTGCTTGGGCATGGCCCCGATCGCAGCGGTTCATGCGCTGGGTCTCGGCGAGATACGCCTGAGGTCGGCGCTCAACCAGCCCATGGACGCCGAGATCCAGTTGCTCTCGGTGAAACCGGGAGAGACGGACGGGATGATCGTGTCTCTCGCACCGCAGGACGCGTTTCTTCGCGCCGGCGTCGAGCGGCCGTTCTCGCTCACCCAGCTGAAATTCGACATTCAGCTGAGCCCGGACGGCCAGCCCTACATCCACGTCACGACCCGCAAGCCGATCGTCGAGCCGTTCCTCAACTTCCTGGTCGAGGTGGACTGGCCGCGCGGCCGTCTGCTCAAGGAGTATACGGTGTTGCTCGATCCGCCCGTGTTCATGGCGGACACGGCGACCGCGGGGAGCACCGAGGCGCCACAGACGGGCGGCCAGGACGAGTTGGGTGCGGCAGTACCGGGTGCGATTGTACGCGCGGATGGCGCCGCACCTATGCCCGAGCTGCTGCCGGAGCCCGAACCGGCCATGGACCTGGAGCCGGTCGAGTCGCTTGAGCCGGTCGAGCCGATGGTGCAGGCGCAGCCCGAGCCGGCGTTCGCGAGCCCTGAGCCGGTGATGGAGCCGGAACCGGTGATGGTCGAGGTCCCGCCGCCGGAGCCGATGCCGCTCGAGCCGCTGCCGGCGGAAGACGACGGACTGTTTCCGCGGGTCGACGTTTCCCAGGAGTTTGACACGAGCACGCTGCCGGGCGGCGCCGGCACGACGATGACCGCCGCGGCGCCGGAAATGATGGTTGACGAGGCGCAACCAAGCTATGTGGGTGATACCTACGGCCCGGTGCAGGGCGGCGAAACGCTGTGGGCCATCTCAAAGCAGTTGAAGCCGCAGTCTGCGACGGTCAATCAGATGATGCTGGCGCTGCTGCAGTACAACCCGGAAGCCTTCTTCGACGACAACATCAACAACCTGCGCTCCGGCGTAGTGCTGCGCATTCCGAGCGAGGCCGAAGTGCTGGCCTGGGACACCGGGACCGCCACCAGCGAGGTGGGTGCGCAGAACGCGTTGTGGGAGCAGGTGAGGCGGGTTGCAGCGGCGGCCGAGCCGACCGTGGTCGAAGAACCCGCGCCTGAGATGGCGGGCGGCGAGGTGCCGGTCACCTCCGGGGAAGGCGACGGCAGCCGTCTGGCGCTGGTAGCCGACGAGCAGGGCGCCGAAAGTGCCACGAGTGTCGCGACCGCGACCACGGGCGATACGGCGTCCCCCGAGACGCAACAGGAGCTGACCCTCGCACGCGAGGAGCTGTCCTCCGAGCGGCTGCAGAATCAGGAGCTGCGCGACCGTATCTCGGAGCTCGAAAGCATCGTCGCCAACGTCGAGAACCTGATTACGCTGCGCGAAAACGAGATAGCGGAGCTGCAGCAGACGCTTACCAATCTGGAAAGCCAGCAGGCGGCGATGACCCCCGAGCCGGTCGTACAACCCGAGCCCGTGGTGCCGGAGCCGGTGGTGGCAGAGCCGGCAGTGACGCCAGAGCCCGAACCCGTGGTGGTGGCTGAGCCCGAGGTTCAGCCGCTGCGGCCCGAGCCGGTCGAGCCGATCGTCGCCGAGCCGGAGCCGACGGCCGAAGCCATGCAGGCGACGCCGCCCCAACCCGAGCCGATGCCGGCCGTGCTGCCGCCGCGCACCGAGAGCAAGGGTTTCGTGGACCGGCTGCTGGATGATCTGATGGCCGGCCGGATTTTCGAGAACCCGGTGCTGCTCGCGATTATTGGCGGTGTGGTAAGCCTGCTGCTGGTCGTGTGGTGGATCGTGCGCCGGCGCGGCAGCGACGAGCAGGATGCTATCGAGGTCGATATCGAGGAACTGCCCGACACGGTGGAACTCGACGAGGAAGGCATGACCGTGGAAGCGGTGATCGACGAAACGCTGGACGAAGCGGAAATGGACGACACCGCCCTGGACATGGACGACGAGCTGGCACTGTCGCACGACAGTGAGCCCGAGCTGGTCCAGACGGTGCAGGTCGACGAGGTCGTCGAGGACGCGGTGCAGGAAGAGGCGCCCAAGGACGATACCATCGCCGAGGCCGACGTGTACCTGGCCTACGGCCTGTACAGCCAGTCGGAAGACCTGTTGAAGCAGGCACTGGCCGAACACCCGGACCGGCACGAGTACCACGAGAAGCTGCTGGAGACCTACTTCGCGTCCAACAACAAGGAGGCGTTCGAGACCCAGGCCCAGATGTTCCACACGCTGCTCGGCAGCAAACCCAGCCGGCTGTGGGATCGCGTGGTCGCCATGGGCGGCGAGCTGTGTCCCGAGAACCCGCTGTTTAGCGGCGCGGCGGACCTCGACATCAGCGCCCAGGAGCTGCAGCCGGCGAAACCGGAATCGCCCGACCTCGAGCTGGACAACGAGGAGCTGACCCCGGACCTGGACTTCGGCATCGACGAGGAAGAGACCTACATCAACACCGGGACCGATTTCGATACCGGCGAGATCCCGCTGGTCGACGAGACGATCCACGAGGACGACGACCTGGATGCAACCCAGCTGTTGTCCGAGGCGCCGACCCTGGACATGGACGACATCGGTAAGGGCGATACGGCCGACCATATGGAACTCGACACGGCCGAGGTGGACCGGGTCGAGGAACCGGATACGGTGGCCCTCGAAGGTGACATGGAGTTCGATATCACGGCGTCCGATCTGGACGAGCTGGGTACGCCGACCGACGCGTTCCCCAGCGTGCAGGTCGAGGGCCTGGACGATCTCGACGATGCCGACGAGGGCGAGGACGCGCCGGTGCTGACCTCCGGCCAGCATCCCGCTGTGGCAACCCCCACCGGGGAGTACGACATGTCGCGTATCCAGGATCTGATTCAAGGCGGATCCGGCGAGACGGCAATCATTCCGGAGATTCCCGACGAGCTCGACACCACGGCACAGATGGATCCCGACCTCAGCGATACCCAGCTCGACGAGGTGGAGCCCGAATTCGAAGACGATCCCGGTCCGAACTACAACATGGGTGGTACCGCAGAAATCCCGGTAATGGACGATGTCGACGATTTCGAGCTGGACCTCGAAGTGGATGCGCCCGAATCCGATGAGGAGCAGGAGCCGAGCGTGGTCTCGCAACTGGTAACCTCGGTCAGTGAAGACATGATGGACGGGGAGGGCGACGACGAGCCGCAGCTGGTGTCCGAAATCATGCCGGCGATCACCGACGATATGCTGGATCGGACCATCGTGCAGGATGCGGCCTCATTCGCCGGCGATTCGGAGAACTCCGATACCGGCGACGAGGTGGAAACCATGCTCGACCTCGCGAAAGCCTATCTGGACATGGGCGACTCGGACAGCGCATCGAGCGCGCTGGAAGAGATCATTGCCGCGGGCAACGATCGTCAGCGCCAGGAAGCCCAGGAGCTGCTGCAAAAAATTTCCTGACCGCCGCCGCCAGGGCGTGGCCGGCACGGCTGGCGGATTCGCATGAAGATCGCGTTCATCGCCGAGTACGACGGCAGCGCCTACTGCGGCTGGCAGCGGCAGGGCGAATCGCCCACGGTACAGCGTGCGCTGGAGCAGGCATTGTCGTTTGTCGCCGCCCACCCGGTGAAGGTCACGGCAGCCGGGCGCACCGATGCCGGCGTGCATGCAAGCGGCCAGGTCCTGCATATCGATACCGAGGCCGAGCGCCCCGGGCACGCGTGGCTGTTTGGCGCCAACAGCCGACTGCCGTCCGATATCGCGCTGCGCTGGTGCAGTCCGGTCGCGGACGATTTCAGTGCGCGCTACTCGGCGCAATCCCGCAGCTACCGCTACCTGGTGCTGAACCGGCCGCTGCGCTCGGGCCTGTGGCGAAATCGCAGCGCCTGGGAATGCCGCCCGCTCGAGGCGCCGCGGATGCACGAGGCCGCGCAAGCGCTGCTCGGCGAGCACGATTTCAGCGCGTTTCGCGCAGCCGGCTGTCAGGCCCGCACGCCCGTCCGGCGTGTGCTGCGCATCACCGTGGAACGCCATGCCGATCTCGTCGTGCTGGACATCACGGCCAACGCATTTCTGCACAACATGGTCCGTATCATCGCCGGCAGCCTGCTTTGCACCGGACGCGGTGAGCGGCCGGCCGCGTGGATAGGCAAGTTGCTTCAGGCCCGCGACCGGCGGGCCGCTGGCGCGACGGCGCCGGCGCAGGGGCTGTACCTGAGCGCGGTAAGCTATCCTGAGCGCTTCGCGATTCCTCGATTGCATGGCGTAGACAGGTTTCTGATAATCTAGCCGGTGCATCGGGTGTCTCGCGACACGTTACACGCGCCATCGTAACCATAATGGCGGAGGCACGCACTGCATGCGCACACGGGTCAAGTACTGTGGTATTCGCACCGTCGGCGATGCGCAGACCGCGATCGAGCTTGGGGTGGACGCGATCGGACTGATGTTTTACCGGCCGAGCGTACGCGCGATCGATCCAGCAACGGCGGCAGCCATCGCCGGTGTCGTTCCGCCTTTCGTGGCGCGCGTTGCCCTGTTCCTCGACGCCAGCGCCGACGAGGTCTCATCGGTCCTGAACAGCGTGGAGATCGATGTGGTGCAGTTTCACGGCCGGGAGACGCCGGCTTTCTGTGATCAGTTCGGTATGCCCTACATAAAGAGCGTGGCACGCGATGAACATGCCGATCTCAAGGTGTATGCCGAGCGCTACCACCGGGCGCGCGCGTTGTTGCTCGACAGTAATGTAGCGGGCGCGCCGGGCGGCAGCGGCCGGGCGTTCGACTGGAACCGGGAGCTGGTCAGTGCGAAGCCGATCATCCTGGCGGGCGGTCTCGATCCCGCCAACGTCGCCGCTGCGATCGAGGCCGTGCGCCCGTTCGGTGTCGACGTGAGCAGCGGGATAGAAGCGCCGCGTGGCGAGAAGAACGTGACATTAATGAAAAAATTCATGCGCGAGGTGAACCGTGTCGACAACATGGCAAACAGGGCGGGTACACGCTAGCAAGCCGCTGGACGGCGCTTGCCGGATGGCCGATCCGAGGGTGGGGCGGTCATGAGCTGGTTCGAAAAGCTCATGCCGTCGCGGATCCGTACCGAGGCGAATCAGAAAGGTGCAGTGCCGGAGGGCCTTTGGGTCAAATGCGAAAACTGCAAGAGCGTCCTGTACCGGGCCGAGCTCGAGCGCAACGTGGACGTGTGCCCGAAGTGTGGAACCCACCGCCGGGTCGGCGCCCGGGTACGCCTGGACCGCTTTCTCGATCCGGAAGCGCGCCAGGAGGTCGGTGCGAACCTGGAGCCGACGGATATGCTCAAGTTCCGCGACAGCAGAAAGTACCGGGACCGGCTGGTCCAGGCCCAGAAAGCAACCGGCGAACGCGATGCGCTGGTCGTCGTAAAGGGCCTGTTGAAAGGCCTGCCGGTGGTCGTGGCGGCGTTCGAGTTCGATTTCATGGGCGGCTCGATGGGATCGGTCGTTGGCGAGAAGTTCGTGCGCGCCGTGAACGCCTCGATCGAGGACGGCGCACCGCTGATCTGCTTCACCGCGAGTGGCGGCGCGCGAATGCAGGAGGCACTGTACTCGCTGTTGCA
>JAHELT010000149.1 GCA_024644045.1 Chromatiales bacterium | reverse complement strand
ATGTAGATCACCACCCGGTCGCCTTTACCGACACCCAGCCCGGCCAGGCCGCCGGCGAACTTCGCCACTTCGTCACGCAGCCCGGCGTAGCTGTAGGTGCGTACGGTGTCGGTGACCGGGCTGTCGTAGATGAGTGCCGGCTGCTCGCCGAAGCCCGCCTCCACGTGCACGTCGAGTGCGTTGTAACAGGTGTTGAGCTCACCGCCGGCAAACCAGCGGTAAAACGGCGGGTCGCTCGCATCGAGCACCGTTTCCCACGGCTTGTACCAGTGCACGGCGTCTGCGGCCTCGGCCCAGAAGCCCTCCGGGTCCTGAAGTGAGCGTTTGTAGATTTCTGCGTAGCTGCTCATCGCGGTGAAGCTCCCTGGGTCGCCGGAACGCGCGCGCCGCGCGCCCGCCGCCTACCATAAAAGGTATCCGCAGAGTTGCCTAGCCCACACTGGCCACAGCGCGTGTCCGGGACGTATCCGGCGGCGCTTCGGCAGGTTTGAATTTACGTTTACGTAAACGTAAATTCAAGCGATTTCCGCGGTGACACGCTCCATGAAATAACACAGGCAGTCCTGACGTACGATGGCTTCGTCCAGCGTCAGCATCGACGGCATGACACTGCGGCGCAGGCGCAACTCGCCGTCATGCGCGGCGAGGAACCGCTCGGTCGCGTCGTTTCCGGCCTCGTCGAGCACCAGCAGGTGATCGCGCAGCGCCCCGCGGACGGTGCCGAGCAGCGTGCCGGGTGCCAGCTCCTGGAAGTTGTGCTCGTCCAGCGTCGGGTTCAGCGACAGCGCGCGCTGCGGCGTGTCGAAGCCGAACTCGGTGTCGCCGGCCAGCACCACGCGGGCCACCGTGTGAAACAGGTCCACTTCGTGGCTGCCGACCGGGTCGTCGGGGATGCGGGACATGTTCAGGCAGGCATCGACGAATGCACGCGCGTGCTCGGTGCCGGCGGTGTTACCCACCTTGCCGCACTCCAGTACCACCGAGGGGCACAGCGGAGCGAACGCCTGCGTCATGACGCCGCGCGGCTGCTCGAAGTAGACCATGGTGTTGCTGAAGAAACGCGCCAGCTGCACGAAGCGTCGCTCCAGGCGGTTGAAGGCCGCGTAGTGCGGATTGCTGCCGGTGTTGTTGTGCACGTCGATGGCGGCAAACAGCGGCAGCGCGGCGACCTCGGCGTGCACCGCTGCCATGAGCCGGGTTTCCGCGCAGGCCGGGTGATCGGTGCCGGGCCACGCCCGGTTGAAGTCCATCTGCGTGGGCAGGTGGCGCAGCGCATCGCGCGCCGCCTGCACGTTGGCCACGAACAGCAGCAGCGTGCGGGGCAGCGGGCGCTGCTGGTACTCGCGCAACAGGGCCTGCATCGCCAGCAGCCCGGTGTCCTCATTGCCGTGCTGGAGAATGCTGACGAACAGCATGTCGTCGCTTTCGCCCGGGCAGTTGATCAGTGTCGGTTCCGGCAGCAGGGTGTGCAGCTCGCGCGCGGTTACGTCCAGGAAACCCGGGGGCAGATCGGCATGCGCGAACAACGGTGCGACCACGGCTACCGGCTCGCGCCGTGCCGCGACGCGAGGCGTTTGCGCAGCTGTGCCAGGCGCTCGGCGGTTCCGACGTCGAGCCACGCGCCGGAATGGCGTTGGCCGGTCGCCCGGCCGGCGTCCGCGGCGCTGCGCAGCAGCGGCGCCAGCGGCGCCGGAGCCGCGGGCAGGCCCGCAAACAGCTCGGCGCGGAAGATACCGATACCCGCGTAGGTCAAGCGTGCTTCCATCCCGTTGTTCAAGTGTTCGCCCTGCAGCCCAAAATCGCCCTGCGGATGATGCGACGGATTGTCCACCAAGACCAGATGCGCGAGGCTGCTTTGCGCAGGACGCAGGGCGCGAAAATCGAAATCGGTCCAGACGTCGGCGTTGACGACCAGGAACTCCGGCCCGAGCAGCGGCAGTGCCTGGACGATGCCGCCGGCCGTCTCGAGCGGCTGCTTGCCTTCGTTGCTGTAGCGGATACGTAAGCCATAGCGGCGCCCGTCGCCCAGGCTCGCGCTGATCAGGGGACCCAGACGTGCGGTATTGACCACCACCTGGCTGACCCCTGCGCCGGCCAGTGCGGTGAGATGGTGCTCGATGAGGGCGCGGCCGCCGACGCGCAGCAGCGCCTTCGGCAGGCGCATCGAGAGCGTGCCCATGCGCTCGCCGCGCCCGGCTGCGAGCAGCATCGCGGGCATGTGCTCGACCCCCTTTCTCACAGGCCTGTATCCCACAAATTGTGCCAACGCACCATCGAACACCCTAAATATAGTGGTTTTGACAAACCCACATTGCGTAGAATAACGCGCGTTCCCAAGGAGAATGCCATGCGAGCACGCGTAATTCCTGCGGTTCTTGCTCTGTTTGCGGGCGGTGTCAACGCGGCGGGGCTCGACATCAGTTTGAGCGACGAGACCGCCAACATCGTGTACCTGATCGACTCCGGCAGTCTCGGCTACGGCGGCGCCGACGTCGGCTTTGGGTTCTTCTACACTGAAACGGACGACTACATGCTGACCGCCAATATCATGGTCGTGGGCACGCTCGGCGAGCGCCGCGATCTTCAGTTCGGGGTCGGGGCCAAGGCCTATGCGGCCGATCTGGACATCAAACAGGAGGCCGTGGCCATCGGTATCGGCGGTCAGGGGCGCTACGTGTTCCAGACGCGCACGCCGGTCGGTCTGGTGCTGGAAGCCTACTACGCGCCGGGGATTACCAGCTTCGCTGATACGGAAAGTGCGCGCGAGCTCAACCTGCGCGTGGAGATCGAGGTGTTGCCGAGCACCCGCGGGTACATCGGTTACCGGCATCTCGAGTTCGACCTGGAACGGGTGAACGACGTCGAGCTCGACGACAACGTGCATCTCGGCATTCGACTGCAGTTCTGAGCCGCGATCATGTACGCCTGGAGCCGTTGAGCGTGGCTGCGATCGACCGGGTGCTGGCCGTAATGGCACGCCTGCGCGATCCGGATCGCGGTTGTCCGTGGGACGTGCAGCAGAATTTTCACACGATCGCGCCGCATACGCTTGAAGAAGCGTACGAGGTTGCCGATGCCATAGCCCGCAACGATCATCCCGGTCTGCGCGACGAGCTGGGTGATCTGCTGCTGCAGGTCGTGTTCCACGCGCAGATGGCGGCGGAGGCAGGCCTGTTCGACTTCGAAGCGGTTGCCGACGGGCTCGAAAAGAAGCTCGTGCGGCGCCATCCGCACGTGTTCGGCGAGCAGACGGCGGCCAGCGAGGCGGACGTCGCCGAGATCTGGGAGACGCAGAAGCGGGCGGAGCGCCAGGGCCGGGGTGAGACGTCAGCGCTCGACGGAGTCACGCATGGCCTGCCGGCGCTGCTCCGCGCGCAAAAGCTGCAGAAACGCGCCGCGCGCGTCGGCTTCGACTGGGACGATGCGGCGGGCGTGTTCGCCAAGCTGGCCGAGGAGGTCGACGAGCTGCGCACGGCCTGGGACGCGCAGAACGCCCGCGCCGTCAACGAGGAGCTCGGCGACCTGCTGTTCGCCGCGGTGAATCTGGCGCGGCACCTGAACGTCGACGCGGAGACCACGTTGAGCGGCGCGAGCGGGAAGTTCGAGCGCCGCTTCCGGTTCATGGAAGCACGCTTGCGTGATCAGGGCCGGCGCGCTGCGGACTGCACGCTGACCGAGCTCGATGCATTGTGGGACGACGCCAAGCAACAGCTCGACGGCGATCCGGGCTGAGCGGGCGCGGACGCAGAGGCGCACCGGGCGCGAATTACACCGGCAGGCGCTGCGCTGCCCATCGGTGGCAGCGGCGTGCTTCACGCCAGCGTACAGTTCGTTCAGCGGTTTCGAGCTTGTTGGTCGAGTTACCCGTACGGTCGGTCGACGCCGGAAAAGCATGAGCGCTTGGCGCAACGGCCGCCATCGTGCCGGCGGCGTCCGGTCCGGGATCGCGGTCTGGTCCCGCCGGAGCGGTTCACAGCTGATTGCGCAGGCACTCCAGGTAAGCGCGCTCGTCGGGCGGACAATTTTCGCGCTGGGCACGCCACAGGCTCTCGCCGAGGCACTCCATCATGCGGTGTTCTGCCGCACCGGCATCGGCCAGCCGGCGGCACAGCGACCGGTGAACGGCAGCTATTCCCGCGGGTCGATCGGCCGCCACCTGCTCGCGAATCGCGATGTGCATGCCCATGTGCAGAAACGGATTGGTCGCACCCTGCTCGGGTGTGAAGTCCGTGGGGAGGTTTTCGTGCTCCACGCAGGCCTGGTACTCGGGATGCTCCGCCACGACGCCCGCAATGAGTTGCTCGAGCGGCTCCAGCGCCTCGCCGTCGCGATGTTTGCGCCAGGCGGCCCGGAAGAAGCGCCGCATCTGCTCACGCTCGCCGGAAAAGATCACTGCTCGTAAACCTTGTCGCGAAACTCACACAGATCCTCGATGACGCAGGCACCGCAGCGCGGTTTGCGCGCGATGCAGATGTAGCGTCCGTGCAGTATCAGCCAGTGGTGGGCATCTTTCCGGTACTCCTCGGGCGTTACCTTCACAAGCCGTTGCTCCACGCTGAGCGGCGTCTTGCCGGGCGCCAGCCGGGTCCGGTTGGCGACGCGAAAGATGTGCGTGTCCACGGCTATGGTGGGTTCGCCGAACGCGGTGTTCAAGATCACGTTTGCGGTCTTGCGGCCCACGCCCGGCAGCGCCTGCAGAGCCGCTCTGTCGCGCGGCACTTCGCCGGCGTGCCGCTCGAGCAGGATGCGGCAGGTTTTGATGATGTTCTTCGCCTTGCTGTTGTACAGGCCGATGCTTTTCACGTACTGCTTCAGTCCGTTCTCGCCCAGCTCGAGTATGGCCTGCGGCGTGTTGGCTTTCGCGTACAGCCTGGCCGTGGCCTTGTTCACGCTGACGTCGGTTGCCTGCGCCGAGAGAATGACCGAGATCAGCAGTTCGAATGCCGAGCCGTAGGCCAGTTCGGTGGTCGGGTGCGGATTGTGGTCGCGCAGCCGCGCGAAGATCTGCGCCCGTTTTGCCGCGTTCATGAATCCGCTGTCAGCGCGGGGGCGGCCTGTGCCGCGACGGGCCGGTCGATCCAGTTTTTCGCGGCCAGCAGCAGGCCGAGGGCGAAAAACGCGCCCGGCGGCAAGGCGGCCAGCAGGAAGCCGGGGTACGCGTCGCCGGCGCTGAATGTCCATGCGTCCGCGTGCGGGCCGAACATCAGCGCGGCACCGGCAAGCCACGTGCCCTGACCGAGCAGCTCGCGCAGCCCGCCCAGCACGATCAGCACGCCCGTGAATCCGGTGCCCATGGCCAGCGCGTCCACCATCGCCCAGCCCACCGGCTGGCGGGAAGCAAAGGTCTCGGCCCGTGCCAGGATCGTGCAATTGGTCACGATCAGCGGAACGAAAATGCCGAGCGCCGTGTACAGACCGTGAAACCACGCATTCATCGCCAGTTCGATGGCGGACACGGCGCAGGCGATGATCAGCACGTACACCGCAATCCGCACCTCGGGGCGGAGCCAGCCGCGGCTGACCGAGACCAGCGTGTTGGATACCAGCAGCGTCAGCAGGGTCGCCAGTCCCAGCGCCAGTCCGTTGATCAGGGTCGAGGTGACTGCGAGCAGCGGGCACAGGCCGAGCAGCTGCACCAGCCCGGGGTTGTTGCGCCAGAGCCCGGCGCTGCAGACGCTCATCAGTTTGGCAGACGATCGGATCAAGCGGGACCGGAGGCCTGGTGTTGTGTCGGATGCTCCCGGTCCGGCGCCTGGCCCTGCCCGCCGTTCCCCGGAACGCCCGGAGGCCTCAGCCTGGCCCCGGGCTCGGCCGCGAAGATCTGCTCGCGGTGCCGGTCGTAGTATAGCAAGGCGTTGTGCACCGCCCCGACGACCGCGCGGGCGGTGACCGTCGCCCCCGTCAGCTGATCGAATGCGCCCCCGTCGCTGCGTACCGACCAGGCCTGCGGCGGCGCCGCCAGCGAGGCACCTTCGAAGCCGGTGATCCAGTCGCCTTTGTCGATCTCGATGGCATCGCCGAGGCCCGGCGTCTCGCGGTGATGCAGGGTGCGCACGGCGATCACCTCGCCGCGCGTGTCGACGCCCACCAGCAGCACGATACGGCCGTTGTAACCGCGCGCGGTCGTTACCTGAATGATGCCCGCTGCCGGTTCGCCGCCGCGCCGGGCCCGGTAAACCGGTTGTTCGCGCGCGCTGCCGAGCAGCCGGTCGACGACTGCGATACGGTCGTCACCGGGGACGTTGTCATAGGCGTGCGCGGGCAGTATCTGCGCCACGCGGCGCTGCAGCGCCTGCGCCTCGTTGGCGGCGATGCGCGCCGCGCTGAGCTCCTTGATCAGCGCGACGCCGCCGGCGCCGACGGCCGCGAACGTACTCAGCGTCAGCACCGCCCGCAGCACGTCGCGCACGTGTCCGGGCGCGTTCACCGCGCCCCGGCCGCGCGGCCCGTGGTGAAGTAGTCGATCGCGGGTGCGGCCATGTTCATGAGCAGCACGGCGAAGGCAATGCCGTCGGGGTAGCCGCCCCAGGTCCGGATCACGTAGACCAGCACGCCGATGGCGGCGCCGAAGATCAACCGGCCGCGCACGCTGGTGGGCGCGGTGACCGGGTCGGTGGCGATGAAAAACGCGCCGAGGATCGCGCTGCCGGCAAACAGATGAAACACCGGTGAGGCGTAGTGCCGGGCATCGATCAGATGCCACCCGGATGCGAGTAGCAGCAGCGCGGCGAGGACCGCGACCGGGATGTGCCAGCGGATCACGCCGCGCCACAGCAGCCATAGACCGCCCGCCAGGTGGCCGGCGGCAATCCACTCCCAGCCCGCTGATGCGAGTTGCCCGAACCGGGCGTCGCCGCCGATCGCATCGATACTCTGCTGCAGCGACAGCTGCGTTTTGGCGTAGTCGAGCGCGGTGGCGCCGCTCAGCCCTTCCGGCGCCACCGCGCCGCCGCCGATCACGGCGAGCGTGGCGGCGAGGTCCAGCGCCGCTGCGTCAGGCCCCGGCCACAGCGTCATCGGCGCAGGAAACGAGATGATCAACGCGGCGTAACCCGCCATCGCCGGATTGAAAATGTTCGCCCCCAGGCCGCCGTAGAGTTGCTTCGCGACGACGATCGCGAACACGGTGCCGGTGACGGTCACCCACCACGGGGCCAGGCAGGGAATGCACAACGCCAGCAGCCAGGCGGCCACTAAGGCGCTCAGATCGCCGAGCGCCTCACGCGCCGGCCTGCGCCGCAGTGCGCATACCAGGAACTCGCACAGGAGGGCGGTCAGCATCGCGAGCGTTATCTGGATGGCTACGCCCGGGCCGAACCACCACACGTACACGGCGGTGCCGGGCACCAGCGCAATGAGCACATCGCGCATTACCGACGTAACGTCGCGTGCAGGCCGGGCGCGCGCAGCCGCTGCTCCGTGCGCGCGCATTCAATGGTGCCCGGCCGGCTCGCGCCGCTTTGCCCTGCGCTTGCGCGCGCGTGCAACGGCGGCGGCGATCTCCTGGCGCTTGGCGTCGCCGTCGGCGGCGCCCAGACGTTCACGCTGCCGCCGCAGCTGCGCCTCGTGCTCGCGCCGGGCCTCGGCCAGGCGCTGCTCACGCGCCGTGTAACGCTGCAGCGAACGTTCGGCGAGTGCCTGCACCTGGTCAGCCGCGCGCAGCTCGCGCTTTGCCTGCCGGTAGCAGTCGACCAGCGGGATGTGGCTCGGACAGACGCGTTCGCAACGGCCGCATTCGATGCAGTCGAACAGGTCCGCGGCGCGCGCCTTCCGCTGTTCGCCGCCTCGAATGAAGGCATACAGGGACTGTGGGCGCAGGTCCACCGGGCACGCGGTCGCGCAGTCACCGCACCGTATGCACGGGTAGGCCCGGGCGCGCGGCGCGGGCGGCGCGCCGGCGGGTGCCCCGGCAAGCGGGTGCAGATCGATACAATCCACCGGGCAGGGCGCAAGGCACAGCTCGCAGCCGGTGCAGGCGTCGGCGATGACGGTGTGCATGTGGCGTGCGCTTCCCACAATCGCATCGACCGGGCAGACCTGGATACACAGTGCGCAACCGATGCAGTCTTCCTCTCGGATGAAAGCGACCTGTTGCGGCTTGTGCAGCCCGTAGCCGGTATCCGCCGGCACCGGATCACGGCCGAGCAGATCGGCCAGGGCGCGAATCACCGCGTCGCCGCCCGGCGGGCATTGGTTGATGTCGGCGCGTCCGCCGGCGAGCGCCTCCGCGTAGGGCCGGCACCCGGGATAGCCGCATTGCGCGCACTGGGTCTGCGGCAGCAATGCATCGATGCGCTCGACAACCGGGTTGCCCGACACGCGCAGACGGCTCGCGGCCACGCCCAGCAGCAGCCCGCAGAGCAGCGAGATGACCAGGAACACGGCGACTGCGGTAAGCACCGGCTCAGCCCTGCACCAGCCCGCTGAAGCCCATGAACGCGAGCGACATCAGACCGGCGGTGAGCAGTGCAATGGGATTGCCCTTGAACGGCCCGGGCACGTCGGCGAGCAGCAGGCGTTCGCGGATGGCGGCAAACGCGACCAGCACCAGCGTGAAGCCCAGCGCCGCGCCGAACCCGTGCAATACCGACTCCGTGAATCCGTGGGCGCGCTGCACGTTCAGCAGCGCGACGCCCAGGACTGCGCAGTTGGTGGTGATCAGGGGCAGGAAAATACCCAGCACATTGTGCAGCATCGGGCTGATCTTGCGCACGAACATCTCAGTGAACTGCACCAGTGCTGCGATGATCACGATGAAAGCGACGGTGCGCAGGTACTCGAGCTCCAGCGGCACGAGCACGAACGTGTGCATCAGGAAGCTCGCCAGCGAGGCCAGCGTCAGCACGAACGTGGTGGCAAGGCCCATGCCCACGGCGGTTTCGAGTTTGCGCGACACGCCCATGAACGGGCACAGCCCGAGGAACTGGGTGAGTACCAGGTTGTTGACCAGCACAGTCCCCAGGAGTATCAGTGCATAGTCTGCCACGACGCAGTCACTTGACGCGCATTCCCGGCGTTGCGCCGCTGTCGACGTCGAGCAGAAAGATATCGGTGCCGCCCGGCCCGGCGGCCAGCAGCATGCCTTCGGAGACGCCGAAGCGCATCTTGCGCGGCGCGAGGTTGGCCACTACCACCACCTGGCGTCCGATCAGCTTGCCGGGATCGTAGGCGGCTTTGATTCCCGCGAACACGTTGCGCGTCTCGCCGCCCAGGTCCAGCGTGCAGCGCAGCAGCTTGTCGGCGCCATCGACGTGCTCGGCGTGGGTGACGCGCGCCACGCGCAGGTCCAGCTTCGCGAAGTCGTCGAACGTGATCTGTGCGCTGATCGGATCTCTGCTGAGTGCCGAGTCGCCGGCCGGCTGGCCCTGCAGTGATTCCTGCGAGGCCTCTACCATGTTCTCGATCTGATGTTTTTCGATACGGGTGAGCAGCGGCTTGAAGCGTTCGATGCGCTGCCCGAGCAGCGGCGCGGCCGGCGAATCCCAGCGCAGCGGTGAGGGCTCTCGCAGAAAGGCCTCGGCCCGCTCGGCGGTGGCCGGTATTACCGGTTTGAGGTAGGTGATCAAAGCCCGGAACATGTTGATGCCCAGAGAGCACACCTGCTGGACCCGTGCCTCCTGGCCCGGTTGCTTGACCAGAACCCAGGGTTGCTGCTCGTTGATGTACTGGTTCGCCTGATCCGCCAGCGCCATCGTCTCGCGCAGCGCGCGGGCGAAATCCCGCGTCTCGTAAGCTTGCGCAATGCTCGCGCCGGCGTCTATGAACGGCTGATAGACCGCCGTGTCGTCCATCGCGGGGGCCAGCTCGCCCGCGAAGTTCTTACCGATGAAGCCGGCGCAGCGGCTGGCGATGTTGACCAGCTTGCCGACCAGGTCGGCGTTCACGCGCGCCATGAAGTCGTCGAGGTTCAGATCGATGTCGTCGATCCCGGGGCCCAGCTTGGCCGCATAGTAGTAGCGCAGGTATTCCGGGCGCAGGTGCTGCAGGTAGCTGCGGGCGTTGATGAACGTGCCGCGCGACTTGGACATCTTGGTGCCGTTGACGGTCAGGAAACCGTGCACGTAGACCGCCGTCGGGGTGCGAAATCCCGCGCCGTGCAGCATGGCCGGCCAGAACAGCGTGTGGAAGTAGGCGATGTCCTTGCCGATGAAATGGTAGAGTTCCGTCTCGCTGCCGGGGCTCCAGTAGGCGTCGAAATCGATGCCCTGGCGGTCGCAATACTGGCGGAAGCTGGCGATATAACCGATCGGTGCGTCCAGCCACACGTAGAAGTACTTGCCTTCCACCCCGGGAATCTCGAAGCCCCAGTAGGGCGCATCGCGCGAGATGTCCCAATCCTGGAGACCGGCCTTGAACCACTCGTTGAGCTTGTTGGCGATCTCGGGCTGCACGTGCTCGCCGCTTCCGATCCAGTCGCGCAGCCAGTCCTCGAAATCACCCAGCTTGAAAAAGTAGTGCTCGGACTCCCGTTCCACCGGCGGCTGCCCCGAGATCACCGATACGGGGTCCTTCAGGTCCAGCGGCGAATAGGTGTGCCCGTTATCGCACGAATCGCCGTATTGATCCTGCAGCCCGCAGTGCGGGCAGGTGCCGCGAATGAATCGATCGGGCAGGAACATGCCGGCCTGCTTGTCGTAAGCCTGGCGAATGGTTCTCACCGCGATGTGGCCGGCATCGCGCAGCCGCGTGTAGATCAGCTCCGCGTAGTGGCGGTTTTCGTCGGAGTGCGTGGTGTGGTAGTTGTCGAAGCCGACATGGAAATCCCCGAAGTCGCGCCGGTGCTCCTCATCCATCGCGTCGATCAGCTGCTGCGGGGTCACCTCGTCCTGCATGGCCTTCAGCATGATCGGCGTGCCGTGCGCATCGTCTGCACACACATATATACAGTCGTGCCCGCGAAGCTTCTGGAAACGGACCCAGATGTCGGTCTGCAGATACTCGACCAGGTGACCGAGATGGATCGAGCCGTTTGCGTACGGCAGGGCGCTGGTTACGAGCATCCGGCGTTGGGTGGTCGCCATTGGGTTTTCGCGCGCGGGGCTGGAAAAAGCCGGTAAGCTACCAGCAATCCGCGTTGTTGGCCACCGGCGTCTGACAGTGCGCGCTGGCGCTGAATATTAGTTTTCTTTAATATTCCGGGTTTGCATCGTGATTCCTCCCGGGAGCCCTCGAGTGGCAAACGTAACGCGCGAAAACGTGGAATCGGCCATTGCCGGTTATATCGATCCTTACCTGGAGCAGGACCTGCTGGTCTCCAAGTGCATCAAGGACATCCGCATCGACGACGCCGCGGTCGCCGTCGACGTGGTGCTGGGATTCCCTGCCACGGGCTACGCTGAGCAGCTGACTGCGGAGCTCGAGCAGCGCATCCGCGCCCTGGAGGGTGTGTCCGGAGCCGCGGTGACGGTCACCTTCAAGGTCACCGCGCACACCGTGCAGCAAGGCGTAAAACGTCTGGGCAACGTGAAGAACATGATCGCCGTGGCCTCGGGCAAAGGCGGCGTGGGGAAGTCGACGACCGCAGTGAATCTGGCGCTGGCGCTGCGTCTGGAGGGGGCGAGCGTCGGAATTCTGGATGCCGACATCTACGGCCCCAGCCAGCCGCGCATGCTGGGAATCACCGGGCAGCCGGAATCCTCCGACGGCAAAAGCCTCGAGCCGATGCTGAATCACGGTATACAGGCGATGTCGATAGGTTTCCTGATCGACGAGGAAACGCCGATGATCTGGCGCGGGCCGATGGTGACTCAGGCCCTGGAGCAGCTGCTCAACGATACGCGCTGGAAGGATCTGGACTACCTGATCATCGATCTGCCGCCGGGCACCGGCGATACGCAGTTGACCCTCGCCCAGAAAGTCCCCGTGAGCGGCGCGGTCATTGTCACCACGCCGCAGGACATTGCGCTGCTCGACGCGCGCAAAGGCCTGAAGATGTTCGAGAAAGTGGAGGTCCCGATTCTCGGCATCGTGGAGAACATGAGCATCCACATCTGCAGCAAGTGCGGCACGGAAGAGCATATCTTCGGCGCCGGCGGCGGCGCGCGTATGGCCGAGCAGTTCGGCGTCACGTTTCTCGGCGCGCTGCCACTCGACATACGCATCCGCGAGCAGGCCGATGCCGGCCAGCCCACGGTGGCGGCGGAGCCGGACAGCCGGATCGCGCAGATCTACCGGGAGATCGCACGCCGGGTGGCCGCAAAGCTGTCGTTGCAGGCCAGGGACCATTCGGCCAAGTTCCCGAACATCGTGATCCAGAACACGTGAAATGCACTGATCGCCTCATTTCACCGCGGCGCGGCGTATCGGCGCCTCACACGCCAGGCAGGTTGAACCCGTGAGAACACGCATCGACATCCTCCGGTGGTCGCCCGCCGTGGTTGCGCTCGGGGCGGCGCTGGCGCTCACCGCCTGCCAGCCGCTCAAGAAGGCCGATCTCAACAAACCGGAGGTGTACGTCAAGAACGTCCTCATCACCCGGGTGGG
>JAHELT010000148.1 GCA_024644045.1 Chromatiales bacterium | reverse complement strand
CGCTTCAGCACCGTCATCGCTGACCAGGCGGCGTGCCACCTCGCGCATCTTTTCGGCGGTGAGCGTGTGATCTGCGAGATCGAGAACCGACAGCCCGAGCGGCCGGTCGCCGGCCAGCTGCGCCGCCAGTCCCAGGCGCTCCAGGTGGCGGCGATGGCGCGCCACCGAGGGGTCGACGATCGAGATGATGCCGAACCGGCGGTTACCGGCCGCCGCGGCGCGGCACGCGCATTCGCCGATACCGTAGACCGCCTTGCCGCGCTGGCTGCGCAGCTGTGCCACACCGGGATCGGAAAAGCACGCGATCACGAACGCGTCGGCTTCGCGCTCACGCACCAGCGCCTGCAACGGCGGTATCACTGCGCGGATGTGCGCATCGGTCTCGATGCCGGGCGGTCCCTCGGCCAGGGTCAGGTAGTCGACGTCCAGCCGCTCGATGCCGGGGACCTGCCGAACGGCGTCGCGGATGCCGTCCGTCACGGCCCGGGTGGAGTTCGGATTGATGACGATCGTGTGCACGCTTACCGCGTGTCTATTCGGGGGGCGGCACGGCACCGGTCTGCGAGCTGATCAGACCGTAGTGCTCGATGCGCCGGTGCGCGGCAAAATCGAACGTAGTCTGCTTCAGGAAAGCGCAGGCATCCAGATCGCAGTCATGGAAAATTACCTCGTCGTCGCTGGTTTGCGCGAGCGCGACGATCTCGCCGTCCGGGTTGATGATGCACGATCCCGCCATCAGATCGTAACCGTCCTCGTCGCCGGCCTTGGCGCAGCCCGCTACCCAGCACGCGTTCTGGTAGGCGCCCGCCTGCATGCACAAATGGTTGTGGTGCATGCGCGTCGCGGCGGTCTCCTCCGGCTTCATCGAGTTGAGCGTCGGCGTGTTGTAGCCGAGCATCACCAGCTCCACGCCCTGCAACCCCATGACCCGGAACGTTTCCGGCCAGCGGCGGTCGTTGCAGATGCACATACCCATCACGCCGCCCATGGTGCGCCACACCGGGAAGCCGAGATCGCCGGGCTCGAAGTAGCGCTTCTCGAGGTGCTGCCAGGCACGCTGCGGTTCGAATTCCGCGTGCCCCGGCAGGTGCACCTTGCGGTACCGGCCGACGATACGGGCTTCGGCGTCGACCAGTATCTGGGTATTGAAATGCCGCCGCTCCGGTGTCAACTCGGCAAACCCCAGCGAGAAACCTATGCCCAGCTCGCGGGCGGTGTCGAACAGCACCCGGGTCGCGGCGCCCGGCATTTCGGCCTCGAACCAGCGGTCCATGTCCGCGCGCTCCGCCTCGTAGTAACGCGGAAAGAAGGTGGTGAGCGCCAGCTCCGGAAACAGCACGAGGTGACATCTGCGCGCGGCCGCCTGTTTCAGCATCGCCAGCAGCCGCGCCACCACCCGTTCGCGGCGCTCGTCTTTTTGAATCGGCCCCGACTGGGCGACGGCCAGCCTTACTACACGCGGCATGACGCGGATCCTCTCAGCAGGTGTCGAGAACGCCGGGCCGCCGGGCGCGTGCCGGCTCCGGCAGATCGCAGGGCAGGAACACGCCACGACCGGGCGCGGCGGTCACTTCTCCCTCGCTACACACGATTTCGCCGCGTGACAGCGTCAGCGTCGGCCAGCCGGTGACAGTGCGCCCTTCGTACGGCGTGTAGTCCATGTTGTCGTGCAGCATGGCCTGGCTGATGGTGACCTTACGCTCGGCATCCCAGATCGCGATGTCCGCATCCGAGCCGACCGCGATCGTGCCCTTGCGCGGGTACAGGCCGTAGAGGCGCGCGGCCCGCGTGGCGGTCAGATCGACGAACTGCTGCAATGACAGGCGGCCGGTGCGCACCCCCTCGGAGAACAGCAGCGGCAGGCGGACTTCCAGTCCCGGCACGCCGTTGGCGATCTTCTGGAACGGCGCATCCGCGCCGGCGGCCGCTTTGCCGTCCCTGCCGGAGAACCGGTACGGGGCATGATCGGAGGAGAATACCTGCAGCACGCCGTTTTCCAGACCCTGCCACACGCAGGCCTGGTTAGCCGCATCGCGCGGCGGCGGGCTGCACATGTACTTCGCGCCCTCGAAGCCGTCGCGGTCCATGTCGTCCGCCGTCAGGAACAGGTACTGCGGGCAGGTCTCGCCGTAGACCGGCAGGCCCTTGCGCTGCGCCCACGCGATCTGCTCGATGGCCTCGCGGCCCGATACGTGCACGATGAGCACCGGTACGCCGACCACTTCGGCGAGCGTGATCGCACGGTGCGTGGCCTCGCGCTCGGCAGCGGCGGCATGTGCCGCGGCATGATAGCGGGGGCTGGTCTTGCCCTGCAGCAGCAGCTGCTCGGTCAACCACTCGATCACGTCATGGTTCTCGGCGTGCACCATCACCATGGCGCCTTCGCGGCGCGCGGTGGCGAGCACGTTGAGCGCCTGACGGTCGTCGAGCTTGAGCGCGTCGTAGGTCAGGTAGATCTTGGCGGAGCTGTAGCCGTCTTTGATCAGCGCCGGGAACTCCTGGCCCAGCACCGCCTCGGTGGGATCGGAAATGATCAGGTGGAAGGCGTAGTCGATAACCGCCTTGCCGTCGGCGCGCCGGTGATAGTCGGCCACCACTTCGCGCAGGGATTGCCCCTGGTGCTGGGCGGCGAACGGTATGATCGTGGTGGTGCCGCCGGCGGCGGCCGAGCGGCTGCCGCTCGCGAAATCATCGGCCGTCTCCAGACCGCCGGAGCTGACCTGATCGATATGGCAATGACTGTCGATGCCGCCGGGCATGACCAGCCTGCCGCGGGCATCGATGACCGTAGCGGCGTCCAGCCCGTCGCCCAGCGCGGTCACGATACCGTCTTTGATACCGACGTCGCAGTGCGTCGAGTCTGCGCCGGTGACGACGGTGCCGCCCTTGATTACCAGATCGAATACGTTCAAGCGTCGTGAGGCCGCTGCCCGGGGTTGCCGGGATAGTGACAGCTTGCGAAGGCGGGCACAATTCCCCGGTCCCGGGGACGTTGCCGGCAGCGCGGGTCACGCTCGATTTAAGGGTATACCCCTATTCACGCTGTCCGATGCACGGCGTACTCTCTGGCGTATCCGACGATCACCAGACGCGCGAACACGAACGGTTGCCGTCGATCCGCGTCCCGCCCGAGGAGACCAGCATGATTGGAGAAAAAACCGCCGAGGTGGAAGCATTCTGGTCGGCGATGTGCGAGCAGCACGGCATCGCTGCCGGCGACTACCACTGCAGCACGTTCGGCGACCCGGCGTTTGCCGACTACGGTGATCATGTCACCCAGCTCGCCATCGACGAGGTGAAACGCGCCACCGCGCACCTGGCGATGGATTTCGAGATCAACGGCGTCAAGCGACGAGAAGTCGGCGATTACTGGGTGATCCTGTGGGAGAACATGACGCCGGCGTGCCTGTTGAAAATGGCCAATATCGAGGAGCGGCCGTTCAGCAAGGTGGACGACGCGTTCGCCGCGCGCGAAGGCGAGGGCGACGGATCGCTGGCGTACTGGCGTGAGTGCCACAACGACTACTTTCAGCAGCAGTGCAAAGCCTGGGGCAAGCAGTGGAGTGAAAGTCTGCCGGTGGTGCTGGAGTCGTTCGATCTGGTGCAGGCGGCGGAGTAGCGCCGGGGGCGCTCGCTGCGGCGTTCACCCGAACGCGGCTTTCAGCGCGGCGATATGCGGCAGCGACAGCCCGCAGCAGCCGCCGACCACCTGCACGCCCTGCGCGAGCCAGGTGCGCGCCTCCGCCACCAGATCGGACGGGTCGATAATGTCGACGAATTGCCAGTCGGGCATCTCGAAATGCCCGGACTCCGGGTAGGCGCCCAGCGGCCCGGACCAGCGGCCTCGAACGGTCTTCAGCGCCTTGGCCATGTCCGCGATCGGCGTGTGCATCACGCTGATCAGGCCGACGTCCAGATCGGCAACGCTGGCCACGATCGCCTCCAAGGGGTAGTGCGGCGGGTCGAACCCGACCAGCGCCCCGCCCGGTGAACGCCGGCAGCTCAGGCCCACCCAGACAGGCAGACCGCTCTGCAGCGCCGCCTCGACCGCCATCGGCGAACGCTGCGGATGCTGGGCCATCTCGACGATGAGCAGCTCGGCGCCGTGATCCGCGAGCAGCGTTGCCTGCTCGACGAACGAATCGCGCAGCTGCGCCGCCGACCAGTCGCTGTCGGCGGGCACCCACTCGCAGATCGAGCCGGCGACGGCCACCGGCTGTTTCGCGGATTCCTCGCGTGCCTGCCTGGCAAGCGCCATGGCTCGCTCGTTGATGCGCACGACGTCACCGCCCAGCCCCGCCGGCTCCAGCATGTGTCGGCCCGAGGCGTACGTGTTGGCGATGATCACCTCGGCGCCGGCGCGAATATAGTCGCGGTGCGTCGCCTGTACTTTGTCGGGGTCGCTGAGCGCTGCCGTCGCGCTCCAGACCCGAGGGTGCATGGCCACGCCGCGCGCCTGCAGCTCACTACCCATGGCGCCGTCGATAATGACGGTAGCGCCGCCGTGGAGCTTCCCGTCGAGCCAGGGCGGCCCGCAACGGCGTACAGTAGGCACCGGCCGGTGCGCAGCGCCGCTGGTCAGCCCTGCGCGTCCAGCGCTTTTTTCAGCGCCTGCAGCGCGTCGCTGGACACGAAGTAGGTGCCCTTGGTGTAGGCTTTCTCCTCCTCGTTCCACTCCCAGTCCCGGGTGTGCCAGTTGACCAGCCAGGCGTTCGGGTTTCCGGTCACGGTGCGCAGGCGCAGCAGGATCCACGACAGCTGCTTCAGCACGTTCTCGTACTTGCTGTGCCCGGTGGCCTCGAGCAGCTCACCGATGGTGGCATAGCCCCAGTCGCCTTCTATGTTGTCGACGAACACGCGCAGCGCCTTGACCGCTTCCTGCGGCATACCCGCGACCAGGACGTGCGCTTCCTCCTCGCTGAGCGGGTAGGACTCCACGCCCTCGGGATCCCAGTTGTAGTCGCTGAACTGGGCCTTGGTGTCCTCCAGGTCCCGTGTCACGAGCGACAGCAGCTCCCGGCGCGCGGCGGGGCTCAGGCGTTTCAGCAGCTCGGCATCCACGATGAAGTTTTGCATAGGTTGGGTCCTGTGATGAATGTGATCTTGCGCGTCCGGCCGTCGCCTGCCGCGATGCACCACGAGTGAATTGTCTAACGCAAACGCGGCCGCTGAGACGGCGAATGCGACCTTGTCGGGTTAACAGGCGACGTGGAAGTCCCGGTGAGAATTCGGTGCTGTGCAGCTGAATCAAGCAGTGCCGCCGTGGCGATGCGCGAGTGGTTCCGTCGCCTGCCAGTATAGCGTCGGTCAGCCGGCGCGGCTAACGCGGCGCGACCGATCTTCAGTCGAGCAGGGTGTAGACGACCGTGACGCTGGCGTGGATCGTCTGCGCACCGGGCGCGACCGGCACTGCGCTGGCCTGCTCGATCATCATGTGGCGCATGTAGCGCTGCGGTGGCGGCGCTCCGGCACCCTGCTCACTGATCGAGACGACGTTGCCGACCTTCACGCCGGCCGCCGCCGCATACAGCTCGGCGCGCGCGCGTGCATCGGCGATCGCGCGTTTGCGCGCCTCGTCGAGCGCGCTGCCCGGGTCCCGGATGTCAAATTCGATGCCGGAGACGCGGTTACTGCCCGCCGCCACCAGCGCATCGAGCACTTCGCCCAGCGCGTCGACGTCGGTAAGGCGTACGCGTACCTGGTTGTCGACGCGATAGCCGAGGAACTCTTCGCCGATTCCGGCCTTATCGCGCTTGGCGAGTGGCGTCACGTTGAAATGCGTGGTGCGAATGTCGCGCTCCGGAATGCCGCGTTGCTTGAGCAGCGTGAAGATCCGCTGCATCGCGGCCGTGTTCTGCGCCAGCGCCTGTCGTGCCTGGGGCGATTCGCTGGCCACGCCGGTTTGAATGAACGCCACGTCCGGCGGCGCGCTTGTCTCGCCTTCGCCCGACACACTGATGGTGCGTGCCAGCTCGCTCGCCGGCAGAGGTCCGCACAGGGCGATGGCGAGCAGCGTGCCCGGCAGCAGTCGATCCATGGTGTGGCTCCGTATGCAGGTCCAGGTGGAACGGCGGATTGTCACACTCCGCTATCAACGAAACAACGCGTGCGTCGGGGTCAGTCCGCCGCAACCGCGCCGGGCGCTGCCGGTGGTCACAATCAGCAGCGATCTGCTGTTTCGCCTGAACGGCGAGACGGTGCGCGCCCTGCACATGCCGGCTGCGCATACCGACGGCGACAGCATCATCCACTTCACCGGAGGCAACGTCATCCACGCCGGCGACACCTGGTTCAACGGGATTCTTCCCGTTTGTGGATACCGGCATCGTCGGCACGCTCGGCGGCATGATCGAGGCGGCCAATGCGATCCTGGCGCTGGCCGATGCGCAGACGAAAATCATTCCGGGGCACGGGCCGCTCGGGGGGCGGGCGGAGCTCACCGAGTACCGTGACATGCTGCTGCTCGCGCAGACTCGCCTCAAGGCGCTCAAGACGGTGGGGAAAGTGCAACGCCGGATTCTTCTTTAAAGTGAACCAAGCGTCACTCGGCAACATTGCTCAAACAGATGCTAACAGTCTGATTCGACTGACAAACGCGCACGCCCGGAACCGCCTTCATGCAATATGCGGGCTGGCGCGGTGTGCCGCGGGGGCTCATTCCTGGAGCAGATTGAGCTCGCGAAATCCACGTTCCCCGAGCGGGGTCACTGACACGGCGCGGCTCCCGGCCGCCTGGCGCAACCATTTGCGCGCAAACAGGCACTCCGCCAATGCGGCGCCCAGGGCGCCGCCGAGGTGGTAGCGCCGCTCGCTCCAGTCCAGACACTTGCGGGCGAACGACCGGCGCCGTGAACGCGCCGCCTCGACGTCGATGTCCAGGCGACGCAGCAGCGCCCGACCCGCGGGTGTGACGCTGTAGGCATCGTCTCCCTCGGTCAGGCATCGCTGCCGGAGCAGGGATTCGACGAGGCTGACGCCGAGCGTGCCGGCCAGGTGATCGTAACAGGTACGCGCGTGATGCAGCGGTTCTGCACCGCTGCGCAGCCACGGCCGGACGAGCCGGCGCGTTGCCAGGATGCTGAGCGCTTCCAGGGCGTCGGCCACGTCGCTGCTCGCCAGGCGGAAGTACCGGTGCCGGCCCTGCGCTGCGACGGCCAGCAGATTGGCCTGCACCAGCTTCTGCAGGTGGGCGCTCGCCGTTTGCGGCGTGACGTTCGCGGCCTGCGCCAGCTCGCCGGCAGTCCAGGCGCGCCCGTCGTAAAGGGCTTCCAGCATCGCGGCGCGGGTCGGATCGCCGAGCAGCGCGCCGATCGAGGCGAAGTTGGGCGTTGCGTGCATGGGCTGTGCGGGTCCCTGTACCGGGCCCTACTGTAGCGTCCGGGCCCGGCGGAAACCACCGTATCGCTTCGTTCCGCGTCGAAACATGGCGGCCCGCGCATCGCATAGGGTGGCCCTCCAACCAGCCACAGTGAGATCACGGCGATGAAGGCAAACGTAGCGTACGCGGCTCCATCAAACCGGCGGGATTGTGCGGCGCCCGATGACTGGCGCGGGCCGATCGCGATACTTCGGGTCTGGTGTCAGCGTGCCCGGGGCAGGCGCGCTCTGGCGGACCTGGACGAGCGCCTGCTGCGGGACATCGGCGTCACCCGGAACCAGGCGCTGCGCGAAGCCCGAAAGCCGGTCTGGCAGGCGTGAGCCCCGGGGCGGGTCCGCGAAGGCGGCCTCGCAGGCTGCGCCGGCAACGGGCTGGCGGCCGGGGCTGGCGGCGGTGCTGTTTCCGGGCAAGGAAAGGCGTTTTTCGCGACCCTGATGTATACTCTGGAAAAGTGTGTGAATTGTTGTGTGTGAATATTTCACAAGTGGCCGGTGAGACATGTCACGAATGATCGTGAGCGCGGATCGCTATAGTACGGGCCTGACGTGTCCGTCAGCGTGGGCCGCGGGCGATCAGATTGCCCAGCTTAGGAGCAGCACCAGCCATGACAACAAAGGAATGCCCGAGCTACTTTAATCTCAGCGCCGGACTGCAGCGCCTCATCACTGAGAGTGTCACCGAGACGCTCAGCGAAACCGAGATGGATATTGCCGGCGATCTTTACAATCGGCTGCACGGCGAGCCGGAACAGACCGGCACGCCGCCGTCAGCGGAGCCCGCAGCCGGCGACCCGGCCGGCAGTCACGCGCGCCGCCGAGGCTGAGGGCCACAGGCTCAGCGCCCGGGATTTTCCTGCTCTTCGAGCAGTTTCCCGATCGCGGCGACCACGCTCTCCGGGTCGAAGTAGCGCTTCACCGTGTAGTAATAGTCGGCCACCTCGTCGCTGCTCAGGCTGAAGCGCGCCGCGACCTCGTTGAGCAGATCGAGGTCCATGCGATACCCCGTGTCCAGGTACTCCACCACCTTGTTGTACACGGTGATCTGTTCGCGGCGCTTCTTGCGCGCCGCCTGCGCGGCTTCGCCCGGCGGCCAGGCGATACCCAGCGCCTCGTCGAGGGTCCTGCTCTGCAGCGAGTACCATTTGTCGGTGGCGTGCTGAAACGCGTCGGCCGCCCAGCGCGGCATTTCCAGCCCCTGGCTGGCGCAGAAGCGCAGCGCCGCCAGCAGCTGAAAATTGTCACCCGCGAGGTAGCCGCTGTGCAGCTCGTCGAGGTACAGCTCGATGGCCTGCTCCGACAGCTCCGGCGCCGGCGGAAGATTGTTCGCCCCATTATCCAGCATCGCACCTTAGTCTAGCGAAATCCGGGCCAGCCAGCGGCCCGGCCCGGGGTGTAACTATGTCACCCCGGGTTCGTGACCGGCCGTACAATCCCCCCGGCGACGGCTTGTTAAGCTGTCAACCACACGACAGATACCGTTGGGGACAGATCAATGCAGCACAGAATCATCGCCGCCGTCTTCGCCCTGGCCCTGGTCTCGGGACCGGCTTTCGCGCAACCGAGCAATGTGGCGATCAACGGCCAGGTGCTCTCCCAGCCGCAGCTCAGCGCGCTGGAGAGGCACCTCGGCACACGCGTCGCGCCGGGCAGCTACCTGGTGAACTACCAGACCGGCTGCTGGGCCAATCTCAGCACCGGGCAGCAGGGTTGCGGCGTGGGCGGCGGCAGCGGCGCTTACACCTCGCGCTACGGCAGCGGCGAGTACAACGCCAACGGCGACTGGAGCCACTACAGCAACGCCGCAGGCGGCGGCGTAGGCGGCTCAGGCGACGGTTGCGTTTACGCCTTCGGCTGGTCGAACTGCTGAGCCGGCCGGCGCACTCGACGCGCCGCCAACCGGCGTTCTCCGATTGACGCGTCCCGCCCGCCCGTCCGCGAGCGGGATTGCCGCTTCTCGTACGGCCCGCTCCGGGCAGGCTCGCCGAACCCCGCCGGCCGCTGCAGACCACGGTTATACTAGCCCTCATATTGCACGAAGGCGGCTACCGAGGGGTCATGTTCAACGGTGAAATCAATCGTTTGTCTGGAACGATTTGAACAGCCATCAGCTGGCCCGCAGGGCGTAGGGCAGGGATGCCCGGAGTTCTCCTTCGTGCAATATGCGGGCTAGACCGGTTCGGGACGCGCACATGCTGCTAGATGACGCGCAACTGCAACGCTTCGACGAGGACGGGTTCCTGGTGCTGCCGGCGCTTTTCTCGCAGGCCGAGGTCGAGCTGCTGCTGGCCGAGCTGCCCGCGCTGTTCGCCGAGCGCTGTGCCGCGAACTTCCGAGAGAAGCGCAGCGGCGTGGTGCGCACCGCTATGGGGCTGCATCGGCGCAATGCGCTGTTTGCGCGACTCGTCCGGCACCCGCGTCTGCTCGAGCCCGCAGAGCAGCTGCTGGGCGAGCCCTTCTACGCGCAGCAGGTGAAGGTCAATGCCAAGGAAGCCTTCTCCGGGGAGGTCTGGCAGTGGCACTATGATTTCGCCACCCACCACGGCGAGGACGGCGTGCCGGCACCGCGTGCGCTCAATCTGCACGTGTTCCTCGATGAAGTGAACGAGTTCAACGGGCCGCTGGTCTTCATCCGCGGCTCGCACCGGCACGGTCCGGTGGCGGCGCATCCGGATACGAGAACCACCAGCTACCCGCTGTGGACCGTGCCTGACGAAACCGTCACGCGGCTGGTCGAGGCGGGCGCCCTGGTAGCCGCCAAGGGGCCGCCCGGCACGGCACTGATCTTCGGCGACTGCCTGGTGCACGGCTCGGCGCAGAACCTTTCACCCTGGCCGCGGCGGATTTTCTCGCTGATCGCCAATCCCGTCAGCAACGCCCTGACCCGCGAGCAGCGCCCCGAGCATCAGCACCACCGCGATCTCACGCCCCTCACACCCCTGAGCGACGACTGCCTCACCCGCCCCGCAGTTCCCTGAAGTCCCGCTTTCAAATCCGTCCGGCCGCCGCGTCTCCCTGACATCAGGTGCGGTGGTGAGCCTTCGGTTCCCGCCGCGTAGGCACCAGTCGGGGCGCCGGCCTGCGTATCCACAGACGCCGGAGATGCCCGCGCTACGGAGGTAAAGGGATGATGCAACAGACTCTTCAAGGCGTGTCGGCACGCGGGGCGGCCCTGCTGGCCGCGCTGGCAGTGGCGACGGGCCTCAACGGCTGCGCGGTGGAAAACAACACCACGCTGCTGTCGCCGGTGCAGGCAGTCACCACGCTGGTCGAAAAAGACGACGGCACCGTGGAAGCGGAGCTCGTGCTGATCAGCACCTCGGTGCAGCCGCACGAATTCGTCGACACCGCTGACAACGTGCAGGTACGGGTTCCGGGTGGCGTGTTCGTCGGCCTGGCGCGCACCCGCAGCGGTCACTACACCATGGACAGCACCCGGAACGCCGAGTTGACCTACCAGGAGAACGAAACCTATCAGTTCCGTTTCGATCTGGACGACGAGACCGCGCAGCAGGTGTCCGGCGGCAATTTCGTCGCGGTGATGACTGCGCCCGCCGGCGACGTGACGTTCACCATCACCGATGCGCCGCAGTTTGCGGGCGACACGGCGACCATAACCTGGACGCCGACGCGCCGCTACGGATTGATCCGTGTGACCGATGCCGCCGGCGCTACGGTGTACGAGAACTTCGACTTCGAGCAACCCGAGTTCAACGGCTCGAAATGGGCACGCCTGAAGAACAACGGCATGGACGTGCTCGGGGTGGACGTGTTTTCCGTCGCCGGCGACTACACGATCCATTTCTGCGGCGTGGACAAGACCAGCGGGTTTGATCCGAGCCTGTCGGCGGAGCTGGGCGTGCTGAGCGGATTCCTGATCGGCAAGTGCGCGGCGCCGCAGACCATCACCGTGCCCAACTAGCCGACTACCGCCCTGCGGCGTTGCGCAGGCCTTATTTGGATGACCAAACTGCACCCTGCGCGCCTTGCCTGGCCTCATTGCAGAGCCAACGATGGGTATTCGCATAGCGTTAACAGGCCCTGATCCATCCGCCCCCGATCGATCCCCTCACCGGGGGCAGTTCCCCTCTCTCCTCCGGGAGGGAGGGTTTCCTTTTTCGCGGCCGCGCGCGGCGCGGTAGCCCTCAGCCGAACCCTTGTCCCCATCGGAGCAGGTTTTATTCCTCCCTGTGAGCCAGACAGGTACACTGCCGCGGCCCGCGTTTTCCTTTAGGATATAGCGACCCACACCCTGGCAGGCGAGCAAGAGCCGGTTCATGGCCGATACCGATGGATTGCTGAAAACCCCGTTGTACGACCTGCACCTGCAGCACGGCGCAAAGATGGTGCCGTTTGCGGGCTACGCCATGCCGGTGCAGTTCACGCCCGGCATCATGAAAGAACATCTGCACACGCGCGAAGCGGCCGGCCTGTTCGACGTGTCGCACATGGGCCAGGTCACGGTGCGCGGCGCCCCGCGCGCCGAGCGGCTGGAAGCGCTGGTCCCCGTCGACGTGCTCGACCTGCCGGCGGGCCGACAGCGTTACGCCCTCTTTACCAACGAGCAGGGTGGCGTCCTCGACGATCTGATGGTTACCAACGCAGGCGATTACCTCTACCTGGTCGTCAACGCGGCGTGCAAGCACGACGATATTGCGCACTTGAGGGCGCACATGACGGATTGCGAAGTCACGCTGCTGGAGGAGCGTGCCCTGCTGGCACTTCAGGGCCCCGCCGCCGCCGCGGTGATGCAGCGCGTGTGTCCCGATGCCGCAGGCCTGGGGTTCATGGACAACCGGGAAACCGCGGTGGCGGGCATCGACTGCCGCATCTCGCGCTCCGGCTACACCGGCGAGGACGGCTACGAGGTCGGCATGCCCGGCGAGCGCGCGGCGGAGCTGGCCGAGCGGCTGCTGCACGAGTCAGAGGTCATGCCGATCGGCCTGGGGGCGCGTGATTCGCTCCGCCTGGAGGCCGGTCTATGCCTCTACGGCCACGACATCGATGTGCACACCACCCCCGTGGAGGCGTCGCTGAGCTGGGCGATTTCCAGTGTGCGCCGCGACGGCGGCGAGCGAGCCGGGGGCTTCCCCGGCGCCGGGCGGGTGCTGGCGCAGCTGC
>JAHELT010000147.1 GCA_024644045.1 Chromatiales bacterium | reverse complement strand
CCTCCTCTACTGAATTGCTCGACGGTCGTCACACTGCGGCACAGGTTCCCGTGTCAGTGCGGGTCGCCAAGGCAGCGCGTAACAGGAAACCAACTCAGAATTGCTCTTGCAGCTTGCGGATGCTCACCATCCGCTCGGACGCCTCCAGCAGCGCGCCGAGCGTAAGAACGCCACGCTCCTCCGCCAGCGCCAGCAGCCGCAACAACACCTCGGCCGTTACCAGCGAATCGCCCAGTGCGGTGTGCCGGGCGCTGACTTCGACGCCGAGTCGGCGTGCAATGCCGTCCAGCGTCTGATCCTGAGCATCGCGATGCAGAAACACCGACACCAATAACGTATCGACCACCGGGTTGTCGAACACCACGCCGGCTTCGGCCTGCTCGAGGCGGATGAACTTCATATCGAATGCACTGTTGTGTGCGACGAGCACCGCATCGCCAACGAACTGGCGGAACTGCGGCAATACGGCTTTGAGCGGCGGCCGGTCAGCCACCATGTCATCGGTGATGTGATGGAATCGAATAGAGGCTTTGGGAATCGGCCGTCCGGGGTTGACGAGGTGCTCGAACGTTTCGCCGCTGAGAATACGCCCGTTGACGACGCGCACGCCGCCTATCGAAATGATCTGATCGCCCTGCGACGGTCTCAACCCGGTCGTCTCGGTATCGAACACCACGTAGTCGAGGCTGCTCAATCTGACTTCGGCAAGCTGTCCCAGGGGAGCGCGCGCCGTCTGCTCAAAGTCGTAGAACTCCGGTCGCGCCGGTAAACGCACCTGGCCCTCTTCGCTTTGTCTGCGCGACGCCCGAACCGGCACTCTCAGCACCGCATAACCTTCACGAGCATGCGGCTCGCTCGACAGATCGCCCCCATGGGTCTCGACAACGTCCCCCAACGTTATCACACCGATCGCATCCGGCAATGACTCCGCGGACCATTTTTCGAGGGTCGCCTGCGAGACCGGGGCGCCCTGCCAGATCAGGTCGAGGTAGACCAGTTCCTCGGCTGGCGACGCTTCAATGTCGAGCTCGCGGACAGCCGTGTGTTCCTGCAGTCGCCGCAGCAACTGGCAGATCGCGTGCAACAGCGCGTGGCTGTCGGCGGTTATCCAGTGCGGCACACCGGTCATCGTGATCCGCACGTCTCGTTCCGATGTCAGACGCGCGGAAACCAGCCGTATCAGGTCCGCCGAATAGACGTCGCCCATCAGCCAGTCGCGACCGACAATCGTACGGCTGTCTTTCCTTAGATGCTCGAGCCGCGCGATCAGTGCATTGCTCTTGTCGGACAGCACGCGCTCATACCCGGCGCGGCGGTCGACATCCATGGTGTGATCACTGATGAGGGTTTGCGCAACGTCGCGCAGGCTGGCCAACGATTCTCGCATATCGCGCAACAGTCCGCGCAGCAGCCTGTCACGCTGGCGGAGCGCTTCGATCTGGCGTGTCACATCGTCAAACGCCAGCACGAAGCCTGACTGTATGTGTGTGTCCAGCGCGACCAGCCGCAGCCGGAAGCGCAGCAGCGTACCGCTGGTAACCGCGGAGCTGATGAAGGTGGCATCGCGTTCGTGTTCGGGCGCATCGGAATCACTGTCGCGCAGGTGCTCCAGTGCATGCTCAATGGGCGCCCGCGCGCACAGGCCATACAGCGAACGTCCCAGGCCGACAGTTCCTTCATTCGCAAGCACCCTCGCCGCCGCGGGGTTGTAGAGCAGGATGTGTCCCTGCGCATCGCAGACGATGACGCCCTCGGTGAGCTCGAGCAAGACGTTTTCGAGCCGGTTTTTTTCGAGGTCAGCCTGCACCGCGCCGCGGGCCAGAGCGTGCGAAATCTCCCGGCGCGCCTTGTGCAGCTCGTTGCCCAGATCGAGCACCGCTCCGGGCAGTTCATCGAGCCAGTGATGTGCGGGCAGCTCCGGATCGTGGCCCGGGTGGGCATGCTGAATGATCCGCAGGCTGCGCGAGATCGCCTGCAGCGGACGCAGCAGCCGCAACTCGAGAACGGCACCGAGTGCGCCCAGACCGAGAGCCAGCAGCAGCACCGTCGCAGTGAGCGCCGCACTCAAACCGAGCAGTTGCTCAGGCGCAAGGCTACGGCCCAACCACCATCCAACCGCCCCGACGCAGGCCACGAGCAGCGCGCCGAGACCTGCAAGAGCGAGCCAGACCCGCTTCCGGGCGTTCATGAAGCAGCTGCGATGGGCATGCGCTCGAGGTGCCTGCAAGGATCTGGAGCGACACTGCGATACTGAACCGTATTTCCAGACATGCTGCGTCTCACGTCAGTATCGCTATCAACGCCGGCACGAGAACTGCGGTGGCCAGCGCGTTCAGCCCCATCGCGAGGCTGGAAAAGGCGCCGGCCAGTTCGTTGACGTTGAACGCGCGCGCCGTGCCGATCCCGTGGGAGGCCACGCCCATAGCGATCCCGCGAGCCCTCCAATCCCGCACGCGGATCAGATTCAGCGTTCCGGTACCGAGCACCGCGCCGGTGATGCCGCTCAGAATCACGAGCACCGCGGTCAGTGACGGCAGGCCGCCGATCTGCTCTGCAATGCCCATCGCCACGGGCGTGGTGACGGACTTGGGCGCAAGCGAGAGCAGCGTCTCGCGCGAAGCACCGAGCAGCCAGGCGATACCGACGGCGCTCAGCACTGCGGTGATCGAACCGCAAACGAGCGCGACACCGATCGCCGGCGCCGAGCGGCGCACAAGGTGAAAGTAGCGGTACAATGGAATCGCCAGAGCGACCGTCGCCGGCCCGAGCATGAAGTGGACGAACTGCGCGCCATCGAAGTAGCGCGAATACGGCGTGTCGGAGACCAGCAGCAGCGGGACCAACAGCAACACGGCGATCAGAACCGGATTGACCAGAGGATTGAAACGGCATTTGCGGTAGAGCCGATAGCCCAGCACGTAGGCACAGAGCGTAATCGTCAGCCCAAGCAGCGGGGTGGTCGACAGATAAACCCAGATCTCCTGCAACCCGTCGTTCATTGTCCCGCACCCGTCCGCTCGCCGTCGCGCTCCAGCTTCAGCATCGCGCGCATGATCCAGGCCGTGATAGCAATCGTCACCAGTGTGCCAACGATCACGGCCGTCACGATCGGGAGCCACTGATCGGCGATCAGCGGCAGGTAGAGCATCACACCGACGCCTGCCGGAACGAACAGCAGGGAGAGGTGCTCCAGAATCGACCGGGTGGTCTGGTGCAGCGGTTCGGGTATACCACCGCGCACGAGCAGTCCCGCAAAAAGGATCGCCATGCCGATGACCGGGCCGGGCAGCGGCAGGCCCGAGGCACGCGCCACGACTTCGCCGACAAGTTGGCAGATCAGCAGGACGGTGATCGATTCGATCATTGTTGTTCCTTATACCTTTGACGAGATGCTGCGCCGGGCGCCTGTCCACTTCCCGTTTCGCAATGCACGGCCCGGGACCCGTGGCCGCAACGATTGACGCCAGATGCTCTTACGATTATTCCATCGACCCGCGAGCCCCGGCAAACCGGCGGCCCGGTGCCGGGCCTCCCAGCCAGCTCGAGTTACCGACCAGGACCGCCGTAGCGTAGCAATTGTGGACCACCGGCATCGCCGCGGCCGCGATCCGGGAGGGGCTCCTCGCGCGCAGCACCGCCGGTCCGGCCGATCGGCTACACTCTGCGCAGAGTAATCCGCGTTGGAGGCGGCCGGCATGACTGAAGAGCAGTTTCGCACACAGTTGCAGGATCGGGGCTACGCTGAGCCGCGCATCAAGGAATTTGAACCGAATCTGGACGGGGACATGCACGCGCACGATTTTTCGGTGTTCGGCCTGGTAACACGCGGGAGACTGACCCTTGCGTTCGAGGGCTCGTCGGCTACCTACGCCGCGGGCGAGTGCTGCGAGCTGGCGGCCGGGACGGTCCACTGCGAGCAAACCGGCGCCGACGGGGCCACCTTTCTGCTCGCGACCAGGTAGCCGGACCAGCTGAAAAACAGCGATGCTGAAACGTATCAGCGCCGGCGTGCTCGAGGTGGCCTACCTCGAGGACGGGCCGAACGACGGGACGCCCGTGATCCTGCTGCACGGTTTTCCCTATGACGTGCACGCCTATGCAGAAGTAATGCCGCAGCTGGCAGCGGCCGGACATCGGGTGATCGTTCCCTATCTGCGTGGCTACGGGCCGACTAGTTTTCTTGCCGCGAACACGCCCCGCTCCGGACAACAGGCGGTGCTCGCCCACGATCTCCTCGCGCTCATGGATGCGCTGAGCATCCCGCGCGCCGCGCTGGCCGGCTACGACTGGGGCGGGCGCGCCGCATGTATCGTCGCTGCCCTGTGGCCGGAGCGCGTCACCGGGCTGGTAACCGGCAACGGCTATAATGTGCACAACATTCCCGAGTCCGGCAACCCTGGACTTCCCGAGAACGAGTACCGTTACTGGTACCAGTACTACTTCCACGGCGAGCGGGGGCGTAAAGCGCTCGAGGAAAACCGTTTCGGTGTCTGCAGGCTCCTTTGGTCGCTGTGGTCACCGAACTGGGATTTCGACGACGCGACCTACGCGCGGACTGCCGCCGCTTTCGACAACCCGGACTTCGTAGAGGTTGTCATCCACTCATACCGGCACCGTTACGCGTTGGTGTCCGGCGATCCGGCCGCCGAATCGGCGGAGGAACGTCTGGCGCGGCAACCAGCGATAAGCGTGCCCGCTATCGCCATCGACGGCGACGGCGACGGCGTCATACCGCTCGGCGGATGCGCGGACCACCAGCACCATTTCACTGGCTCGTATGAGCGGCGGGTTGTAGAGCGCGTGGGACACAATCTGCCGCAGGAGGCCCCTGGCGAGTTTACCCAGGCAATCCTGGCGGTGGCCGGCTGACGCGTACAGCACGATCAACTTCAGCGCGAGCACGCCGCCTTGAAAACCGGTTAAAAAGCGCTAATTTCGGTTTGGGGCGCGAAATGTATGACCATGCAGCGCCGGCCGGACCACGAGCCAAGCTGGCTCAATCGCACCATGTCAATCGAACGGGCCCGATACGAGGGCACCCAATAAGATCAAAGGTGGCCATGGACGAAGCAGTATTTCTCGCGCGTGCCCAGTTCGGGCTCAACATCGCGTTCCACATTCTGTTCCCGACCATCACTATCGCGCTGGCGTGGATCCTGGTGTACTTCCGAGTAATGCTCGCGCGCACCGGCGATGCATCCTGGCTCGCCACGTACAAGCTGTGGGTCAAGGTTTTCGCCCTCACCTTCGCCATGGGCGTGGTCTCGGGTATCACCATGAGCTTCCAGTTCGGTACCAACTGGCCGGGGTTCATGAACAACGTCGGGAACGTTGCGGGACCGCTGCTCGCCTACGAGGTGCTGACTGCGTTCTTTCTCGAGGCGACCTTTCTCGGCGTCATGCTGTTCGGCATGAACCGCGTACCCGGCTGGCTGCACGTTCTGTCGACAGTACTGGTCGCCGTGGGCACCTCGATCTCGGCTTTCTGGATCCTGGCGCTCAACTCCTGGATGCACACGCCCGCCGGCCAGACCTACGACGGCGCCGCGCTGATTGCGGGCGACTGGTGGCAGATCATCTTCAACCCCTCGTTCCCCTACCGCTTGACGCACATGATGCTCGCCTCGGGGCTGACCGCGGCATTCGTCGTGGCCGGGCTTTCGGCCTGGCGCCTGCTGAACGAACGCAGCGACGCGGCAGCGCTGCGCACGTTGCGCGTGGGTGTGGTGCTCGCGGCGATACTCGCGCCGGTGCAGATACTGGTCGGCGATCTGCACGGCCTCAACACGCTCGAGCATCAGCCTGCCAAGATCGCGGCGATGGAGGGCATCTGGAAGACGCAGAAAGGCGCGCCGCTGGTGCTCTTCGCCTTCCCCAACGCGCGTACCCAAACGAACGACTACGCGATCCAGATCCCGAAGGGTGCCAGCCTGATACTCAAGCACGACCCCGAGGCGGAGCTGAAGGGTATAGATGCGTTCGCGCTGGACGCGCCGCCGGTTGCGCCGGTGTTCTTCGCTTTCCGCATCATGGTGGGCATGGGCGTAGCAATGTTCGCCCTTGCCTGGTTCGGCGTGTGGGCGACTCGCCGCGGAGCGGTGCCTGCGCGTCCGGTGTTGTGGGGGTTCGCGGCGTTCACGTTCGCCGGCTGGATCGCGACCCTCGCCGGCTGGATCGTCACCGAGGTGGGGCGCCAGCCCTGGCTGGTCACCGGGGTGCTGCGCACCGTCGAAGCGGCCGGCGGCGTCAGCGGCGCCTCGCTCGGTGCCAGCCTGACGGCGTACGTACTGACCTACGGATTGATGCTGCTGGCTTACATCGTTGTGCTCACGCACATGACGGGCAGCGGCGGTGAACACGCGGTCGAATCTGCCAAGTCCGCGGCGCTGGAGGGCACCACATGACGTTTCTTCCGGTGCTGTTCACTGTGCTGATGGGGGCGGCGGTGCTCGCCTACGTGGTGCTCGACGGCTACGACCTCGGTGTGGGTATGCTCATGCCGGCAGCGGATGCCGAGCAGCAGGAGGTGATGGTCGCCTCGATCGGCCCGTTCTGGGATGCGAACGAAACCTGGCTGGTGCTCGGCATCGGCCTGATGCTGGTGGCTTTCCCGCTCGCGCACGGCATGATTCTGGGTGCGCTGTACCTCCCGGTGGTGGCGATGCTGGTCGGGCTGATGCTGCGCGGCGTGGCCTTCGAGTTCCGGCTGAAGGCGCTGGGCTGGCACCGTGAGCTGTGGAACTGGCTGTTCTGGTTCGGCTCGTTTCTCGCCTCGCTGGCGCAGGGGTTCATGCTGGGTCTGTACATCACCGGATTCGAGACCGACTTCGCACGCCTCGGTTTCTCGCTGCTGGTCGCCGGGGGCGTGTGCGGCGGTTACGTCCTGCTCGGAGCGACCTGGCTCGTGCTGCGCACCGAGGGCGCCTTGCAGCGGCTGGCCCTCGGCTGGGCCCGTTGGGGATTGTGGTGGGTCGCCCTCGGCGTCGCGCTGGTAAGCCTTGCCACGCCGGCAATGAGCGAGACCGTGCGCGATAAGTGGTTCGTGCTCGATTTTCCCCGCACCTTCATCGTCATGCTGTTGCCCTTGGTGAGCGCGGCCGCATGGTTATGGGTGTGGCGTACGACCGGACAGCTCAAACGCGGCGAGAGTGTGCCCGAGTGGGCGCCGTTCGCCGGCGCGGTAGCGATTTTCGTCTGTGCGTTCACGGGGCTCGCCTACAGCCTGTTTCCGTACCTGGTCATCGACCGGCTGACCATCTGGGAAGCGGCGGCGCACCCGAGCGCCCTTTCAGCGGTTGCGTGGGGCGCTGCGGTCGTGCTGCCTTTCATAGTCGGTTACACCGTATTCTCGTACCGCGTGTTTCGCGGCAAGGCCAAGGCTGGCCTCTACGGGCACTGAGTTTCGCCGGCCGGGCGCTACCGAAGGTAGGCGAGATTAGCGCTGTCGAACGGCGTGGGCTCGATGCCGAAACGCGCAAACACCTCGCTCGAATCCCCGGTGTTGCCTTCCAGCAGCATGTCGATCTGATCGCGGGTAATCGGGAACCACTGGCGGGTGCCCAGCAGGTCTGCGGCAAGCCGCAGCGGTCCCGCCGGAGCGGGAATCGCGAGCTTACGGCGGCCGAGCGCGCCGGCAATGCGCTCGATTATTTCGCGCCATTCCAGGGCTTCCGGACCACAGAGCAGGTGGGTCTCCGAGCCGGCAGGCTCGGCCTCGAGCGCCGCCACCAGCACACGCGCAACGTTGCCTACATACACCGGCGACATCAGAAATCGTCCGGCATCGTGTATCGAAAACCCGTTGAAAAACAGCGGCGCGGGAAGCGGCGGCAGGATCATCTGATCGCGAAGCTGGGTGCAGAACTCGGTGCGCCCCCGCGGATCGCCGAAAACCACCGACGGACGCAGTACGGTCGCGGCCAACCCTGATGATTCCAGGTGACGTTCCGCATGCCACTTGGTGGTCTGGTACGGAGTGCCGTTCGCATGCACACCGTTTGCGCTCATCAAAGCGAAGCGCCGAACGCCCGACTCGCGCGCGATGTCAATGGCCCGCTCTGCGCCGCGGCGCTGCAGCGCGTCGAACGTGATCCCGCGTCGGGAATCCTCCCGCAGGATGCCGACGAGGTAGATGACCGCATCGGCATCTGACACGGTTTCCCGGACGTGCGCCTCGTCGTCCAACGTCCCGGTCACCAGACGACAGCGCTGAGCCTGCCGCACTTTGGCCTCGCTGCCGCGACGGACTAGCAAGGTGGGCGAATGACCGCGGCTCAGTAGTTCCTCGACGACATAGGACCCCACAAAGCCCGTTCCGCCGATTAGCGCTACTCGCATGCTGTACTCCTATGCTCTGGAGGCTACAGAGGTTGCATCATGCCATCATCTGTGTCAACGTTTTGTCCAGCTTTTTGTAATAGACAATCTATTGACATTCCTCGAGTTGACCTTAGATTGTTAAACAATGACGCCATCCGCATCGGTACCCAAAGCTGGCGTCAATCGCACTAACAGCAGGAAATATCGATGAAAAACCGGTTTTCATTCCCGCTTCTGATGGCTGCCGCGAGCCTCGCACTGCTGATGGCACTGTCAATGGGCCGCCCGCAACTGTCCACCGCGGCTATCCCCTACTCTGAGTTCCTGACCGAGGTGAAAGCCGGTCAAGTGAGCACGGTGAGCATCGAAGGCAATTCCATCAGCGGCACGTTCTCCAACGGCGGCGACTTCAAGACCTATGCGCCCGAAGACCCGGGGCTGATCGGTGACCTGATAGAGTCGGGCGTGGCCATAGAGGCTCGCCCCCCCGCGCAACCTGGTTTCCTCAGTCGACTGTTTTCCGCGGCCTTTCCCGTGCTGTTGCTGATTGGCGTCTGGATCTGGTTCATGCGCCGCCAGGGCGTGGGAGGAAGCGGCGCAGGTGGCGTATTCGGCGTCGGAAAGAGCCGCGCCCAGCGCGTCGAGGGCGGTACGGTAAAGGTCCGCTTGTCGGACGTCGCCGGCGTTGACGAAGCAAAAGCGGAAGTCGGTGAGCTGGTGGAGTTCCTCGAGGATCCTTCACGCTTTCAGCGCCTCGGCGGCACCGTACCGCGCGGTGTGCTGATGGTCGGACCACCGGGCACAGGAAAGACGCTGCTCGCCCGTGCCATTGCGGGCGAAGCCGGAGTCCCGTTCTTTACCGTGTCGGGTTCCGAGTTCGTGGAAATGTTCGTGGGCGTGGGCGCCTCACGCGTTCGTGATCTGTTCAAGCAGGCCAGGGAGAGCGCGCCGTGCATTATCTTTGTCGACGAGATCGACGCGGTGGGCCGACGCCGCGGCGCCGGCCTCGGCGGCGGGCATGACGAGCGCGAGCAGACGCTCAACCAGCTGCTGGTCGAGATGGACGGTTTCCAGGGCACCGAAGGCGTTATCGTCGTCGCCGCCACCAACCGGCCCGACGTTCTGGACCCCGCGCTGCTGCGTCCCGGTCGCTTCGATCGCCAGGTCACCGTGTCACTGCCCGACGTCATCGGCCGGGCGAAGATCTTAGAGCTGCACATGCGCAAGGTGCCGGTGGCATCCGACGTGGACGCGTCCCTGATCGCGCGCGGCACGCCCGGTTTCTCCGGTGCCGACCTCGCAAACCTCGTGAACGAAGCCGCGCTCGTAGCGGCCCGCTCGCGCCAGGATCACGTAGACATGGCGGCCTTGGAGCAGGCCAAGGACAAGATACTCATGGGTGCGGAACGCCGCTCTCTCATCATGACCGAGGAGGATCGGTTGCGCACGGCGTACCATGAGGGTGGTCACGCTATCTTGGGCCGGCTGGTGCCCGAGCACGACCCTGTCCACAAGGTGACGATCATCCCGCGAGGTCGCGCGCTCGGCTTGACCATGTTTCTACCTGAGCGGGATCGCTACAGCGCAACGCAGCGCCGCCTGGAAAGCGAAATTACCACCCTGTTCGGCGGCCGTGTGGCCGAGGAGATCGTGTATGGCGCCGACGCCGTCACCACTGGTGCCGAGAACGACATCGAGCGGGCCACCACCATCGCGCGTAACATGGTCACCAAGTGGGGCTTCTCCGAGGCGATGGGGCCACTTTCTTACCAGGAAGACGAAGACGAGGTGTTTCTGGGCCGTTCCGTCAGCCGCAGCAATCAGGTTGCCGACGAAACAGCGGCACGTATCGATGCGGAAGTGCGGAACATCATCGACCGCAACTATGCTCGCGCAAGCGTACTGCTAACGGAGAACCGGGACGCGCTGGAGCGTCTGGCGAAAGCGCTGGTCATCCATGAAACCCTGACCAGTGAACAGATCGACGCGATCATGGCGGGGGACACGGTCGAAGACCTGGCCACTGGCGACAACCGTCAGCCGCCCCAAGACGCCGAGCGCCCCGACGCTCCGGCACGTCGCAGCCTGCCCGTCGGACGACCCGCCGAGCAGTACTGACTGAATCGAGCATGGACCAGGCGACAGCGCAGGTGGGGTGTTCGCGAGAAACTGGATTCGAGGGCACACAGGCCTACATGACATCGATGGGCGTGCCGGGCGTTCTTCTGACGCCGACGATCGCGTTCGAGATCGTTGCCGCCTTCGATCACCGTCGGCTTCAAGGCCCGCCTGTTTGCGCTGCTGCTGACCGTTTTCAGCATCCTCACGGCGGTGCTGTTTAACGCCGATTTCGGCGCTGAAACACAGTTCATCATGTTCATGTAAGAACCTTGCGATTGCCGGCGGCTTTCTTTTCCCGTGCCATCGGGCATTGCTTCATTAATCAATCCGACGCGGATCATTCCCGAAGGACCGTTGATCGATTACTCGACGCCGCATGGTAGAGCGACCGTAGGGCGGAAGGTCGCTTGAGTCACCTTTCACAGCGAGGGTGGATGATCGTCGTCTTATCACGGTCGTCAACAGACCCAGATCAGCGACCGCCCGCGCAGGGAGCGCCGAGCCGCCGCATCACTGCAGCCGGTTGACCCAGCGCCCGTTTTCCACGGTGTGGAAGAACTCCTCCAGCAGCCGATTGAACAGCGCCGGCTCTTCCAGGTTCAGCACGTGGCCGCTCTTCGGCAGCACGGCCAGCGCGGCGCCGGGAATGGTACGCTTCAGCAGCAGTGACGCTTCCAGCGTCGGGTCGTCTTCGTCGCCTGCGACAAGCAGCACAGGCTCCCGCATCGCGGCCATCTCGGCGGTCAGCTCGTACACCGAAGGCCGCCGCGCCTGATAACCGCGCAGGGTATTGGCCGAACCCAGCGCGGAGTGCCCGGCAAACCCGCGAACGAACTGCTCGAACCCCTGCGGGTCCTTGTCGCGGAACTGCAGGCGTGCAGGACCGTGCCCGTAAGTGGCCGCCACATGCGCCATGCCTCCGTCCAGCATGCTTTGCGCGAGCGCGAGCGCCTCGGCTTGAAAAGCCTGCCGCTGTTCCGGATGCGACCCGTAGCCACAGCCCGCCAGCACCAGGGAAAGCGCGCGCGACGGGCAGGCCAGGGCGAAATGCAGTGTGGCGTAGGAGCCCATGGACAACCCGACCACGTGCGCGCGATCGATGCCCAGCGCATCGAGCACGCAGCGGAGATCGTCCCGCGCCCGCCGCTGCGAGTATTGCTCGGGATCCGCCGGCACGCCGGAAGGCGGATAGCCGCGCGCGTTATAGGCTATGCAGCGATAGCGGCGTGAAAAATACCGGACCTGCGGTTCCCAGCTGCGGCAGTCGCCGGCAAACTCGTGCGCGAAGACGATCGGCGTCCCGGCACCGCATTCCTCGTAGTACAGCTCAACGTCGTCGTCTGTGATCAGCGTGGCCATGCGGTGAAGTCCCGGTCAAGCGAAGCCTTCGTGCACTGTGCGGGCTAACGCATGAGCACTTCGCGGTCGGAGCCGATCAGGCGAAGCCGCAGCAGGTTGAGCGCACTGATCACGCCGAACTGCCTGATCCGGCGCCGGTCGCCCGGCAGCCGCACTTCCCGCGCCTCGAGATGGTCGCCCAGCGCGAGCCCCAGGTAAACAGTATCCGTCGCGTTCAGCGCCGTCGCTGTCGAATCGGCCATGCCGGTCGTCGCGATGCCGGCGTCCGCGCGGAAACGGTCACGCACCGCTGCCGCCAGCGTCCGGGCACCCGCTGCGCTTGCCAGTGCGTCGCTCGCCACGCCGAGCTCGTCGTTGAAAAGATCGTCGGCGCATACGGTCATGCCACCGCGGAACACACCGTCTGCCCCGGGTGCGTCCGTCAACCGCGCGCAGAGCAAGCCGCCGGTTACCGTTTCAGCGACGGCCAGGGTCAATTCGCGCTCGCGCAGCAGCGCGAGCACCGCCGTTTCCATGCTGGTGTCGTCCACGCCGAAAATCGCATCCCCAACGATCGAGCGCACCTCGGCCTGCTCTCGATCGATCAGCGCCTGCGCCGCCGCTTCCGTGGCCGCCTTCGCCGTGATCCGGATCTTCAGTCCCTCGATGCCGCTGGCCTGGAACGCGAGCGTCGGGTTACCCGCGCGATCAAGCGCCTCGATACGGCCCTGGAGCA
>JAHELT010000146.1 GCA_024644045.1 Chromatiales bacterium | reverse complement strand
CGTCGCGCACCACGAAAATCGGACTGCTCCAGGCCTGGAATCCGTCCTCCGTGGTCACGCATACCCACAGCGGGTTGTCGCCGCGCTCACGCAGGTCCACCGAGACCGTTTCCCGCACCCGCCGGTGCGGGTTCACGGCGGGCAGACGGAACACCCGCAAGCGGCGTTCGAGGCCGCCGGCGTCGAGCACCACGCCCTCGCTGCCGACCTCGGCGAGGGCGACGTCCAGACTGCCATGGTTGGTGGAAACGTTGAGGCGCGCGTCCGCCGGCTCGTCGAGCAGCGCGTCGAAGCCGCCGAAATTACCGGTGGTTATCGCGTCCCATTCAACCGTGTCGCTGCCGCGCAACGCCAGCAGCCGCTCGTGATTCCAGGCGTTTATCTTCTCGATGCGCTGCACCGTGCACCCGGCAAACCGCGCGCGCCCGGTCCACTGGCTCTGCCGACCGCGCCCGCGGTACTCGGCGCCGCTCCAGATGACGCGGATGCGCGGGCCGAGTTCTTCGGCCGAGAACGGGCGCAGCGTGCACAACGTGCGCGCTCCGTTGCGCACCTCGATGCGTTCGATGGGCGCGTGCGCGGCTACTTCGATCTGCAGACCCACGACGCGGTCACCGGTCGAAACGATGTCGCCCATCATGGCCCGGGTGGCGGGGGTGGCCGTTGCATCGTCGTAGACGTCGGGGTCGCGCTCGAAGACGCGAGCAGCGTCGAACTCCGCGCGCACATCCAGGTGCATGCGGCATCCGGTGGTTCCGTAGTGATGGCGCCGGCGCAGGCAGTCGAAGATACCGTCGCGCGTCAGCTCGTCGGTCAAAAAGCAGGTCAGGCCCCCGTAGGCACCGAACGTCGCCGCACCCGGATAGCTCGCGCCCGGCCGGCCCTTGTGACCGTCGCTGTTGCACACCACGCCGCAGCGGTGCCCCAGCGGGAACCCGTCGGTCAACAACCATTCGAAGGTCCCCCAGGCGGAATGAATCTCCATTGCAGTTTCCAGCCTGCCATCGTGCGCGTACCCGATGTCGGCATAGCGTCCGCCCACATGCGCGTACACGACACAATCTTCGTCCCGCAACGCCTCGAACAGCGCGCGCGCATCCGGCGCATCGGTGTCGATGTCGGAACGGTCCGTCAGCAGCGCGTGCGATGAACGGCGTATCTGGCGGCCTTCGTCGCGGAAAAACACGTTGCGGTCGCCGCCCACCGCCGTGTTGCCCGACCACTCGTACCCCGGAAACGTCACGAAACGGCCGTCTTCGTGAAACGCCGCGCTCAGCTCGTTGATGTGGCGCCAGAAGGCGTTGTTCACCTGAAAGTCGTTGGCCTGATGGCTGGTGACGTCGAGAAAAGCCTTGTTACGGGCGAAATCGAAGTACTGGCGGGCCGTGGTCAGGCCGATGGATTCGCCGCTCTGACCGTGCAGGTCCCCCCAGTAGCCGGCGTGCTGCCCCGCCCGGATCAGGAGCGGCCCGGCCTCGGCGAGCAGCTCGTTGCCGCGCAGCACGCGAATGCTCAGTTCGCCCTCGTGCTCGACGCTGAGGTTCTCACACGTGATCGCCTTCGTGCCCGCTTCGAAACGCACGCTGGCCGGCAGGTTACTCACCGGCAGCGAGGGCTCGAGCGTGAGCTCGGCGACGGTCCTGTCGCTCGGGTTGCCCCATTCGTCCTCGGCCTTGAGTCCGAGCTGGAAACGCTCGCCCGGCCGCCGCAGCGTCGGCAGCACAGCGCGCCAGACGCTGGGCCGCCCGGGCACGATCGCTACGGCCGGCGTCTCCGGCAGCGGAACGTAATGACCCACCGCGCACACGTCCGCCAGCACCCTGAACTCGAACCCGGACTCGACGAAGGTCTGCAGCTTCATCCCCGGCGAGCCTTGGCTGGTGTCACCCAAGACAATGCTGATGGTGTCGCCCTCGCGCAGATAGCCGCCGTGCAGCTTCGCGGTCAGCCCCTTGAACCAGGGCCGCTGGTGGCCGGTCGCGGCGTACTCGAGCGCGATCCGCGCACCCGTGCTGGTGGTCGCCGTCACGTAGTTGTACCCGGTCGGATCACCGGTCTGCAGCGCCCCCCAGTCACCGAAGAACCGGAACACGACACGGATCCCGCCGGTGTCGTCGATCCCGTAACGGCCCACCGTGTAGACCAGCCGGAAAGTCTGCAGGCTGCGCACCTCGAAGGCGCCGCCCGGTTCGATGCTGACGTGGCCGTACAGCACCGGATCGACGCCCGGGCTCACCGCCGGCCACGCATCGCCCATCAACTCCGGTGCAACGCGCGCCTTGTCCAGCCGCTCCCTTTCACTCACCGCATGATCCTCCCGCCGTCCACGATCAGCGTCTGGCCGGTGATGAAACTGGCCGCGTCGGACGCGAAGAACTTCACCGTGCGCGAGATTTCGTCGAAGCGTCCCGCGCGAGCGAGCGGCGTCTGCTGGGCCACTTCCCGGATGCTCGCCTCGTCGTAAAGCTCGCGCACCAGCGGGCTGTCCACGAAGCCCACGGCCAGCGCGTTGACCCGAACCGCCGGACCCAGCTCCAGCGCGCTGCACTTGGTCAGCATGTTCAGCCCGGCCTTGGACGCGCAGTAGTTGGCCGCGAGCTTGCGCTGCTGCACGCCGGTGATTGCCGAGATGTTGACGATGGCCCCCGAACCCTGCTCGACCATCGGCCGCGCGAAAGCCTGCGTGCACAGAAACGCGCCTTTGAGATTGGTATTCATGACCGCATCCCAGGCGGCTTCACTCAGCTCGAGCAGCGGCGCGTCGTCATTGATGCCAGCATTGTTGACGAGCACGTCGACGCGCCCGAAGGCAGCGAGCGCTGCATCGCGCAGCTTTGCCACGTCCGCGCTGCGGGCGACGTCTGCCTGGCAGGCGATGGCAGCTGCGCCGCTTTCCTCCAGGGTATCGACGACATCGCGCGCGGCGCCGGCGTCGCGCACAAAGTTCACGACCACCCGGGCTCCAGCCGCCGCCAGCTCGACGGCGATGGCGCGACCGATATTACGGCCGGCGCCCGTGACGACGGCGACCTTACCTTCCAGCTCACTCATGCTTCGTCCCACAACCGGTGCGAGAGCACGCCGACCCGGTCTTCGATTGCCTGCATCGCGCCGAGGATCAGATCCTCGCGGTAGCGGCGGCCGATCAGCTGCACACCGGCCGGCAACGCATCCACCAGCCCGATCGGCACCACCCCGCAGGGCAGACTCAGAAAATTCGTCGCCAGGCTGTACATCGCCGCGCTGAACAGATCCTTCGTCTGGGCGGAGCCCCGGGCATCGTAGTCCCAGGCGTAGGTCGGGCGCATCAGAAACGGCGACAACACCAGCGGGTGATCCTGCAGGAAAACGTTCCAGGCGCGCGTCAACGCCGTGCGCGCCGCGATGCCCTCGCGATACCCCCGCTCGTCGACGAGCTCGCCGAGCTCGCGGTAGTAGCCGAAAATCCGCTGGATGGTCCCGCTGCCGTGCTCGCGCACGAGCGGGCCGAGCGTGGCCTCGATCTCGAACGTTGCAATGTCCTGCCAGCAGCGGGCGGCCTCGAGAATCGGCGGTGTGGCGATTTCCTCGACGGCATACCCGGCGTCGCTCAGAAATCCGGCGGCGCGCGCCAGAGCGTCGCCGATCTCAGGGTGCATCGGGTATCCGTGCGCGTCCCGCGTGAAGGCGACGTTGATCGGCTGCGCGTCCGGCGGACCGTCGAACGGCACCGGGACCCACCAGGGATCGCGCGGGTCCTCCGCCGACAGGACCCGCGTCGCCAGGTCGACGTCGCGTACCTCGCGGCAGATCACCCCCTGCACCGACATGAGTTGCGCCAGAAGGCCGCGCTCGACGGTGGCCGACGGATTGTAGGCCGGCACCCGGCCCAACGTGGGTTTGACCGTGGCCACACCGCAAGCGAACGACGGAAAACGCAGCGAACCGCCGATGTCGTTACCGTGGTGCACCGGGCCGAAACCGGCCGCCGCGGCGGCGCCGGCCCCGCCCGACGACCCGCCGGGCGATGCGTCAGCGTGCCAGGGGTTCAGGGTGCGGCCGTGCAGCGGGTTGTCGGTGGTGGCGCGCATGGAGACCTCCGGCGTATTGGTACGCCCGATGACGATCGCCCCCGCGTTGCGCAGGTTGCGCACTACCGGCGCATCGTCCGGTGCGATGATGCTCTCCAGCGCCGGCACACCGTTCGGGGTCGGGGTGCCGCGCACATCGACATTTTCCTTGATCGTTACCGGCACGCCATGCATCTCGCCGAGCAGGTGTCCCTCGGCAACGTGCCGGTCGGCCGCACGGGCCTGCGTGAGCGCCTGTTCGCTGTAGTCATAGACAATCGCGTTCAACGCCGGATTCCGCGCCTGCACCCGTCCCAGCACCGACTCCATGACCTGCACGCAGGTGAAGCGCCGGTCGCGAATGCCTTCGGCGAGCTCACAGGCGCTCAGGCGCCACAGTTCGTGCATCAGCGTCATCCGGTGTTGGTTCAGGCCGCGGGCGGCGCCGGTTCTGTGGCCGGCGTAACGCGGATCGCCGAAACGAGAGTATTGCGCGGCCGGGGGTAAACGCAAGCCCGCGGACCGCCCGGGCAGACCCGCGCGGGCGCCTGCGTATGAAGCCTAGCGGTCGGTGAACGCCTTGAGCCGTTCGGCGGTTTGCGGGTCCAGCAGGCCACGCACTGTGGCTTCGGTTTCGCGCTCGAGCGCCGCGTTCAGCACATCGGGCGATCCGTAAGCGACTCGCGCCAGTGCGGCCTTCATGTCCGACAGTGCGCGTGGCGGTAATGCCGCAAGCCGCGCAGCCAGCGCCAGCGCCTGAGCCTGGAGCTGACCATCGTCGACGACTTTCCAGGCGAGCCCCAGCCCGCCCAGGGTGTCGGCATCGTAGCGTTCGCCGAGCATCAGCATCTCGCGCGCTTTGGTCATACCCACCAGCGGCGGCAGCAGCGCGGTTACCCCGCCAGTGACGAACAGGCCCCAGTAGAGCTCGGGAAAGAAGGCTCTGGCGCTGCGCGCCCACAGCGAAAAATCGCAGTTGATGGCCCATTCGAACCCGCCGCCGACCGCCCAGCCGTTGATCGCGCCGACCACGACCTTCCGCCCGAGGACGATGTGGCGCGTGACAGCCTGAATCGCATCGACGAACGCGCGCGCCTCGCTCCGGGACTGCGGCAGCGGATTCTCGCGCAAGTCGTCGCCCGCGCAGAACGCACGCCCGGCACCGGTGAATACGATCACGCGCGTCCTGTCGTCGGCGTCAGCGAGGACGAACGCTTCCTGCACGGCCTCCAGCAGCGCCACGTTCATCGCGTTCAATGAGTCGGGGCGATTCAGGGTGATGGTTCGCACACCCGAGTCAATGGTGTTCAACACTGCTCCAGTCATCGTATTCCTGTGCTCCGAAACCACCACTGGCCCCCGCTCACCATAGCGCGTTACGCACGCCCGGGAAAATGAGCAGCCAGCGAGCAGTGCGGCACGCAACGGATCACGGCATGCGTACGCCGGATCCGCGGGAAAAATGAACAGGGAGGCCAACATCCTGTTAGCCTTTGCGCGCCGGCGGGCCGTGCAGCCAGAGCGCAGGTCACGACAAGCCGCGGAGAGCGAACCATGAGCAGTCACAGAGCGATAGCCTGATCCCCGCACGCATGTCGTTGTTTTCGCAGAGCACCGTCGACCACACACTCGCCGAAGTCTTCGGCTACCAGACGTTTCGTCCCGGCCAGCGCGAGGTCATCGAGCACGTGATCGGCGGCGGTGACGCCTTCGTGCTGATGCCGACCGGCGGCGGAAAGTCGCTGTGCTACCAGGTCCCCGCCCTGCACCGCGCCGGGGTCGCGATCGTCGTCTCGCCGCTGATCTCGCTGATGAAGGACCAGGTGGATGCATTGCTGGCCAACGGCGTCGCGGCTGCCTGCTACAACTCGTCACTCTCGCAGGCTCAGGCCTCGACGGTGCTGCACAAGCTCCACGCCGGGGAGTTGGACCTGCTCTACGTCGCCCCCGAGCGCCTGACCAGCGACGGGTTTCTGAGCCGCCTGGCCGACGTCGAGATAGCGCTGTTCGCCATCGACGAAGCACATTGCGTCTCGCAGTGGGGGCACGATTTCCGCCCCGAGTACCAGCAGCTCAAGCTGCTGCGCGAGCGGTTTCCCGAGATTCCGCTGATCGCCCTGACCGCCACGGCCGACGAACCGACGCGGGCCGATATCGACACTGCGCTCGGCCTCGAGCAGGCCGCCCACTTCATCAGCGGTTTCGATCGCCCCAACATCCGTTACACGGTTGTTGAAAAACACAAGCCGCTAGACCAGCTGCTGCGGTTTCTGGAGGGGCGGGAGAACCAGGCAGGCATCGTTTACGCGCTGAGCCGCAAGCGCACGGAAACGCTGGCGGCGTCACTCAGCGAAAAGGACTACCGTGCGGTCGCCTACCACGCCGGCCTGGACGCCGAGTGGCGAAACGCCGTGCAGGAAAGGTTTCTGCGCGATGACGTGCAGATCGTCGTGGCGACCGTGGCGTTCGGCATGGGTATTGACAAATCCAACGTGCGTTTCGTCGTGCACTACGACATGCCGCGGCACATCGAGGCTTACTATCAGGAAACCGGCCGCGCCGGACGCGACGGCCTGCCGGCCGAGGCGCTGCTGCTCTACGGCGCGCAGGATGCCGTGATGGCGCGCCGGATGATCGAGTCGGGCGGCGATCCCGAGCAACGCCGCATCGAGCTGCACAAGCTCAACGCGATGGTCGGGCTTGCGGAGAGCGATACCTGTCGCCGCCGCGTGCTGCTCGGCTACTTCGGTGACCCGCTTGACCAGGACTGCGGCAACTGCGACCGCTGCCTGGACCCGCCCGAACGTTACGACGCGACCGAGGATGCGCAGAAAGTGCTGTCCTGCGTGTACCGTGTCGGGCAGCGCTTCGGTGCCCGGTACGTTGCCGACGTCCTGCGCGGCGCGGACACGGAGCGCATTCGCGATTTCGGCCACGCCCGGCTGTCTACCTTCGGTATCGGCGCCGAGCGCAGCGAGCAAGAGTGGCTGTCCATCATTCGCCAGCTCGTGCACCGTGGCTTTCTGGTGCAGGACATCGCGAATTACTCGGTGCTGCGGCTGACCGAGGCGGCGCGTCCCGTGCTGCGCGGCGAGCTGCGGCTCGAACTGGTCAAGCCACGGCTGCGGGTGCGCTCGACCCGGCGCAGTAAAGCGGTGTCGGAGGCTTCGCTGGCGCCGTACGACGAGGGGCTGTTCGAGCGCCTGCGCACGCTGCGCAAACGGCTCGCCGACGAGCAGTCGGTTCCCCCTTACGTGGTGTTCAGCGACGCGACGCTGGTCGCGATGGCGCAAGCCTGGCCCGCGGACGAAACGCAGCTGCTCGCCATCAACGGCGTCGGTCAGCACAAGCTCGAAAAGTACGGTGCTGCGTTTCTCGAGGCGATCGGGCAGTACGCCGAGCAGGCGTAAAGAAATGGGGACATTGCGCTGTTTCACTTCGCGCACCGCTATCGGTCGGGACGCGGGAAAAAAGCAGAATGTCCCCGTTTACCTCGAGAAAGTAGAATGTGCCTATTGCTCCAAGCACCAGGACGGCGATGCAGGCGGTTCTGTTTGATCTGGACGGGGTGCTGTACGAAGGCGAGCGCGCCGTCGACGGCGCCGCCGCCGCGGTTCGCTGGTTTCAGCAGCAGGGTGTGGCGCACCTGTTTCTCACCAACACGACGTCCCGGCCGCGCGACTCACTGGTGCGCAAGCTCGCCGGGTTGGGCATCGACGTGGCGCCCTCGGCCATCCTCACGCCGCCCGTCGCCGCCCGGCAGTGGCTGCAGCAGCACGTCAGCGGCAACGTCGCGCTGTTCGTCCCCGAGGCGACGCGCGCAGAGTTTGCGGGCCTCCCCTTGCTGGACGATACGGCCGAGCACGGCGCGGCCGCCGTGGTGCTGGGCGATCTTGGCGAGCGGTGGACCTTTGCCACCCTCAACCGCGCTTTCAGGCTGTTGATGGACCGGCCTCAGCCGGCGCTGGTCGCCCTGGGCATGACCCGCTACTGGCAAACGCCGAACGGCCTGCAGCTCGACGTCGCCCCCTTCGTCGTCGCGCTGGAGCACGCCACGGGCTGCCGTGCCGAGGTCATGGGCAAACCCTCGGCGGCGTTCTTCCAGGTCGCCCTGGACATGCTCGGCGTGGCGGCGGCCGACGCCGCAATGATCGGCGACGACATCAAGGGTGACGTCGATGCAGCGCAGCGCGCCGGGTTGCACGGCATTCTCGTGCGCACCGGAAAATTCAGGCCCACCGATCTGGCGCTCGGGATCTCACCGCACGCGACGCTGGATTCGGTCGCCGGACTGCCCGCCTGGTGGAAAGCCGCCGTGGACGGATAGGACGCGCCTCAGTTCTGGCAGGCAAGCAGCACGCCCCGCTCGTCGAGCTCGACACGCGTTCCCTCCACACACTCCGGCGCTTTGCCCGCCAGCGGCTCGGCCAGCGTGCAGCGGCGTAACGAGCCCTGCGGATGGTCCTCTATCGGGTAGCCGTTCGCGCATACGAGCGTCAGGCCGCTGCCCAGCGTGAACCGATGATTGCCGTTCAGCACGCAGCGGCGAAATGAGCCATCGTCATGAAACTCGATACCCGCGTTGCAGTTGTAGTCGGCCAGGACCGCGCCGGCAGTCAAGGCCATCACTATCGCCGCCCCTGCGGCCGATGATCGCAGCATCATTTGCGTATCCCTCCGACACTTGCCGAACCGTTGCCGGGCTGCGCGCGGCGATCGTCGGTTCACCTCAATTCCTGCAGCGCACCGTCGGCAACCTGCGCCTGCAGCGCAACCTTGCGTATTTTACCACTGGCGGTCTGCGGGAACGCATCGATCAGAAACCAGCGCGCCGGAATCTTGAAGCGCGCAAGACGGCCTGCGCAATGCGCGCGCAACCCGTCGGCGTCGATCGGCTCGCGCAGGGTCAACGCCGCAGCGGGCACTTCGCCGTAGTACCGATCCGGCACGCCGAACACGGCGGCCTGCCGCACCGCGGGGTGCGCCATCAAATGATTCTCGATTTCCACCGGGTACAGGTTCTCGCCGCCGCGGATGATCATGTCACGCAGCCGGCCGCCGGCGAGACACAGTTTTCCGCGTTCGGTGATGTATCCGAGATCACCGCTCTGCATCCAGCCGTGCGCGTCGATGGTCGCCGCGGTGGCCTCGGGCTCAGCATGGTAACCGTGCATCACCATCGGTCCTCGGACCTCAATCTGCCCGATCTCGCCCAGCGCCAGGACCGCCCGGGATTCCGGCCCGGTGATACGTAACTCACAACCGTCGAGCACCGGGCCCACCGTGTCGAAACGATCCTCATCGTCGAACGACGGCGTCGCGATGGCGGTGGCCGACTCGGTCTGCCCATAGAGATTGACCAGGTACGGCATCGGAAAGTCACGCGCGCAGGCACGCAGCACCGCCGGGTTCGCATCGGCGCCGCCGCAGGTGCCGGTGCGCAGACTGGACAGGTCGTAGGCCTTTCGGGCGGGGTGCTCGTGCATGGCAAGATAAGCGGTCGGCACCGCGGAAAACACAGTGCATCGCTCCGCCTCGATAGTGCTGAACATGCACTCCGGCGTGAAGCCTGCTACGCCAACGTAGCAGCCGCCGCGTTGCAGCGAGCCGAGCACCGCCATGATGCAGCCGGCGCAATGAAACAGCGGGATCATGGATGTCCAGCGGTCGCCCTCTACGACGCCGAGCCGTTTCGTGACCTGCCACGCATCGAACAGCATCGCCCGGTGAGACAACAGAGTCCCCTTGGGAAAACCGGTGGTGCCCGACGTATACAGCACGCCGGCAATCGCAGCCGGCGCCACCGCCGGCAACGGCGCCTGAGCCCCCTGCATCGAGCGGTAGTCAATGCAGCCCGGCCTCGGCCCGTCCAGAACCACGAGATGCTGCAGGTGCGGCAATTCGGGACGCAGCGCTTGCACGGTTTCCAGGTAGGCGTGCGAACGGAACCGGGCCGAAAGGAACAACACCCGTGTCTGGCAGTGCCCGAGCACGTAGCACAGCTCGTCACGTTCGAAGTGTGTGTTCACCGGCACCAGCACGGCCCCACACAACGCAACCGCGGCTTGCACCACCGGCCATTCGATACGGTTCTCCGCCAGCAGGGCGACGTGTTCACCCGGCGCCACGCCAACTGCCCGCAGCGCGTGCGCGACGCGCACCGCTTCATCGTGCCACTGGCTGAAGGTGAAAGCCTGGTGAGCCTGCGGGAAGCTCAACGCTCGGGCCCGGGGCCGCTGCCCGGCTTGCGCCTGCAGCGCGGCGCCAATCGTCGGGTAAGGCGGCGCTTCGGCCTCGGCGCCGCGCATTTCGCTCAACATCGGTTTGCCGGTGCTTATCTGGACGCTGCTGGAATCGATGCCGAGAATTACCCGCGCAGCAGGCCCTGTCAAGGACCTCAGTCTGAACCGCCGAGTGAAGTTTCCAGCAGTTGCCATCTGCCCGTCGTCAACTGACTGCGGTCACCTCGAGCAGGTGAAGCGGGGGCAGATCGATTCCGCGACGCCCGCCGAGCTGAGCGTCAGGCCGGTGCTTCGCTCGTGCTGGATCGGCTCGGCGAAACCTGCTCACCGAGCTCCGCGGCCAGCCATCGAACCGCCGCCTCGACGCCCCCGCCGGTGTGCGGCAGCTCGAGAGCGCTCAGCGCAAGCTCCACACTGCCCAGCGCCCCGAAAATCATCGGCGCGTTGATGTGACCCATGTGGGCGATGCGGAACACACGATCGCGCAGCTCACCGATTCCCGCGCCGAGCGTTACGCCGCAGGTGTCGCGGCAAAACGCCTGCAGGGTCTTCGGCTCGAAGCCGTCACACATGCGAACCGTCGTCAGTGAGTCGGCACGCTGCTCCGGCTCCAGGATGTTGAACTCCAGGGCCTCGCCACCGCTCCATACTTCCACCGCCCGGCGCACGGCGCCGGCGAGCAGACGGTGGCGCTCGAACACATTGTCGAGCCCTTCCTCCAGGATCAGCTGCAGTGCTTTCTCCAGCCCGAACAGCAGGTGCTCAGGCGGCGTGCCGCAGTATTTCTGGTAGTGCTCGGGCCCTTCCCGCTGGGTCCAGTCCCAGTACCGGGTGCGCAGGTCCGCGCGCTGATGCGCCTCGCGGGCGCGCGGCCCGGCGGCGCAGAAGCTGAGTCCCGGCGGCATCATGAGGCCCTTCTGCGACCCCGCCACGGCCACGTCCACGCCCCAGGCGTCCAGCTCGAACGGCATCGTGCACAGCGAGGCAATCGCGTCGACCATCAGCAGCGCATCGTGTCCGCTGGCATCGATCGCCGCACGGATGGAGGGAATGTCGTTGATCACCCCTGTGGAGGTATCGACCTGCACCACGAGGATCGCCTTGATGCGCCGCGCCGTGTCTTCGCGCAAGCGGGCTTCGACCCGCGCCGGGTCGACTGCCGCGCGCAGGCTTCCCTGCAGCGTCAGCACCTCGACGCCCAGCGTCTGCGCCATCCCACCCCACGCGGTGGCGAAGCGCCCGCTCTCCAGCACCAGCACCTGCTCACCGCGGGACAGCACATTTGACAGTGCCGCTTCCCACGCGCCATGCCCGTTCGCCGCGTAGATGTATACCCCGTGCTCGGTGGCGAACACGGTGCGCAGCTCGGCCAGGCAGGTCTCGGTAATGCGCAGCAGCTCGCCGGCATAGATATCGATGGCGGGCCGGTGCATGGCGTTCAGAACCGCGTCGGGGACCGTCGTGGGTCCGGGCATCACGAGCAGCTCACGGCCGTGGCGAAGCGTCATAGCGCGATCCTCGCTGGGCAATCGGGTCGGGTGGATGGTCGGTTTGTTCACCGTGCGCGATGATACCGCAACGGCGCGGATCCGCGCCGCACGCCCTCAGGTCTCGCGTGTACTTGTAATGAAAAGATTCGAAGCCCGCCACCAGGGCCTCGATGTCGCTCATTGCTGAATTCCGCTGGCCGGCGCCCAAGGAAACCCGCTTGCACCGGCAACCGGTACAAGCGGGAAACAGGTGGAGGAACCGAGCGTGCGGCATCGAAAACTACGGGTCACGCTGCGCACCGTTGAACAGCGCCTTGTCGAATCCCTGCTAGAGGATGTAGCCCCGCTCGTCATGCGCTGCGATATCGAGCCCTTCGGATTCTTCGTCATCGCCCACGCGCAGACCCAGCATGCTGTCGATGAGCTTGAGCAGGATCCAGGTGACGATACCGCAGTAGACGATCGTGGCGGCTACCCCGACGAGCTGCGCGCCGAGTTGCGCGCCGATGCTCTCATTACCGTCGCCCAGACCGCTGCCGCCGAGTGAGGTGGCCGAGAACACGCCGGTCAGTATGGCGCCGATTATGCCGCCGACCGCGTGCACGCCAAACACATCGAGCGAGTCGTCGTAGCCAAACGCGCGTTTGATCCTGGTAGCCGCAAAGAAGCAGCCGACGCCGGCCGCGGCGCCGATCACCAGCGCGCCCATCGGCCCCACCGAGCCCGACGCCGGCGTGATCGCGACCAGCCCGGCGACCGCCCCG
>JAHELT010000145.1 GCA_024644045.1 Chromatiales bacterium | reverse complement strand
TCTAGGGCCAGTTAACGCTATGCGAATACCCATCGTTGGCTCTGCAATGAGGCCAGGCAAGGCGCGCAGGGTGCAGTTTGGTCATCCAAACAAGGCCTGCGCAACGCCGCATGGCCTCATTGGAGAGTCAACCCGCAGGGACGGGGGCCGTTTTTCCCCATGGCGTCGTTGTATTTCGCTGATGTACCGGGAGTACACCGCACTCAGCGCGCTTTGCCCTAAGAAAAAACGGCCTCTGGCGATGGGCATTTGCATAGCGTTAACAGGCCCTAGCGTGGCCTCCCGCGTGTGTGCATGAGAGACCGCTGACGTGGCCAAGGATGCCAAGCTCAACAGCGACGAGGCAGTGCCGTGGGAAGTGCCGAGCATGGCGGCCGACGGGTTTGGTTCGCACACGGTGTTCACCGGTGATCCGGTGGCGCCGCCGACCGCGGCCGATGTGGAGGCCTGGGAAAAGGCCGGGCGCGAGGAAGGCCGCGCCGTCGGCTATGCCGAGGGCCAGGCGCAGGCGCGCACCGAAAACGCGGAGCTGCAGGCACGCATGCGCTCTGTGCTGGCCGCCATGGTCGGCGCCTTCGCACAGCTCGACGAGCAGGCCGAACAGGAGCTGGTGCACCTGAGCCTGGTGTACGCGCAGCAGCTGGTGCGCCGCGAGCTGCGCATCGACCCCGGCGAGCTGGTGCCCGTGGTGCGCGAATCGATCGGCCTGCTGCCGTCTGCGTCGCGCGAGATTCGCGTGCACGTTCACCCCGACGACGCGCCGTTTCTGCAGGAGGCCCTGCACGCGGGCGAGTTCGAGGGGGGTGGTCTGACGCTGGTCGAAGACCCGTTGATCACGCGGGGCGGCTGCACGGTCGACAGCGATGCCTCACGCATCGACGCGACCCTGGAAACCCGTCTGGCCGCGCTGGCTGCCAGCGTGCTGGTCGGTGAGCGCGATGGAGACTGAGGCCGCTGCCGCGGCCGAACCGGGTGCCTGGACCCGCCGGCTGCGTGCCAGAGCCGCCAGACCGCCCAGACTTCCGCCGCTCGCGGTGGAGGGCAAGCTCACCCGCATCGTCGGTCTGACCCTGGAGGCGGCCGGCTGCTCGGCCGCCATCGGCACGCGCTGCGCGGTGATGAATCCGGACGGCTCCGCGATCGAGGCGGAGGTGGTCGGATTCGCCGGGGAACGGCTTTACCTGATGCCGACGGAGAGCATTCAGGGTCTGGTTCCCGGCGCCCGCGTGCTGCCGAAGTCGCGGGTCTACCGCGTGCCCGTCGACGAGTCGCTGCTGGGCCGGATTCTGGACGGCCGCGGCGAACCGCTTGACGGCCGCGGCAAGCTGCTGACCGGCACCACGTACCCGCTGCAGGGCGAGCCGCTCAATCCGCTCAAGCGCTCCCCCATCCGCGAGACGCTGGATGTCGGGATTCGCTCCATCAACGCGCTGTTGTCGGTGGGACGCGGCCAGCGCCTGGGCCTGTTCGCCGGCAGCGGGGTCGGCAAGAGTGTCCTGCTGGGTATGATGACGCGCTACACGCAGGCCGATGTCGTTGTCGTCGGCCTGATCGGTGAGCGTGGCCGTGAGGTGAAAGAGTTCGTCGAGGACATTCTAGGCGACAGCGGCATGCAACGCGCCGTGGTGGTCGCGGCACCCGCTGATACCTCGCCGCTGATGCGGCTGCACGGCGCGATGCTGACGCACAGCATCGCCGAGTACTTTCGCGACCACGGCCGTAAAGTGCTGCTGCTGATGGATTCACTGACCCGCTTTGCGCAGGCGCAGCGCGAGATCGGGCTGGCGATCGGCGAGGTACCGGCGACCAAGGGCTATCCGCCGTCGGTGTTCGCGCGCCTGCCGCAGCTGGTGGAACGCGCCGGCAACGGTGAGCGCAACGCCGGATCCATCACCGCTTTCTACACGGTGCTGGTGGAAGGTGACGACCAGAACGACCCGATTGCCGATGCCGCGCGTGCGATTCTCGACGGGCACATCGTGCTGTCGCGCGAGATCGCCGAAGCCGGCCATTACCCGGCGATCGACGTGCAGGCATCGGTCAGCCGGGCAATGCCGGCCATCGCCGGGCCCGCGCAACTGCAATGGGTCGCCGAGTTCCGGCGCATGCAGGCGCTGTATCAGAGTAACCGGGATCTGATCAGCGTCGGGGCCTACCAGGCCGGCGCCAACCCGCAGCTCGACGCCGCCGTCCAGCACTACCCGGCGCTGCAGGCGTTTCTCGCACAGGACATGCACGATTCGCAGGACCTTGCGGGCAGCGTGCGCCAGCTCAGTGACCTCGTCGGCAGCTTCCATCTGCCCGCCAGTCCGGGTAATCCGGCGAGTGAGTAGTGAAGCGCCGTGAACCGTTCCACGCGTCTGAAACCGGTGCAGCAGCACGCGGACAACCAGCTGCGCGACGCCGCGCTTGCGCTCGCGCATGCCAACGAAGAACTGCAGCGCCAGGAAGAAAGCCTCGGCCAGCTGGTCGCCTACCGTGACGAGTACGGCCGCGATTTCCGCCTGCACGGCGAGTCGGCGCGCGACGTGAGCTGGCTGCGCAACTACCAGGTGTTTCTCGCCCAGCTCAACCGCGGTGTGGAACAGCAGCGGCTGGTGATCGAGCAGTGCCGGCAGCGTGTGAGTCAGGCGCGCGAGCGCTGGGAAGCGGCCAGCCGCAAGGCCCGCGCGCTCGACAACGCGGTGGACCGTATCCGGCGCGACGAGGAACGCGGCGAGCGGCGCCGCGAGCAGCGCCTGCTGGACGACCGCGCGCGCCCACGCGACGCCACGGGCGATTGACGCCCGCCTGCCCGCCCTGGCCCGGCAGTTGCAACAGACAGAGCGAGCCAAAAGACAACTGCACAATGTTTATCGATTCAGCGTTCCTGAAGCTGCCGCCCCCAGCGGCGGGAGAGCTCGAGGGGTTGCCCGGAGGGCTGCCCGAGGTCTCTCCACAACTGACTGAAAACAGTGAGTTTTCCGATTACCTGGCGATCCTCGAGCACGCCCTGCCGGCGACCCCCGCCGACGGCACCGATCCACTGCTCGCGCTCCTCGCCGGCACGCCCGCCGAGCAGCCGATGCCGCCCGGCGGTGAGGCCTTGCCGCAGGCCGGCGAGCAGTTGCCGCTACCGATACTGCCTTTGCCGCAGCTGATTGCCCAGGCGGCCGCCGACGCGGCCAAAACGGGGCAGGCAGTGCCGTCCTCGCCGGGCGTCAACCCGGGCGCCGCACACGGGTTGACGGTGCTGCGCGCTGCAGTTGCCGCCGCGAGCGGCGAGCAGACGCCCGTCCTCGAACAGCAGGTAGCGTCTGGCGGGAGCGCGGCGGACATCCGGCTGGCGAAGGGACTTGTCGATGCGCCGGTCCTGATGGATGGCGAACGCCGCGCGCCTCACGTCTTCACGCACCGCCAGCTGCCTCCTGTCGCACCGGTAGCGCTGCCGGCGACGCCCGGCCCCGCACATGACGTGCTGATCGATTCCCCCGCCGAGCCGGGTGAGACCGCTCTGGAGCTGCTGGCGCGTTCCCCAGCCGGCGCCGAGGCGCCGCGCACGCGCGGCGCTTCACCCGTGATGCTGCAGCTGAGCGTCGATCGGCCCAACTGGCAGCCGACGCTTGGCGAGCGGCTGGTCTGGATGGTGTCTCACGGCCAGCAGCGTGCGGAGATCATGCTCGATCCGCCGCAGCTCGGCCGTGTCGACGTGCAGCTCGTCATGCAGGGCGATCGTGCTCAGCTGGTGTTTGCCGCGGATACGCCCCTCAGCCGCGAGCTGCTCGAGCAGTCGCTACCGCGCTTGCGCGAGATGATGGCGGAGGCGGGCATCGAGCTGACCGACGTGAACGTGGGCAGCCGTCAGCGGCAGGCGCCCGAGCAGGGCAGCGGGCAACAGGATAGGGTGGCGGATACGCCGGAATCCAACGAGCCGCTGGCTGCGATCGAATCCGCCGGCGAGGTGGACGCGACCGGCGACACGGCATTGCTCGACCTGTTCGTCTAGCCCGCAAATTGCACGAAGGCGGCTACCGAGTAGTCATGTTTAACGGTGAAATCAATCGTTTTTCCCGTAACCTCAACGGGTAACGGTTAGTACCTATTCACTCTCAGGAAAAATCTGGCGTCGTCGCTCGAACGATCGGCCTTGAGCAATAGGCCGGCTATTACTCTGCACCCGATCGTCCGATCCACTTAGCCAGATTTCCCCTGAGGAGCGAATCCTTCGTGCAATATGCAGGCTGGTTCCGCGAAACACCCGCCGCCGGCGCCTCTGGCATCCACGGGCGCACGCGGCTCCGGGCTGCTGTCCGCCCTCGCTTGCGCCCTGCCCGGCGCGCCCCGCCAAGGTTCCGGCAAGCGCTCTGCGCGAGCCCAGTCAAAGACCTGACACGTGCCATCTGCCTCGATTTAACCAATTGAAAAATAATGTAATTTATTGAGGCATGCTAATTGCTATCCCGCCTCCTAGTGGTTACAGGCAGGGGACTAGCATGGCTGAGAAGCAGGAACAGGAAACCGAAGCGCAAACCGAAGCGCCCGCCGAGGGCGGCGGCTCCAAGAAAACGCTCATCATGATCATCGTCGGTGCGGTGGTGCTGATTGCCGCCACCGCCGGGGGGACGTTCTTCCTGATCGGCGGGGACTCGCCGGTGGCCGAAGCGGAAGTACCGGAAGAGGCGCCCGCGCTCCCGCCGCCCGAACCGCGTTACCTGGACCTGGACCCGCCCTTCACCGTGAACCTGGAGGGCAGCTCAAGCCTGCTGAGAGTGTCGATCTCGCTGCTCGTCTACGGCACCGAGGTGGAAGACGTGGTCACCGAGCACATGCCGCAGATCCGCAACAGCCTGGTGCTGCTGTTCAGCAACCAGGATGCCGCCGCGGTGAAAGACCGAAACGGCAAGGACCAGCTGCGCGAAAGCACGCTGGAAACGATTCGCGGAATCATTTCGCAGTACACCGAGATCGAGGACATGGAAGTGTTCTTCACCGGTTTCGTGATGCAGTAACCCGCGCATGGCCGATAAAGACATTCTCAGCCAGGACGAGATCGATGCCCTGCTCCACGGGGTCGACAACGGCGAGGTTGCGGCCGAAACCGACGAGCCGGTCAACGACGGCGAGGCGCGGCCGCTGGACCTGGCCAATCAGGATCGTGTCGTCCGCCGAGGTTTGCCGACGCTCGAGGTCATCAACGAAAGGTTCGCGCGTTTTTTCAGAACCAGTGTCTACAATCTGCTGCGCCGTTCGCCGGAGATCACCGTGGACGGCGTGCAGATGGTGAAGTACGGCGACTACATTCACGGACTGTACGTTCCCACCAGCTTGAGCGTCGTGAAGGCGGAGCCGCTTCGCGGGCGCGCGATCGTGAACATGGATTCGAAGCTGGTGTTCGCCATGGTCGACAACTACTTCGGCGGGGACGGGCGTTTTCACACCAAGATCGAAGGCCGCGAATTCACGCTTACGGAGCAGCGCGTGGTGCGCATTCTGCTCGACGCCGTGTTCGAGGACTTCAAGCGCGCCTGGGAACCGGTGATCGATATGCAGTTCAGCTATATCGGTCACGAGGTCAACCCGCATCTCGCCAATATTGCAACGCTCCCGGAACTGGTCGTGGTGTCGACCTTCACCATCGAGCTGGAAGGCGGCGGCGGGGAACTGCACATGACCGTGCCCTACGCGATGATCGAACCCATACGTCAGCAGCTCGATGCCGGTATTCAAACCGATCGATCCGACCTCGACAAACGCTGGCACCGGGTGCTGCGTGAACAGATTCTGAACACGCAGGTGGAGGTCGCGACCAGACTGATGGAGCTGACGATTTCCGTCAAACAGCTCACGGAGCTGGAGGCGGGCGACATACTGCCGATCGAACCGCCTTCGCTGGTCACGGCGAGCTCCGAGGATATCCCGCTGTTTCGCGGTCAATACGGCGAGTCGCGCGGTAATGCGGCACTGCGTGTGGCGGAATTGATCCGGGTCGAGGAAATCGACGCGTCAGGCAACCAGGAGCCGGGACGATGAGTGACGAGGAGCAGCTGGCCGAAGCCGGCGCACAGCAACAGGCCGCCGCAGCCGGGAATGGACAGCCGGCGAGCGATGCAACTGAGCTTTCCAACGCGGCCCAGGTGGCGCCGCTGCAGACCTTGCAACCGGACGGGAAAGCAGGTGGCGGCGAAGTCAATATCGAGAACATTCTCGATATCCCGCTCACGATCTGCATGGAGGTCGGCAAGACCCGGATCAGCATTCGCAATCTGCTGCAACTCAATCAGGGGTCGGTGGTTGAGCTCGATCGTCTGGCTGGCGAGCCGCTGGACGTTACCGTGAACGGGACCCTGATCGCGCACGGCGAGGTGGTGGTCATCAACGACAAGTTCGGCATCCGCCTCACGGACGTGGTCAGCCCCACCGAGCGCATCAAGAACCTGCGATGACACGCGTTCTGATCATGCTGTGCGTGCTCGCCGCGCCGCAGCTCTGCGCGGCACAGAGCGTCGAGGACCCGATGAGCTACCAGGTGCTGCTGCGCATGAGCGGCGGTCTGCTGCTGGTGGTTGCTCTGGTGTTCGCCGGCGCCTGGTTCGTGCGGCGTTTCGCGCGGCTGCCCACGGCGGGCAACGCCCGCCTGCAGCTGCTCGGGGGAATCGCGGTCGGACAGCGCGAGCGCGTGGTGCTGATCCGCGCCGGGCGCGAGCACCTGTTGCTCGGCGTAGCACCGGGCCGCGTACAGATGCTGCACGCGCTGCAGGCCGAACTGCAGTCGGCGGATGCCCCGGTGCCGGGTGTCGGGGACGCCGAAGCCGAAGTACCGATCGAGGACGTGCGGGAGTCTTTCCAGTTCAAGTTGCGCGGGCTGCTCAAACGCGGGGGTATCGGGTGAGGCGGGCGCTCGCTTGCGCCGCCCTGCTGGTGCTGGCGCTGGCACTCGAATCGGCGCTGGCGCAGCCGGCGGGTCTGACGGCGATCACCGTGCAGCCGAACGCGGAGGGTGGACAGACCTATACGCTGACGCTGCAGATACTCGCGGTCATGACGGCGTTGACCCTGCTGCCCGCCGCGGTGCTCATGATGACGTCGTTCACACGCATCATCATCGTGCTGGCGATCCTGCGCCAGGCGCTCGGCACGGCGCAGACGCCTTCCAATCAGGTGTTGCTGGGACTGTCCCTGTTCCTGACCATTTTCGTGATGATGCCGGTGTTCGATCAGATCAACACGCAGGCGCTGCAACCCTATCTCGCGGAAGAAATGGACCCGATGCAGGCGACGCAGGCGGCCGCGGCTCCGTTCAAGCAGTTCATGCTCGCGCAGACGCGCGAAGACGACGTGGGGCTTTTCGCCGGCATCGCCGGTCAAGCGGAGATCGCCACACCGGAGGACACCCCGTTCTCCCTGGTGCTTCCCGCGTTCGTAACGAGCGAGCTGAAGACCGCGTTTCAGATCGGCTTTCTGGTGTTCATTCCGTTCGTGATCATCGACCTCGTGGTGGCCAGCGTGCTGATGTCGATGGGCATGATGATGCTCTCGCCGATGATCATCTCGCTGCCGTTCAAGATCATGCTCTTCGTGCTGATCGACGGCTGGTCGCTGATCATGGGCACGCTGGCGGCCAGCTTCTACACCTGACGCCCCCGCGCAAGCTGCACTCGACAAGGACAGGAACAATGTCACCGGACGGCGTCATAGACATCGGTCAACAGGCACTCCAGGTCACCACCCTGCTGGCCGCACCGATGCTGCTCTCGGCGCTGGCGATCGGCCTGATCATCGGCATGTTCCAGGCGGCGACGCAGATCAACGAGATGACGTTGAGCTTCATCCCCAAGCTGCTCGCCCTGGTGGTCGCGCTGTTCATCGCCGGACCGTGGATGCTCGAACTGCTCATCAGCTACACGCTGCGCCTGTACGAAAGTATTCCCTACGTCGTCGGCGGCTCATGATCCTGCCGGCCGCCGAACTGCTCAAAGTGATGCACGAGTTCCTGTGGCCCTTCGTGCGCGTGAGCGCTCTGCTGCTCTCTGCGCCGGTGTTCGGCACGCGACTGGTGCCGGTGCGCATCCGGATCGTCATCGCGATGGTTCTCACGTGGGTGATACTGCCGCTGTTGCCCGCTGCGCCGGTGCTGGATGTGCTGTCGGTACCGGCGTTGCTGTTGCTGGCGCAGCAGGTGCTGATCGGGGTGGCGATGGGGTTTGCGCTGCAGCTGATTTTCAATGCGCTGATCGTCGCCGGCGAAAACATGGCCATGTCGATGGGTCTCGGTTTCGCTTCAATGATCGATCCGCAGAACGGTGTCAATGTTCCCGTGCTGTCGCAGTTTTTCGTGATCATCGCCACGCTGATCTTCCTCACCCTGGACGGCCATCTGGCGGTTATCACGCTGCTGGTCAGGAGTTTCGAGCTGATGCCTGTCCAGGATGCCTGGCTGTCGCGCGAAGCCTACTGGAGCGTGGCGTCGTGGGCGTCCGTAATGCTGGTCGGTGCGGTGCGCATCGCCCTGCCGGTGGTGGTTTCCATCCTGATCGCCTACCTGGCGCTCGGCGTCATGACCCGCGCCGCGCCGCAGCTGAACGTCTTCTCGGTGGGCTTTCCGGTCATTCTGCTGTTCGGGTTTGCCCTGCTCACATTGACCATGCCGTCCTTTCTACCCGCGTTCACCGAGCTCTTCGAGAGCGGTATCGAGCTGATCGATACGCTGTTTTTCGTTTCCAGCTGATTCCGACGAGCGGGCAATTCGATGGCGGCACAGGAAACGTTTCAGGAACGGACCGAAGACCCGACACCGAAACGACTGCGCGAAGCGCGCGAGCGCGGCCAGGTGCCCCGTTCGCGCGAATTCAGCGGGATGGCGGTTACCCTGTTCGGCGCGTGCGGTGTGCTGCTCCTTACACCCGGCCTGATCGGGAACATCGCTTCGCTGTTCCGGCACGTCTATGCGCTGCCCGCGACACGCACCCTCGACAACCAGCTGCTGCTCGCAACGTTCGGCGACGCGGTGCTGCAGACGCTGCTCGCGCTGACCCCTTTTCTGCTGCTGGTCACGGTGGCAGCGGCGTGCGCTCCGCTGCTCATCGGCGGCTGGGTGCTGAGCATTCAGCAGGTGCAGTTCAAAGCCGAGAAGCTCAACCCGCTCAAGGGCTTCAAGCGCATGTTTTCGGTGCGCGCGCTGGTCGAGCTGGCCAAGGCGCTCGGCAAGTTCCTGCTGGTGGCCGTATTCACCGGGGTGCTGCTGGTAATGCTGTGGGAGCCGTTGCTGGCGCTGCGCAACAGCGCGCTGCCGGTGGGGCTGCGCGATGCCGGTTGGATGATGGGCTGGTCGTTCATCGTGCTGTCAACCGCGCTGGTATTGATTGCGGTGATCGATGTGCCGTTCCAGATCTGGCAGCACAAGAAGCAGCTGCGCATGACGCGTCAGGAAGTACGCGACGAAATGAAGGACACGGAGGGCAAGCCGGAGGTGCGCAGCCGCATACGCCAGCTGCAGCAACAACTTGCCCAGGCACGCATGCTCGAGGAAGTGCCGCGCGCCGATGTGGTCATCACCAACCCGGAGCACTTTTCCGTTGCGCTGCGCTACGACGAGAAGCGCATGCGCGCACCCGTGGTCGTGGCGAAGGGTATGGACCTGGTGGCGCTGCGTATCCGCGAAGTGGCCACCACGCACGATGTCGCGATCGTAGAGGCGGCCCTGCTGGCGCGCGCGCTGCATGCCAGCACCGATCTGCGCCAGCCCATTCCGACGCAACTGTATCTCGCCGTCGCCCAGGTGCTGGCGTTCGTTCTGCAGCTGCGCATGGCAGAGAAACGCGGCGTGAAACCGCCGCAGCCGCCGAGCCCCGAGGTTCCGCAGGAGTTCGTCGAGGCGTTGCGCTCGGCGAATAAACCGGTATGAACGCCGAAGTGCTGTGGGTCGGGATGCGCAACTTCGGCCGCCGCGGGGCAGGGGCGCCGCTGCTGCTGGTTCTGATGCTGGCGATGATGGTGGTGCCGTTGCCGCCGCTGGCGCTGGACCTGCTGTTCACTTTCAACATCGCCTTGAGCCTGATCATTCTGATGGTCGTCGTCTACGTGATGCGGCCGCTTGAGTTCGCCGCCTTCCCGACCGTGCTCCTGATCGCGACCCTGTTGCGGCTCGCCCTCAACGTGGCCTCCACGCGAGTCGTGTTGCTGCACGGCCACAACGGCGGGAGCGCCGCTGGCAAGGTCATCGAGTCGTTCGGTGAGTTCGTGATCGGCGGTAACTACGCGGTCGGCCTGGTCGTGTTCAGCATTCTGGTGATCATCAACTTCGTGGTGGTCACCAAGGGCGCCGGGCGCATCTCGGAAGTGAGCGCGCGCTTCACACTGGATGCGCTGCCCGGCAAGCAGATGGCGATTGACGCGGACCTGAACTCGGGCCTGGTATCGCAGGAAGAAGCGCGCGCTCGGCGCGCCGAGGTTGCCCAGGAAGCGGACTTCTACGGATCGATGGACGGCGCCAGCAAGTTCGTGCGCGGCGATGCGGTGGCCGGCATCATCATTCTGTTCATCAACCTGATCGGCGGGCTGGCGATCGGCATGGTGCAGCACGATCTGGCGTTCGCCGATGCGGTGCGCAACTACTCGCTGCTCACCATCGGCGACGGCCTGGTTGCCCAGATACCCTCCCTGGTTCTTTCGACCGCGGCGGCGATCATCATTACACGCGTGTCCGCATCCGCCGATATGGGCGCCCAGGTCGCCGCGCAGCTGTTCGACAACCCCAAGCCGTTGTTTGTGACGGCCGGCGTGCTGGGTGCGCTGGGGGTGATTCCCGGCATGCCCAATCTGGCGTTTCTGACCCTGGCTTCGCTCTTCGCACTCGGCGCCTGGCACATCACCCGGCGCCGCGCGGAGGAGGTCACGGAGACCGAGCCGCAGGTGATACCTGAGCCTCCGGAGCCCGAAGCGCGTGAACTCAGCTGGGACGACGTGCCGCCGGTGGATGTGATCGGCCTGGAGGTCGGTTACGCCCTGATACCGCTGGTCGACAAGGAACAGGGCGGGCAGTTGATGATGCGTATCAAGGGCGTGCGCAAGAAGTTGTCGCAGGAGCTCGGGTTCCTGGTGCCGGCCGTGCACATCCGCGACAACCTCGAGTTGAGTCCGAACAGCTACCGGATCGGCCTGCTGGGCGTGCCCGCGGGCGAGGCGGAAGTGTTCCCCGGTCTGGAGCTGGCGATCGATCCCGGAAACGTCTACGGCACGATTGACGGACGCGAGACCAAGGATCCGGCGTTCGGCCTGGACGCCTGGTGGATCGAGCCGGGTCAGAAGGATCACGCGCAGACACTGGGCTATACGGTGGTGGATGCGAGCACCGTGATCGCTACCCACTTGAGCCAGATTCTGCAGAACAACGCACAGCAGCTGCTGGGTCACGAGGAGGTGCAGCAGCTGCTCGACGTGCTCGCGCAGAACACCCCGAAGCTGATCGAAAACCTGGTGCCGGACCTGATCCCGCTGGCTGTTGTGGTCAAGGTGCTGCAGAACCTTTTGAGCGAAGGCGTACCCATCCGTGACACCCGCACCATCGCCGAAACCTTGGCGGAGCAGGCGCCAAAGAGTCAAGACCCCGGCGTGCTGACCGCCGCCGTACGCGCCGCACTGGGGCGGCTGATCGTGCAACACATCAACGGTATGGCCGCGGAATTACCCGTTATTACGCTCGATCCCTCACTGGAACAGTTATTGCACCAGTCGATGCGCAGCGAGTCCGGCGACGGTTTTGCGTTCGAACCGGGAATGGCAGAACGCTTTCTACGGTCGTTGCACGAGCTGGCCCAGCAACAGGAAGTGAAGGGTGAAGCGGCGGTGCTGCTGGTGTCGCCGGCATTGCGCCCCGGACTGGCAAGCTGGATACGCCACAGCATCGCACGGATGCATGTGCTGAGTTACCAGGAAGTGCCGGAAGCACGGCAGATCAAGATCGTGGCCACGCTCGGCGACGATCGAATCGGAAAAACGGGATGAAGCAGGTTGGGACTTAGCGCAGTACGCGCTGGTGCGATGAATGGAAAACCGAGGTTTACGCAATGAAAGTTAAGCGCACTTTTGCGCCCGACATAAGACAGGCGATGCGCCGGGTCCGCGAGGAGCAGGGCGCCGACGCGGTGATTCTCGGCAATCGCCGGGTCGATGGCGGTGTAGAGATAATCTCGGCCGTCGACTATGACGAGGACGTCTTCTATCAGGCGATCGAAAACTCCGCGAAGCCGCCAGTGCAGGACAGCCGGCAAGCCTATTCCGCGGTTGCCGCCGCCGTGCAGGAAGATGAGCCCGCGCACGAGCACATCCTGATGCGCGGCGCGCAGACGGCGGGCAACCCCGTGCCGCCGCAACCCGCAGCGCTCGAGCCCGTGCAGGCGGAACCGCCGCTGGCGCCGGCTGTGCCGCCGGCGGCTGCGCCGATGCCCGCCACGGCTGCGGCAGCGCGCAAGCCCGCGCAAAGGACGCGCCGCGAAGCACCGGTCACGCAGATTCAGCCGCTGGAGGACCTTGCCGGCACACAGGTTTCTTCGCTGCAGGGCAAGCGCAAGC
>JAHELT010000271.1 GCA_024644045.1 Chromatiales bacterium | reverse complement strand
TATAACGACCGCTCCTCACCCCAGCCCGGCACTCGATCGAGCCGCAGCTGCTCCACCAGCTCCGCCGGCGGCAAGTAGGCCTCGCGGCAAGCCGCACACAGCTTGCGCACCAAGCGCTGGGCAAGCACGGCATTGACGGTGGACGTCACCAGGTAATCTTCGACGCCCATGTCGAGCAGGCGGGTGATGCTGCTCGCAGCGTCGTTGGTGTGCACGGTGGAGAAGACCTTGTGGCCGGTCAGCGCCGACTGGACCGCGATCTTGGCCGTTTCCTGATCGCGCATCTCGCCAATCATGATCACGTCCGGGTCCTGTCGAAGGATCGAGCGCAGCGCGTTGGCGAACGTCAATCCGATCTGCGGCTTGACCTGAATCTGGTTGATTCCCTCGAGCTGATATTCAACCGGATCCTCCACCGTCAAGATCTTCTTGTCGGGTGTGTTGAGAGCGTGCAGCGCCGCGTACAGGGTCGTCGTCTTGCCGCTGCCGGTCGGCCCGGTAACGAGCACGATGCCGTGGGGGAGCGCAAGGACCTCCTCAAATCTCGGCAAGATGTCGGGGCCAAATCCGAGCGCGGGGAACTCCAGCGGAATGTTGCCCTTATCGAGAATTCGCATTACGACGCTCTCCCCGTGCATCGTCGGCACGGTGGAGATCCGCATGTCAAACTCCCGGCCCTCGATCCGGAACTTGATGCGACCGTCCTTCGGCAGGCGGCGCTCGGCGATATTGAGATTGGCCATCACCTTGATGCGAGAGATCACCGCCGCGCTCGAGTGGGAGGGGGGCGCCTCCACGTTCATCAGCACCCCGTCCACGCGGTAACGCACCGTGAGCTGATTCTCGAACGGCTCCACGTGAATGTCGGAGGCGCCGAGGCGCAGCGCCCGGGCGATGATCAGGTTCACCAGGCGCACGATGGGCGCCTCGCTCGCGAGGTCCCTGAGGTGCTCGGCATCATCGAGGTCCGGCTCTCCGCCCTCAATGTCGTCGACGATCTGCGCCATCGAATCGGCCCCATTGGCGTACTGGCGCCGGATCGCCTCTTCGATGTGCGAGATGACCCCCACCTGAGCCGACACCCGCTTGCCGGTTGCTAGGCGAATCGCATCCAGCGCATAGGCATCGAGCGGGTCAGACATCGCCAACACGACTTGCTCGGGTGTCTCGCACAAGGGAACGATGTTGAACTGCTTCAAGAACTCGGGGCTGACTTGATCCTCCAGAGCCGGGGCGTCGGGGTAGTCCGCGGGCGGCGTCAAGGGCAGATCGAGCTGGCTGGCGAGGGTGCTCGCGAGGTCCGACTCGGAGATGAATCCGAGGTTGACGAGCAGCGTGCCGAGGCGTTCGTGACTGGACTCCTGGAGCTTCAGAGCACGCTCGACCTTCACCTGGTCGAGCACCGCACTCTCCGTCAATAGCTCACCGAGGCGCTTACCCAAAACCTTCTCCCGCTGAGGCCGCTAGCCGGCCAAGAAACCCTACCGTGCAATCCACCCGCTCCAGACACTTGAGTACATCGACCGAATAAAGCGTGCGGTTTAGCACAGCCGCCGCCGCAAGACGCGGCCGTGGTCGACACTTTTCCGCTCTATCCTTCGGCAACGGCTTGCTCCGCCTCTTCGATCCGCATGAAGCCGGAGACATCGAATCGGACATCGAGATGCTCGGTCCGTTCTCCATCTCGACCGCGGGTCGCCCGAGGGATGATCGCCAGATTGTCGATAAAGAGGGCGGGCCGGGCCGCTTCGAGGCTATAGAGAATTTTCTGCAAGCCGTCGACCGACACCGTCATCCGGACACTAACGGCCACCCGTTGAAAGCCTGCCTCTTCTACGACCGGGAGCACCTGCGTTGAGGTGAGCGTGCCGCCGCTCCGCCCCGTCAGGGCCTTTACCTGATTCTGCAGCGAGGCCGCCGCGAGGGTGGGGCTGGTGCGCGGCAGGGCGTACCCGACCAGGTCTCGGCGTTGCTCGAGCGCCGCGAGCGCACGCTCGAGCTGCGGCAGCTCACGGGCGATCTGTGTGAATCGGACGGTCTGCTCACGATAGCTTTCGATCGACTCGCGGTTGTCCACATAGTAGCGCCACAGCGGCACGACCGCCGCACGATAGACGATTGCGATGACGCCGAGCAGCAGGCCGAGCGCCAGCAGCCGACTCTGGAGCGATCCGATTCGAAGGCTCATGGTTCGATATTCTCCGAGGAGGACGCCGAGGTAACGTCGGGGGCAGTCCAAGCATCAGGGGAAAAGGCCTCGTCACTCCACGCCAGGACGACGAACGGTTGCTTGCGGCTGCGGCCCAAGTTGACCACCGCGCGCCGGCCGGCCCGGACCCGGCCCTCCACCTCAGCCCGAGCGCGCACGGTGAAAGCCCCACGGGACCGCCTACCCAGGCTGACCGGCAACAGGTACGCACGGGCGCCCTGCAGCATCGACACTGGAGGCTGGATTCCCTGCGCCTCGGCATCTTCGCGCGCCAGGACAAACTCATCCACCAGCGCCGGGTCGAGGCCCGGCACCGCGAGCAGGACATCGCGCGACGCGCTTGCCGGATCGACGCCCCGACTGCGCGAATGGACCGTGGCCATCCGCATCAAGCGAGCCTGCAGCTCCGGTGTCACCCCCAGCACTTGGCCGAGCTCGACGATGCTCGTAAACGGTCGGTTGCCAGCCCCGGCCGCAAGACCTGCAGCCGCGTAATCTGGGTCCTCAGCCCCGCCGGGACGGGGGCTCGAGTCCTTGTCTCGCCAATCCAAGATTGCGTCCGCCACGGCGGCCGCCTCGCCGCCGCCTGCCACCCGCACCAGGCCACGAATCAGCCCTTCAGGAGCCGAGTTGAGGTCTATCTTGGCACTCTCGGAGGTGATGGAAACCTGGACACTGCCGTCAGCAAACTGGAAATCGTAAGGGGTGCCATCCGCCCGCCAGCGTTCTTCCTCTTCGTCGGTGAATAGCGCCAGAATTGCGCGGTTAATCCCAGCCTCGGCCAGCACGCCGGCCTTCGCCCGGGCGTAGAAATTGCCACTGAGCCTGCTCTCGGTGCGCATGCTGAACGCGAAGCTTCCCGCAATGACGGTTAGCAAGGCGGTGCCCCAGAGGACCAGCACGAGCGCAAAGCCGTCCATCGGCCGGG
>JAHELT010000144.1 GCA_024644045.1 Chromatiales bacterium | reverse complement strand
GAGCTGCGCGGGGACATGCAGCGTATCCAGGCCCGGTTTGCGGCCCATCCCCTTGGCCACGCCGACCAGCGCCGGCGCGGACAGCTGCAGCTCATTCAACACCTCCGCGGCGCGCCCCAGTTGGCCTTTTCCTCCGTCGATGAAGATCACGTCGGGCACCTCACGGTTTTCCTTCAGCACGCGTGTATAGCGGCGGCGAACGGCCTGCTCCATCGCCGCATAGTCGTCTCCGGGCTCAATATCTTTAATATTAAAGCGCCGATACGCCTGCTTCACGGGTCCCTGTGCATCGAACACCACGCACGAGGCGACAGTACCCTCCCCGCCCGTGTGGCTGATATCGAAGCACTCCATGCGCCGCGGCGGCTCGTCGAGGCTGAGCAGATCGGCCAGCGACTGCAGGCGCATCGCCATACCGGCGCGCGAGGCGAGGCGCGTCTGCAGCGCGATGCGGGCGTTCTCTTTCGCCGTGCGCATCCACCGCGCACGCTCGCCGCGCAGGCTGTGCGACAGGGTCACTTTCCGTCCCGCTCGGTCACCCAGCGCATCCGCCAGTATTGCCGCATCGTCGACAGCGTGGCTCAGAAGCAACTCCTGCGGCGGCTCGCGGCGCAGATAGTACTGCGTGATGAAAGCGTAGAGGATCTCGCCATGGCTCGCCTCGCGCGCCGTCGACGGGTAGAACGCCTTGTTGCCGAGGTTGCGGCCTTCACGCACGAAAAACACCTGCACGCAGCTCTGCCCACCCTGCTTCTGGCAGGCGACGATGTCGAGGTTGCCGTGCTCGCTGCGCATGTAGTTGCGTGACCGGATGCGCTGCAGTTGCGCAATGCGGTCGCGAAGGGTCGCCGCGTACTCGAAGTTCTGCTCGTTCGATGCGTCTTCCATCTGGGCCGCCAGCTTTTCGATGATCTTGGAGTCGCGACCTTCCAGGAACAGGATCGTGTTCTCGACGTCCTGAACGTAGTGCTCGGCCTCGACGTAACCGACGCACGGTGCGCTGCAGTTCTTGATCTGGTACTGCAGGCACGGTCGTGAGCGGTTGCGGAAGAAAGCGTCCTCGCACTGGCGCACCATGAACAGTGTCTGCAGCGCATGCAGCGTATCACGCACCGCTCCGGCGCTCGGATAGGGACCGAAGTAGCGTCCCTTGCGGCTCTTGCCGCCGCGATGAAAGGCGAGCCGCGGGAACTCGTGAGCCGTGTCCAGGTAGATATACGGGTAGCTCTTGTCGTCGCGCAGCACCACGTTGTAACGCGGCCGGTGCTCCTTGATCAGCTCGTTTTCCAGCAGCAGCGCTTCGCCTTCCGTATTGGTCACCGTGACCTCTACGTTGGCGACCCGGCGCATCATCGCGTCGGCCTTCGCCGAGGTGCCGCTGCGCCGGAAATGACTGCTCAGTCGTTTGCGCAGGTTCCCCGCCTTGCCGACATAGAGCACCTCACCGCGCTCGTCGAGCATGCGGTACACGCCGGGGCGCGTCGTCACGCGCTTCAGGAACGCACCGGCGTCAAAGGGTTCGAAATCGGGCATGGAGGCTCAGGTCTGCAGCAGCGCGCGGGCGCGCTCGAACACCGCGCGAAACATGGGCTCGGTCAATCGATTGGTCTGCGTGTTATAGCGGCTGCAGTGGTAGGAGTCGAGCAGCAGCGGCCCGCCGCGCAGCTCGTGCAGGCGGTTGTGGCCGAAGCGGTACGCGCTCTGCTTGTGGCCCAGCGCCTTGAGGATCGCGTTGTGTGCGATCCCGCCGAGCGCCACGGCCACCCGGAACCCGCCCGCGTCCAGCTCGCCGCGCAGGTAAGCGTTACAGTTGTTGATCTCCGCACCGACGGGTTTGTTGGCCGGCGGCACGCATTTGACGGCGTTGGTGAGCCGGCAGTCGACCAGCTCCAGTCCGTCGTGAGCGTGACGCGACTCCGGCCGAGTGCTGAAACCGAAGTCGAACAGCGTACGGTAGAGCAGGATGCCGGCGAAGTCGCCGGTGAACGGGCGGCCGCTGGCGTTGGCGCCGTGCAAGCCGGGCGCGAGCCCGACGATCAGCAGGCGTGCCGCGGCGGCCCCGAAGGGGGCAACCGGTGCGCAATGGTACCCGGGAAACTTCCGCCTGCTCGCATCGAGGTACGCGGCGAGACGCTCGCACCGGCGGCAGGCGGGATCGAAGGCGGGCGCGCTGCCTGAGCCGGCGGCGGCCTCAGGCACAATCGGCAACCCCGTGCGCCAGCGCCAGCTTGATCAGCTCGGCCTCGCTCGATACCCCGAGCTTGCCGAAAGCGCGCGCCCGGTAGGTGCTCACGGTCTTCGGGCTGACGCTCATGGTCTCGGCGATCACCGCATTGCACAGGCCCTGGCTCAGCAGCACGGTGAACTCGAGCTCCCGCGCAGACAGCCCGTCGAACGGCGATGCGCCCTCGCCTTCGAGCAGGCTCAGCGCCAGCGGCTGAGCGACCTCGCTGCTGATGTAGCGCTCGCCGGCGGCGACCCGGCGGATGGCGCGGGTCATCTCGTCGACCGAGCAGCCCTTGGTGAGGTAACCGTGTGCGCCGGCCCTGAGCAGCGCGCGGGGTAACGGCCCGCCGGCGGTGGCGGTCAGAATGATGATGCGGCTGGGTGGATCGCGCGCCAGCATCCGGCGGGTCGCCTGCAAACCGCCGATGCCCGGCATCTGTATGTCCATCATCACCACTCGCGGCTTGATGTCGCGTTGCGTCAGCGCCAGCGCCGTCTCGCCCGACGCGGCTTCAGCGACCGAGAAACCGGCGTCCTCCAGCAGTCGCCGGATACCCGTTCTGACGATCTCGTGATCGTCGACGATCAACACGTCGACCGCTTGCATACCGCCCGCCGTCTGGTCACAAACTGCTTTATATAACTATTGTTACTATCTGTTTTAGTTAGTATTTTATTAACGCCGACCCCCAGGTAAACCCACCGCCGAAGGCCTCGAGCAGCAGCGTCTCGCCGCGCTTGATACGCCCGTCGCGGATCGCCACGTCAAGCGCCAGCGGGACCGAGGCGGCCGAGGTGTTGCCGTGCTCGTCCACCGTCACCACCACTCGCTCCATGGGCATCTGCAGCTTGCGGGCAGTCGCCTCGATGATGCGGATGTTGGCCTGGTGCGGCACCAGCCAGTCCACCTGCGACTTTTCCATGTTATTGGCAGCGAGGGTTTCATCGACTATCCGTCCGAGCGTGCGCACCGCAATCTTGAACACTTCGTTGCCGCGCATCTCTACATAAGCGCTGCCCTGCAGTACATCGTCATACCGCTGCGACACACCGCTCGGCACGTGCAACAGGTCGGCGTAGTCGCCGTTGGCGTGCAGATGCGTTGACATCACACCCGGCTCATCGCTGCGCTGCAGAATCACCGCCCCGGCACCGTCGCCGAAGAGCACGCAGGTGCCCCGGTCGGTCCAGTCAATGATGCGCGAAAACGTCTCCGCGCCGATCACCAGCGCGCAGCCGTGGGTGCCGGCGCGCACGAAGTTGTCGGCCACGGCCAGCGCATACACAAACCCGGTGCATACCGCCTGCACGTCGAACGCCGCACAGCCGTTGCTGCCGAGACGGCTCTGCAGCAGGCAGGCGGTACTGGGGAACACCCGGTCGGCAGTGGTGGTGGCGACCACGATGAGGTCGATGTCGCGTGCAGTGACCCCGGCCGCATCCATGGCACGCCGCGCCGCCTGCTCGGCGAGATCGCAGGTGCTCTCGTCGTCCCTCGCGATATGGCGTTTACGAATCCCGGTGCGTTCGCGAATCCACTCGTCGCTGGTATCGACGAGCTTGGCCAGATCGTCGTTGGTGAGTACTTTCTCTGGCAGGTACCCGCCGGTGCCGGCGATGCGCGAATAGCTCACGCGGTTTTCCTTGCATGGAACTGCTGCTCGAGCCGTGCGTGGATCCGGTTCGGCAGATCCTTGGCAACTTCCAGGATCGCTATCTCCACGGCGTTTGCAAACGCGAGCACGTCAGCGCTGCCGTGGCTTTTTATAACGATGCCCTGTAGTCCCACCAGCGAGGCGCCGTTGTACATGCGCGGGTCGATCAGATCGCGAAAGCGCCGCAACACCGGCCGGGCCATCAAACCGACAATGCGCGTCAACAGGTTGCGCGCGAAGCCCGCGCGAATGTAGTGGATGATCATCTTGGCCACGCCCTCGCTGGTTTTCAGCGACACATTGCCGGTGAACCCGTCGGTGACCACGACATCGACAATTTCCGTGTAAATGTCGTCGCCCTCGATGTAGCCGATGTAGTTCAGATCGCTGCGCTCCAGCAACTGGCCCGCCTCCTTGACCTTCTCGTTGCCCTTGATGTCTTCCTCACCGATGTTCAGAAGCCCGACGCGCGGACGCTTCTCGCCGGTAACCACGGCGGCCAGCTCAGCGCCCATCACAGCGAACTGGTACAGATGCTCGGCGGTGCAATCGACGTTGGCGCCGAGATCCAGCATGTGCGTATGCCCGCCGATGGCCGGTATCTTGGTGATGATCGCGGGCCGGTCGATGCCGGGCAGGGTCTTCAGCACGTAACGCGCCGTTGCCATCAATGCGCCCGTGTTGCCGGCACTGACGCACGCATCGGCGTCGCCTAGCTTGACCAGGTCGATCGACACACGCATCTAGGAGTCTTTCTTCTTGCGCAGCGCCTGCGCCGGGAGTTCGTTCATCTCGACGCGCTGCGAGGCGTGACGCACCTGCAACCGCGTCGGCTCGCGTACGCCCAGCTCGGTGCGGATGGCGGTTTCGTCGCCGACCAGTATCAGCTGCACCGTTGTGTTTTTACGCAGTACGTCGAGCGCGGCCGGGACCACGACGCTCGGGCCGAAATCGCCGCCCGAAGCATCGAGCGCGATGGTGACGGGTCGATTCATCACACCTCACCCGGGACCGAACCCGGGCGCAGCGCCGACGCTCAGTCTTCGTCGTCGACTTGCGTTTCCACGACCTTGCGGCCGCGATAGAAACCGTCGGCACTGACGTGGTGGCGACGATGCACTTCCCCCGTGGTGCTTTCTATGGAAAGCGTCGGTTTCGATAAGGCATCGTGCGCTCGCCGCATGCCGCGGCGCGAGGGACTCTTGCGACGTTGTTGGACTGCCATCTTAGCGTTTCTCCGGAGATTGTTTCACGTGTAAATCGCGCAGCACTGCAAACGGGTTGTGTTTCTCATCGACTTCAGTCTCACTGAAGGACGACCCTTCGTGGCGCGTCGGCGCCACGCACCGTTCCTCACTGCGGTGCCGGGGTGCTATCGGCAGGCATAACAGGAGCTCGTCTTCGAGCAGCGCCAGCACGTCGACGCGTTCGGCGTCGACGACGACCGCTTCGAGCTGGTCCGGCAGCGGCCCGGCATCCTCGCCGGCGTCGACCAGGGCCAGATGGAACCGCGTCTGCAACGGAAACCGCAACGGCTGCAGGCACCGCTGGCAGGTCAGCACCAGCTCGGTGCTCAAGGTTCCGCTCAGCGTGCGGCGACCCTGCAGTTCGCGCGCGAAACACAGTGCCGCCTGCACGCTGCCGCCTGCCTCGGCGAGTTCCGCCTGCAGGCGCGGAAACCAGCTCAGCGCCAGGCTGCCGTTGAAATCCACCCGGGCGTCGCCCAGCCGGCTCACGTCCAACGGTTGCGTCACGTCCTCGATCAATGCACCCACCAGAAAAGTATTTTATTACAATGGCTTATAATGCAAACTGTACCTACTTTGCGAACCTCGTGAGCATTACGCCGATACTCACCGCGGCGTTCAGCAAAACCCGGCATTTTAGAGGGAAGCCACTTGGCCGTCCAATCGCCTGACAGTTCTGCTACGACACTCATTCTAGCCTCTACGTCGCGCTACCGGCGAGCATTACTGGCACGTCTGGGCGTGGCGTTCGAGGCCTGTGCCCCCCCGGTCGAAGAGCAGCTGCTCGCCGGCGAGCCGGCGCGGGACGCCGCGATGCGTCTGGCGGAGGCGAAAGCGCGCAGTGTCGCGCACGGGTATCCCGGGGCGCTGATCATCGGGTCCGACCAGACGGTTGCGGCCGACCGCGAGGTAATCGGCAAACCCGGCGATCAGGCAACCGCGTACCTGCAGCTGATGGCCGCGGCCGGCCGGTGGCGCACGTTTCACACGGCGGTGTGCCTGTTGAACACCTCCACCGGCGGTGCCCGCGTGGCTTGCGTCGACTACCGCGTCAAGTTCCGCGCGCTCACGGCCGAAGAGATTGACCGTTACCTGCGCATCGAGCAGCCGTTCGATTGCGCGGCGAGCATGAAAAGCGAGGGTCTGGGCATCGCCCTGCTGGAGACCATGGAAGGATCCGATCCGACGGCACTCGTCGGTTTGCCGCTGATCGCGCTCAGCGGCATGCTTCGCGCCGAAGGTGTACGCGTGCCCTGATCACAAGCACTGGAATCCCGACCCATGACCAACCACTGTGGTCCAACCTGTTTCGCAAACCTGCCTCACTGCGCAGCGAGCTGACCGAGCTGTGGCTGGCAACCCCGCTGTTCCAGGACATTCCGCGGCGGGCCGTGGAGCACCTGGTTGCGGACATGCACCCGCGTGGCTATGCCGCCGGGGAGAGCGTGTTCTGCGTCGGTGAGCGCGGCGCAGGCGCGGTGCTGATCCACAGCGGCAGCGTGAGCATACGCAGCGGCGACATCGAGCCGGCGCGCCTCGCGCACGGTGATTTTTTCGGCGAGATCGCTCTCGCCATCGACGAGCCGCGCACCGCCGACGCCATCGCCGTGGAGCCTACGCGCCTGGTGTTTCTGCTGCGCGCCGACGTCGAGGAGTGGATGGAAGGGGCGCCGGCGGGCGCTTCGCCCTGAACCTGGCGCGGATCATCGCGAGCCGGCTGCGCCGTGCCAATGCCCTGCTCTCGGAGCGCACGCCGCAGTGACCGTCTGGCCTTCCATGAAGACTTCGCTGCGTGTGTATACGGCGTGCGTGCTGTTCGTCCTGACGGCCTCGCTAGGCTGGCTGCTGGCGCCGCTGCTGATCCCGCTGATCGTGTCGGTGGCGCTGTACGCGCTGCTCGAACCGGCCGTCAGCCGGCTGCACCGTATCGGGCTCGGCCGCACGGCCTCGGTGATCGTGGCTCTGCTGCTGGTGCTGTTGCTGCTGACCGTGGCAATGGCCCTGATCGCGCCAGCAGCGTCTGCCCGCGGTGATCGCCATGCTGAGTGAGAGCTTCGCCGAGCTGACTGCCTGGCTGCGCCAGCGCTCGGCGTTGCCGATGGGCGACAGCGGGTTCTTCGAGCTGCTCTCGAACTACTCGAGCGAGCTCGGCAAGAACATGCTGCTCGGCGTGCCCAGCGGGTTCGTGCAGCTTACTGTGGTGATGCTGCTGGTGCCGCTGTTCACGTATTTCCTGCTGGTCGATTACCGCAGCCTGCGCAACCACGTCATGAGCTGGGTCGGTAACCGGCACTTCGAGCTGTCCTGGCTGATCTACTACCGAGTGGCACGGCAGCTGCAGCAGTACGTCCGCGGCGTGCTGCTGCAATCGCTGCTGATGGCCCTGATGAGCGCGCTCGGGTTCGCCCTGATCGGGCTCGAGATGTGGATGCTGCTCGGCGCGTTGACGGGGCTGCTGAACCTGATTCCCTATATCGGTCCGCTGCTGGCGCTGGGTCTGGCGGTGTTCGTGGGCATTGCCCAGGCCGGACCGGACGCCTCTCTGCTGCTCGCCAGTGTGCTGGTGATCGTTTTTACCCAGCTGGTGGACAACGCCGTGGTGATTCCCGCCGTGGTGGCCGAGGCCGCGGATCTGCACCCGCTCACGGTGATCGTCGGTGTGATCATTTTCGGCAACGTGTTCGGATTGGTCGGCATGGTGCTCGCGTGCCGGCGCTGGCCGCGATGCGGATCGTGTTCGGCGAGCTGCGGCGCGGTCTGAGACCGCCGGTGGTGGCGGCGTGAGCGCCCCGCCGGGCGCCTCGCCTTACCTGGAGACGCTTACTCGGATTTGCGTAATGTCAGCATGCCCCGGTCGGAGCGAACTTCCAGCCGGCGCAGAAACGACATGCCGAGCAGCGGGACGTCCATGCCGTAGCCGTCTATTACGAACGCTTTGACGTTGTCGACATGGATTTCGCCGACGCTGACGCTGTCCAGCACCACCTCGTAGGCCTGGGTGTGCCCGTTCGCCGTGCGTACGATGGTCGGTGTGCCACGCAACCGGTAGTTGACACCCAGCCGGCGCGCGGTGGCCGCGTCCAGCCCCACATAGGTCGCACCCGTATCGAGCAGCATCTGCATCGGAAAACCGTTGATGTTGCCGATCGCCACGTACATCCCGCGCGAATCCGCGTACACGCGTGCCTCCGAACTTTCACGTTGTGCATAGCTCCGGGTCACGCGGCTGCCGAGCTCGATACGCTGCAGCGCGCCGCCGATCTCGACGTCCGCCCAGCCCGACTCGACCCGCTTCAGCCGCACCCCGCCCGCCGCGGTCTGGCCGGGCGCCAGAACATGGCGCCGCCCGTCGATGCTGAGAATCGCCTTGCTGCCGAGCACGCCCTGCAGTTCGACCTGCTGGGCGCCGGCGAGCACGGCCCAGGTGCAGGCAACCCATGCGATCAGCGCCACGCCGGCGCGATGGCTTCGCGCGGCTACCACGTGGAGAGTGCCCATAACGCTGTGTGTAGTGCCGCCATCGCAAATACCCCCGCAATCATGTCGTCCAACATTACGCCGAATCCGCCACCCACGCGGCGATCGGCAACACTTATCGGCCAGGGCTTCACGATATCGAAAAGCCGGAACAGGCAGAACCCCGCCACCATCCATGGCCAGCTTCGCGGCACCGCGATCATCGTGATCAGGTACCCGCAGATCTCGTCCCAGACCACGCCCGGATGATCCTGCGTCTGCAGACTTCGGTTGGCGCGGGCGCAGATCCCGATCCCCAGCAGGCACATCAAGGCCACGCTGGCAACGTAGATCGGCAGCGGCAGTGCCGCCAACCACCAGTACAGGGGTATAGCAACCAGGGTGCCAAAGGTTCCGGGGGCCACCGGGGCGAGGCCGCTGCCCAGGCCGAGGGCCAGCACATTGACCGGATCTCGCCACAGATCGCGGTGACTCAGCCGCCGCGGGCGGCCCTGCTCAGAAGTGCGAATAGCCGTGTCCCCGGTAGTCCTCGCAGCGCCCGTCGGGCTGGCGCAGGCGCAGCCCGGCACGGGTTTCGATCACGCCGAGCGGCCGGCACCCGCCAAGCGCCGGATCGCCGCTCAGCCTGGCAGCCGTTTCCGGGGCACAGGTAAAACACAGCTCGTAATCGTCGCCGCCGTCGAGCGCCAGGTGCAGCGCCTCCTCGCCGGAAAACGCCTCCCCGGGGGCGACAGCGGCAAGTTTTTCGACATCCAGGGTCGCGCCGCAATGGCTGGCGGTCAAAATGTGTCCAAGATCGGACGACAGGCCGTCCGACACGTCGATGCAGGCGCTGGCGCGGCCCCGCAGGGCCAGCCCTTGCGCGATTCGCGGGCTGGGTCGGTCGAAACGCGCTGCTGCAGCCTCGGGCACCGGACGGCCCGCAGCGCGCAGCTGCAGCGCCGCCGCCGCCAGGCCCAGCGGCCCGGATATCATCACCGCATCACCGGGACGCGCACCGCTGCGCGTCAGCGCGGCACCGGCCGGCACCTGACCGATCAGCTGAACCGTGATGCCGAGCGGCCCTTTCACCGTGTCGCCCCCCACCAGCGCCACCTCGAAGTCGTCGGCCAGCGCGAGAAAGCCTTGCGCAAAGGCGGCCAGCCAGGGCTCTTCCACCCTCGGCAGAGAAAGCGCCAGCGTCGCCCAGCACGGCGCTGCACCCATCGCGGCGATATCGCTCAGGTTGACGGCGAGCGCGCGATGACCGACGGCATCGGCGGCGAGGTCCTCGGGGAAGTGCACCCCGGCGAGCAGGGTGTCCGTGGTGACGACGATTTCGTGGCCGGGCGCCGGCGCGAGCACGGCCGCGTCGTCGCCTACCCCCAGGCGCACGTCCGCGCGCGTCGCCGGCGGCGAGAAAAAGTGCCGGATCAGAGCGAATTCATCGAGCGGCATTGCGGTCGCCTGCGCCGGGGTCGGGGTTTGCCTTGCGCGTTCGACTCAGCAGCCCCAGAGTCGCGTAGCGGCTCAGCGCCCCGCGTTGATCGGACTCGCCATCTCATGCGCGCGCAACTGCTGGGCCAGGGCGTCGAGCACTCCGTTGACGTACTTGTGCCCCTGCTCGGCACCGAACGACTTCGTCAGTTCCACCGCCTCGTTGATAATGACACGGTAGGGAATGTCCGGGCGCGCGCGCAGCTCGTGCGCGGCGATGCGCAGAATGTTGCGTTCGATCGGATCGAGTCGTGCCAGGTCACGATCGAGGCACGGCTGAAGCTCGGCGTCGATCTCGCTCAGCGTTGCCGCGACATCGTGCAGCAGTGCCTGGAAGTAGCCGACATCGGCCTTGCTCATGTCCTGCGTGGCGAGGAACTGGGCGTCGATGTCCTGCACGTCGCCCTCGGCGAGTTCCCACTGGTACAGCGCCTGGAGCGCGCGGCGGCGCGAGTGTCGTCGTTTTTGCCCCTGCTGCAGCATTGACCCATCATGCCAGCTTGCGCAGCAAACTGATCATCTCGACCGTCGACAGGGCGGCATCGGCGCCCTTGTTACCGGCTTTGGTCCCGGCCCGCTCGATTGCCTGCTCGATGGTGTCGGTGGTAAGCACCCCGAAACCCACGGGAACGCCGCGCTGCAGGGCGACAGCGGCGAGCCCCTTGCTGCATTCGCCCGCCACATAGTCGAAATGCGGGGTGGCGCCGCGGATAACCGTGCCGAGCGCGACCACGCCGTCGAACTTGCCGCTGCCGGCGAGCCTGTCCACCGCCAGGGGCAACTCGAAGGCACCCGGCACCCGGACCACCGTGAGGCGCTCGCGCGCGACCCCACAGCGCGTCAACGCGTCGATCGCACCCGCGAGCAGGCTGTCGACGATGTAGCCGTTGAAGCGCCCCGCGACGATCGCCACGCGCGCATCGGCGATCTGGAGATCGCCCTGGACCGTGTTTACTTCGCTCATTCAGCTCACTCGGGCGGACCCGGCGCGCGGGCCGGAAAAGGCCGCGTCGCGTCCTGGAAAATGCCTTTTTAACAGAAAGTTAGCGAATACTATTCACAATCGACTCCAATTGCACGCTGGCCGACTTACTGGATGTAGTCCTCGACCTGCAGATTGAAGCCGCCCAGCCCGTGAAACACCTTGGGCGCAGACAGCAGGCGCATGCGCCCGACCCCGAGGTCGGCGAGAATCTGCGCGCCGATGCCGTAGGTACGGAAGTCCTCGGGCGGGTCCTGCGCGTCGCTTTGCGGCTTGCCGCCCTGCAACTGGTAATCGTGAATGCGCCGCACCAGCGCGCTCTGGTCCTCCGGGTGTCGCAGCAGCACCACCACGCCCTCGCCGATCTCCGCCACGCGACGCAGCGCGTCCTGCAGGGGCCAGCCGCAGCCGTGTGCCGCGCCCAGCGTATCGCACAACAGGTTCTCGACGTGCACGCGCACCGCGCACGGGCGGTCGTGCGCGATCTCGCCGATCTGCAGCGCCAGGTGCAGCGCATTGGTGATGCCGTCCTGGTAGGCGAACAGGCGGAACTCGCCGTGGCGGGTGGGGAAGTCGGCCTCGGCGACCCGCTCGACGGTGCGCTCGTTCTCGATCCGGTAACGGATCAGGTCCTCGATGGTGCCGATCTTGAGCTGGTGGGTCTCGGCGAACTGCTCGAGGTCCGGGCGCCGGGCCATCGAGCCGTCCGGGTTGAGGATCTCGACGATCACCGCGGCGGGCTCGAAGCCCGCCAGGCGCGCCAGATCGCACCCCGCCTCCGTATGCCCCGCGCGGGTCAATACCCCACCCGGCTCGGCCATCAGCGGGAACACGTGCCCGGGCTGCACCAGGTCTTCCGGTTTCGCCGCGTCCGCCACGGCAGCGCGAATGGTACGCGCACGGTCGGCGGCGGAGATGCCGGTGGTCACGCCTTCGGCCGCCTCGATCGACACGGTGAACTTCGTCGACTGCGAGGAGCGGTTATCCGACACCATCAGCGGCAGACGCAACTGTTGACACCGCTCCTTGGTCAGCGTCAGGCAGATCAGCCCGCGCCCGAAGCTGGCCATGAAGTTCACGTGCTCCGCGCTCGCCACCGCGGCAGGCATGATCAGGTCGCCTTCGTTCTCGCGGCTCTCGTCGTCCATCATGATGACCATGCGCCCCTGGCGCAGGTCTTCGACGAGTTCCGCGATCGTGTTGATGCTCATAGCTCCGCGTTTCCGAATCCACCGGCCCGTGAACGACCTGGCATTCTATCAGTTCGCACGCCGGCGTTGCCCGGGAACGCTCACGTCCCGCCCCGCAGTCGCCGGGCGACCGCGTCGTTGTGCAGCACCAGGCTTTCGACGTAACGGGCGATCATGTCCACTTCGAGGTTCACGCGCGCAGCGGCAACCAGCGTGCCGAGCGTCGTGCTCTGCAGGGTGTGCGGCACAAGGTATACGTCGAAGCCTTCTGTGAAGACGTTGTTCACCGTGAGACTGACGCCTTCGATACAGATCGAACCCTTACGCGCGACGTAAGCGCGCAATGGCTGCGGCACGGTGAAGCGCATGACCGTCGAGCGGGCCGCCGCCGTGATCTCGAGCACGTCGCCGACCCCGTCCACGTGACCGCTGACCAGGTGTCCGCCGAGCCGTGAATCGGCGCGCAGCGCGCGTTCGAGATTGACTTCGCTGCC
>JAHELT010000143.1 GCA_024644045.1 Chromatiales bacterium | reverse complement strand
TCACCGGTCGGGCCGATCGCACGCACTTCGCACTCTTTCGCGCAGGTCTGGCACGGACGGCCGCATTCCTTGCGCCGCCGTAACCAGCTGAAAATGCGGAAGCGTCCCGGAAAGGTCAGCGCGGCGCCCAGCGGGCACAGATAGCGGCAGTAGAATTTCCGGTTGACGCAGGCGATGAGCACCAGGGCGCCGGCAAAGGCGACGTAGCCCCACTCGCGCATGAAGCGTAACGTGATCGCCGTTTTGAAGGGTTCGATCTCGGCATAGCGAACTGCCGATTCCAGCGACCCCATCGATGCGCCGAACAGCAGGATGACGATGATGTACTTGAGCGCGACGAGGCGGTCATGCACCGCCTGGGGGAATTCCCAGGAAGGCACGCGCAGTTTCCTGGCCAGTTGAAAGGCGAGTTCCTGCAGCGCTCCGAACGGGCACAACCAGCCGCAGTAGACGCCCCGACCCCACAGAATGATGGCGACCGCGACAAAGGACCAGAGCATGAAGAGCAGCGGATCGATCAGAAAGGTGTCCCACTGGAACCCCTTCATCAACGCGTGCAGGAAGGTCAGCACATTGACGATCGACAGTTGTGCGAGCGAGTACCAGCCGATGAAAAACAGGGTGAACAGCAGATAACCATAGCGGATGTAGCGCAGGAACGTGGGATGGCGGGCCAGCCAGTCCTGAAAGATCAGTACCATTGCCAGTACCAGCAGCCCGGCAGCCAGCAGACCCGACTGGTTGAGCTTCTGCTCCCAGGCCTGCACCCAGATCGGCTCCGCTTCCAGCGACTCGATTCCCGCGCCCCCTGCCGTGGCGCTGTCGGGTTGCATGTCCGGTTGTTGCTGTGCAGGCGCATGCGCAATGGCGACTTTTTTCGCCGCCACCATGATGGCGCGGTTCAGCACCATCACGGTGATTGTGGCACCGGATATACCGTCGATCGTGCGGTGACCGGCGCGCTCCGCGCCGCCGATCTTTATGCGGTCGTCGACGTGTTTGCCTACGTACTGCTCGGTGAAGCTTGCCAGGTCCTGCTCCGTGATACCGACCACCAGAATGGGTTCCTGGTGATCGACGATCCCCACGCCGCGGATGCGTCCGTCGAGGTCGAGTACGACCAGCGTCGAGATCGGACGCCCGGAATAGGCGGGGATCGGTGTGATCTGGTCGGTCAACAGGGCGTAGCCGAGCAGGCGCTCGGCACCGTAAATGCCGCTCGCGCGCGGCTCGCCCTGCAACGCCTGCAGCCGCACCGCCTGTGGAAACACTGTCTTGATTTCCGGCAGGAAGCTGCCGTCGGGCTGCGCTGCGGCGATCGCCGTCATCAGCGACAGCAGTGCGCCGCACCACGCCAGCGCGCGTCTTACCATGGCGGGCGCCGGTCTGCCCACCGACCGATGGGGCGAGTCATCCGCTTAAATCAAGGTCCGTACGACAGTCAGCCTGAAGCAGCAGAGGTTCCTGTACGCGGCCGTAACACTCCTTGACGTAGATCAAGTGGGCAGCCCCGGGGATGCTATGCTGCCCAATCGATTCGCCGTGGGGCGATCTCCGACGTGAAGTGTGCCCTGTCCATGATAAACAGACTTGACGACAAAGCCGCCGCGCGCGCGCGGAAATGCCTGCTGTTCACTGGACTGACCGACGCGCAGTTCTCGAGCATGATCGAGAAAGCGCGCGCGCTGGATCTACGCGAGGGCGAGTTTCTGTTCGAGTTCGGCGATGCGGTGACGGAATTTTTTATGCTCGACGAAGGCCGGGTGAAGTTGACCCGGGTCTCGACCGACGGCAACGAGAAAGTCATCGACATCATCGCGCCCGGGCAGAGTTTCGCCGAAGCCGCGATGTTCCTGCACCACCAGGGCTACCCGGTCAATGCGCAGGCCGTGAGCATAAGCCGGGTGTTCTGTTTCGACACTAGCCGGTACATGGCGCTGCTGCGTGAGTCCTCCGATGCCTGCTTCGCGCTGCTCGGGCGCCTGAGCCAGCGACTGCACTGGCAGGTCAAGGAGATCGACAGGCTGACGCTGCACAGCGCCACCTACCGGCTGGTCAACTACCTGCTCGAGCAACTTCCCGAGCAGCCGGCGGGGTACACCGAGGTTGCCCTGACCGCGCCGAAACACGTGATCGCCTCCCGGTTGTCGATCAAGCCGGAAACCTTCTCGCGCATTCTGCAACGGCTTACCGAGCACGGTCTGATCCGGGTCGAAAGCGGCCACATCGCGCTCACCGACATCGACCGGGTCCGCGAGTACGCTCAAATCGAGCTCGGTTGACACACCACATGACGCCAAGGCCGGTGTTTTTCCGCCAATGCGCACTGCCGAGCCCGGGTTAGACCGTGGAAGTCGTCTACTTCACCCTCGTCGCACTGCTGCTCTATGCCGTCTCCGACTGGATACTGCAGCGCCTGGAGATGGCGCGTGGTCAACGTTTCGAGCACCGCAGCCTGATCTTTTTCGGGCTGCTGCTCGGTTTCGCGCTGCTCAGTTTCGCGCTGATCCGCCACTTCGGGGGCCAGTAGCGGATCGCGATCCCACTTGACACAAGTCAAGGACCCTCTGCGCGCTTACCCACTTAATAGGCCAACTCCGCCAAACACCAAGAATTCTCACCAGGATTTCTCCATTACCGAGGAGGCGCATCGTGAGTGACACCGAGAACCCGGGCGTTGAATCATCCCAGGCCGACGACGGGAACGAACCCATCCCATTCTGGCAGAACGTGCTGGACAACCCGTTTCTGCTGCTGTTTCTGGGTGTGACGATTCCCACCGTGCTGTACGTGATCTGGGGCGTGATGGAGATCGTCACCATCCCGCTCGCGAAATAGACCTACAGGAGACAGCGCATGGCTATCTCACCCCCCAGCCAACGCATCTGGTGGAAAGAGCCGATACCGAAAACCGAGCTCGTCTGGATCATCATCGCCTTCCTGTGGGGGCTGGTGATGTTCTTCATGATGATCTACTGGCACATAGCCGGCGAGCAAAATCTGTCCAACGAAGCGTACCGCACCACGCCGGAAGCCTTTACCGAGAAGACCCAGGCCATGGTGGCCCAATACACCGTGCGCGACGAAGTGGGTTTCCCGGTGGTCGCCCCGCCGCCCGGAAGCGACGTGTATCTGATCGCGCGGCTGTGGCAGTTCTGGCCGATCCTGGAATTCAAGAAGGACCAGACCTACCGGTTGCACATCTCCTCGCTGGACTGGCAGCACGGTTTTTCGCTGCAGCCGGTCAACATCAATCTGCAGATCCATCCCGGTTACGAGATGGTGGTGACGCTAACGCCCGACAAAGCCGGTGAGTACAGCGTGGTCTGTAACGAGTTCTGCGGGATCGGTCACCACACCATGATCGGCAAGATCTACGTCACCGAGTGAGGAGGGAGGGTAAATGGCCAACGCAGCTGTGTTTCGTACCTGCCCCGCAACCGGACTGAAGATCCACCGGCCCGCCGAGGCGCTGATCAAAGCCAACGCTGTGACGGCCGTGGTGTTCCTTGCCGTGGGCGGGTTCTTCGGCCTGCTGGTCGCGCTCACGCGGTGGCCCGCCGTCCATCTGCTGCCGGCCGACTGGTTCTACCTGGCGCTGACCGCGCACGGGCTCGACGTGCTGCTCGTCTGGATCATCTTTTTCGAGATCGCCATTCTGTACTTCGCCTCGGCAATTCTGCTGAACAGCCGCCTGGCGGCGCCCAAGCTGGCCTGGGTGGGTTTCGCCCTGATGCTGGCCGGGGCCGTCATCACCAATGTGGCCGTGCTGCAGGGCGGGTCCAGCGTCATGTTTACCTCCTACGTGCCGATGAAGGCGGCGCCGCATTTCTATCTCGGCGTCATTCTGTTCGCGGTGGGTGCATTGATCGGTTGCGGCATCTTCTTCGGCACGCTGGTGATCGCCCGCCAGGAGCGTACGTATAAGGGGTCGATCCCGCTGGTGACCTTCGGCGCGCTGACCGCGGCCATCATCGCCGTGTTCACGATCGCCTCGGGGGCCATCATCCTGATTCCGACGCTGCTCTGGTCGATCGGCCTGGTCTCCTACATCGATCCACTGATGTATAAGACAGTGTGGTGGGCGATGGGGCATTCCTCGCAACAGATAAACGTGTCCGCGCACGTGGCGGTGTGGTATGCCATTGCGGCGATCGTGGTGGGCGCCAAGCCGCTGTCCGAGAAAGTCAGCCGCATGGCGTTTCTGATGTACATCCTGTTCCTGCAACTGGCCAGTGCGCATCACCTGCTGGTCGAACCCGGCATCAGTTCCGAATGGAAAATCTTCAACACCAGTTACGCCATGTATCTGGCGGTGCTGGGGAGCATGATCCACGGCATGACGGTGCCCGGTTCGATCGAGGCGGCGCAACGTAAAAAGGGCTACACCAACGGCCTGTTCGGCTGGCTGGCCAAGGCACCCTGGAGCAACCCGGCTTTCGCCGGCATGTTCATGTCGCTGGTCCTGTTCGGATTTCTCGGCGGCATTTCCGGCGTGGTGCTCGGCACCGAGCAGATCAATCTGATCATGCACAATACGCTCTACGTCCCGGGGCATTTCCATGCCACCGTGGTCGCGGGCACCACGCTTGCGTTCATGGCAGTGACCTACCTGCTGGTGCCGCTGATCTTTCAGCGCGAGCTGGTGCTGAAGAAGGTCGCGCAGTGGCAGCCGTACGTGTTCGCCGTGGGGGTTTCCGGAATCTCGCTGTTCATGATGGGGGCCGGCACGCTCGGCGTTGCGCGCCGCCACTGGGACATCGGCTTCGCCGACTCGTTGCTCTCTTTTGACTATCCCGCCACTGCCTTCCTCATGATGGGGCTGAATGGCCTCGCCGCTATCCTCGCCGCGCTCGGAGGGCTGATGTATATCGTTGTCGTCGTCGGCTCCATCCTGTTTGGCAAGCGAATCGGTGAGCAACCCGCCGAGCGGCCTGCGCCGGTGCCGACGGAGGCGGCCGCGGTAGGTGCGTACGGCAGCGCGGAAACGCTCAGCATTCCGGGCACGGTGGTGCTGGTCGGCGTGTTTTTCACGGCCTTCGTTCTGTACTACTTCGTCAACTGGAAGTACCTGTCAGAAGTATGGCCGTTGCAATAGCCAGATCCTGCGACATGGGCGAAACCCTGCGTTTGCTCTACTCGGTGTTCAAGCTGCGGATCGGCTTCGCGATCATGCTGTGCACGCTTGCCGGTGTGGCCGCGGCGCCGGGCCCCGGGCCCGCGGTGTGGCAGGTGCTGGTGCTAGGCCTCGCGGTGCTCGCCTCGTCGGCCAGCGCGGGTGCTTTCAATCAGTACGCCGAGCGCGATCTCGACGCCCGCATGCAGCGCACGCGCAAGCGCCCGTTCGTGACGGGGCGCTTCAACGCCGACGGTTACTGGTTGGCCGGGATCGCGCTGCTGCTGGTGGTGTCCGTGGTGGGCGCCGCGTTCGCAACCAACGCCATGGCGGCGCTGTACGTGTTCCTGGGGGCGTTCACCTACGGTGTGGTGTACACGGTATGGTTGAAACGCCGCACCTGGCTCAATATCGTGCTCGGCGGGCTGGCGGGCAGTTTCGCCGTCCTCGCCGGGGCCGCTGCGGTTGACCCTGCGTTGTCCGCCGTACCGGTGATCCTGGCGATCGTGCTGTTCCTGTGGACGCCGCCGCACTTCTGGAGCCTTGCGTTCGCGTTCCGAGAAGACTACGCCGCCGCGGGTGTACCCATGTTGCCCGTGGTGATGCGAGCGCAGGGCGCCGCGTATGTCATTCTTGCGCACACGTTTGCCCTGGTTGCGCTCTCGCTGGTGCCGTTCTGGTTCGGTATGGGGTGGGTGTACGGGGTCGGTGCACTCGCCGGTGGCGGTTACTTTCTGCATGCGAGTATCCGGCTCGCCCGGCGACCGAGCGTACGCAACGCCATGAAGAATTTTCATGCATCCCTGCTGCAGCTGACGTTGCTGCTGACGGTGACTATGCTCGATGCGTGGCTGATCGGTTGAATCCCATGTACGGGCGCGTGTTGCTGCTGGTCTTGCTGGGGGCCGCGCCGCCGTTACCGGCGCACAGCGATGCGACGGTTCCCGCGTTGGATCGGCAGCAGGCACTGGCGATCAGTCAGGCGGCGATCGGCAGGGTGCTCGACGATGTGGTCCTGCACGACACGCGCGGCGCGGTATCGCTTGACCAACTGCGCGGCAAACCGCTGGTGCTCAGTTTCGTCTATTCCAGCTGCTTCCACACCTGTCCGGTAACCACGAGCTTTCTGCACAAGGTCGTTCGGATAGCCCGTGAGGCGCTGGGCGAGCAGAGCTTCAACGTTGCCACCGTCGGCTTTGACCTGCCCACTGATTCGGCGGCGCGCATGGCGGAGTTTGCGCGTCAGCACGGCATTGACGATCCGGGCTGGGTGTTCCTCAGCGGCGACCAACCGACCATTGACGCACTCACCAAGGCCGTGGGATTTCAGTTTTTCCCATCGCCGCGCGGGTTCGATCACCTGGTGCAGGCGACTCTGGTGGACGCCGAGGGGCGTGTCTACCGCCAGGTCTACGGCGAGACGTTCGAGACGCCGGCGCTGGTCGAGCCGCTCAAGGCGCTCCTGATCGGTGGCCGCTCGCAGCCGGGGGTGCTGGCGGACTGGGTGAACGATGTGCGCCTGTTCTGCACGATCTACGATCCGGGCAGCGGCCGCTACGAGTTCGACTACTCCGTCCTGGTGGCGGCAGCCGTCGGTGTTCTGTGTCTCGGCGGCCTTGCGGTGTGGCTGGTGCTGGCCTGGCGAGAGACCTCGCGATCTGATGCGCGCCGCGCCGCGAGCCGCACTGCGGCGCGGTCTTTCAAGCCGCGCGGTCGCTTCTCGTGACCCCTCGCCGTGAATCCTCGTAGCGTTGTAAGGCAGGCCCTCGAGCGCGTCGAGAGTGGATTCGACGCCGCTTTCGGTGCCCGGCTCAATCCGCTGTACCAGCTCGGTGCGCTCGGCTGGTTCTTCTACTGGATCGTGGCCGTAAGCGGTCTGTATCTGTACGTCTTCTTCGATACCGGCATCGAACGGGCTTACGCTTCCGTGGAATACATGACGCACGAGCAGTGGTACGCCGCGGGCGTCATGCGCAGCCTGCACCGTTACGCCTCGGACGCGCTGGTCGTCGTCGTGCTGCTGCATCTGGCGCGCGAGTTCGTTCTGGACCGTTACCGGGGCGCACGCTGGTTCCCATGGTTCGTCGGCACGCCGATCCTGTGGCTCATTTACGCGAGCGGCATCAGTGGTTACTGGGTGGTGTGGGATAAGCTGGCGCAGTATGTTGCCGTAGCGACTGCCGAATGGCTCGATGCGCTGCCGATCTTCGGCGAACCCATCGCCCGCAACTTCCTGCATGAGAGCGTCCTCAGTGGTCGATTCTTCACCCTCATGGTGTTCATCCACATCGCGGTGCCGCTGATTCTGCTGCTGGTCATGTGGATTCATATCAGCCGTCACACCCACGCCCGGTCCAATCCGCCCAAGGCGCTGGCAATCGGCAGCCTGGCAGCGCTGGTTGTTCTGGCGCTTGCGTACCCGGCAGTCAGCCAGGGGCCGGCCAATTTGAACGAGGTGCCCGCGGTGGTGTCGCTCGATTGGTTCTACCTGCCGCTGTACCCGTTGTTCGACCGCTACTCGGGACTCGCGCTGTGGGGCCTGGTGGGCGGGGTGACGCTGTTGCTCGCGCTGCTCCCCTGGCTTCCGCCGAAACGCGTCAGCGCCGCGGCCACCGTGCATCTTGACAACTGCAACGGCTGTGGACGCTGCGAAGCCGACTGCCCGTACAGTGCTATCACCATGGTGCTCCGCACGGACGGTGCGCCGTTCTCGCAGCAGGCACAGGTCGACGACGGTCGCTGCGTGCGCTGCGGTATCTGCACGGGCGCCTGTCCAACCGCGACGCCATACCGGCGCCGCAGCGAGCTGGTCGCCGGTATCGAGTTGCCGCAGCTCAGCATGCAGTCGCTGCGTGACGGAACCGTGGCCGCCGTGGAAAAGCTGCGCGGCGACACCAAAGTCATTGTTTACGCGTGCGATAGCGCCGCCGCGCGGGGCCTGGAGAATGATCACACGGCTGTCGTTAATGTGCCCTGCGTCGGTCATTTGCCACCCGCGTTGCTCGATTTCACGCTCACGCGCCGGCACGCGGATGGCGTTCTGCTGGCAGGTTGCCGGAGAGGTGATTGTGCGTTCCGCCTCGGTATCGATTGGACGGAGCAACGCCTGGCGGGCCTGCGCGATCCGTATCTGCGCAAACGCGTGCCGCGGGAACGCATTCACTGCGTATGGGCGGGATTCGATGGCCGGGCCGTGCTGTTGCGCGAAGCCGCAGCGTTCACCGAGCGTCTGCGGTCCCTGGGTTCGTTCAAGCCCGGCGAGCGCGGACCCGCGGGGGCACCGGCCGGGACGATGGTGGAGAACTGAGCGATGCTGCGTATCCTGAGGGGATCGGCTCAGGCGCTCGCGTATGCGGCGTTCGTCGCGTTCATCGGCTACTTTTCCGCATCGCCGTCCTACACCCATACCGACCCCGACAAGGCGCTCATTCGTTTGAGCTTCAGCCATGCCGGTGCTCCGGTACGCCCGTGCCGCCGTCTGACGCAGGAAGAACTGGCGCAGCTTGCGCCTAATATGCGCAAACCGATGGACTGTCCGCGCGAACGGCTAGCCCTGCTGGTGGAAGTCACACTGGACGGTCAGTTGCTGCATCGGGGAAGCCTGCCGCCGTCGGGGTTGCGCGGTGACGGTTCGTCTACGGCCTATGAGCGGTTCACGGTGGACGCGGGTCGGCATAGCCTGGGCGTACGAATGCGCGATACGCCGCGTGAATCCGGCTTCGACCACCAACGTGAGTGGCAGATCGATCTCAAACCCCGCCAGAGTGTGATGATCGACTTCCGATCGGAAACCGGAGGGTTCAAGCTGCTGTGAGCGTGCACACACGCTTTGCAGTGAAACGGCGCAAGCTCTCGAGCGAGCGTGGACCGCGGGAGCGTTGAATGGCGCTGATCGAGTGGAAAGACGAGTTCAAGCTCGGGATCGCTGAGGTCGACCACGAGCATGAGGAGATGATCGAGTTGATCAATACCGCCCACGCGCAGATGCAAAGCAACGCGTCCGCGGAGGCGGTGAGTGATTTCCTCGGCGAGATCTATGCGAAGATATCGGCGCATTTCGCGCTCGAAGAGAAGATGATGCGGGACAGCGGCTACGACGAGTTCGCGCAGCACAAGGAGGAGCACGAACAGTTGCTGGACGAGATCCGCGACCTGATGGACGCTTACGAAGACGGCGAGTTACTCGACAACGAGGCGCTGGCGATGAAACTGCACGCCTGGTTCACGCGGCACTTCCGTACGCGGGATGCGCGTTTGCACCAGAAACTGGGGTGAGGTGGTGTTCACTGATGTGGATCTCGTGACCGGTAGCAAATCATGAGCATCGCAGTCCGGGAATCCGTCGCCTCCCGGCTGGCGGAGACACATCGGGGCGCGCAACGGCGACAGATCGCCATCTGGCTGTTCGGTTGCGCTGCGCTGGTGTTTGCGATGGTCGTGCTGGGTGGCGTAACCCGCTTGACCGGCTCGGGGCTGTCGATGGTCGAGTGGCATCCCATCTCCGGCGTGGTACCGCCGCTCAACGAGGCCCAATGGATGGCCGAGTTCGACAACTACCGGACAAGCCCCGAGTACCTGAGAATCAACCGGGGCATGGATCTCGCGGCGTTCAAACGCATATTCCTGTTCGAGTATGCGCACCGCATTCTGGGTCGCCTGATCGGGCTCGCGTTTCTACTGCCGTTCGGCTACTTCCTGGTTCGCCGGATGCTCTCGCGAGCGCTCTCCGCCGAGCTGGCCGTCGTGTTCCTGCTCGGCGGTTTGCAGGGCCTGCTCGGCTGGTACATGGTCAAGAGTGGTCTGGTCGACAATCCGCACGTGAGTCAGTACCGCCTGACGGCACACCTCGCGCTGGCGGTGCTGATTTACGGTTATCTGCTCTGGCTCGGGTGGCGGTTGTGGTACTTCGACGAGCGGCCTGACGCCGTACCGGGAGGCTTGCGTGCTGCGACGCTCGCGGTGAGCACGCTGATTGTGGTCACGCTGCTTTCCGGTGGTTTCGTCGCCGGGTTGAAGGCCGGGTCGATCTACAACACCTTTCCGCGCATGGGCGAGCAGTGGGTGCCGGACGGTCTGCTCGTCGTGCAACCCGCCATTCTCAACCTGTTCGAAAATATCGTCACCGTCCAGTTCGACCATCGCCTGCTTGCGATCGCCACACTCGTTGCGGTTTCGGCCCTGTGGTGGTTTGCAATCGGCCGCGTGCCCTACGGGCGCGTGCGAACCGGGTATCATTTGTTATTGCTCGCCGTATGCACGCAGGTCGGCCTCGGTGTGGCAACACTGCTGCTGCGGGTACCTGTCAGCCTGGGGGCAGCGCACCAGGCTACTGCACTGGTGGTGTTCACGGTCGTGATCTACCTCAACCAGGCATTGCGTCCGCACGTGGTCCGTTTACCGCAGCGTGAATCATCGGCTGAAGTCATCCGGCGTTGATGTATGTCAAGAGAAAGGTGCGCCTGATTCGTTATCTATACCGGGTACAGCACGCGGTAGTTACCAGTGGTTGACAGCACGACTTCTCGCCCAGCGAACCTGCGTTCCTCAATGCCGGTTTTCGATGCCGGGCTCATGCACAAATACGATAAAAGCGGGCCCCGCTACACGTCCTATCCCACTGCTGTCCAGTTTCACGATGGTTTCGGGGAAACCGAGTATCGTGAACATGCCGCCGCCAGCAACGAAGGCGCCACGCCCGCTCCCTTGTCGTTGTATTTTCATATCCCCTTTTGCGCCACGGTCTGCTACTACTGTGCCTGCAACAAGATCGTGACCAAGAACCGCGATCGCGCCGTGCCTTACGTCGAGCACCTGAAAAAAGAGATTGCTCTGCAGGCGGCGCGATTCGATAGCGGTCGGCCGGTCGAACAACTTCACTGGGGCGGTGGGACTCCGACGTTTCTGAATCACGAGCAAATGCGTACGCTGATGCTGACCACCGGCGAGCATTTCAGTTTACGCGACGACGATGAGGGTGAGTATTCGATCGAAGTCGATCCGCGTACCGTGGATGAGGCTGGCATCGGACTCCTGCGCGAGCTTGCCTTCAACCGTATCAGCCTGGGCGTGCAGGATTTCGATCCGCGGGTGCAGAAAGCGGTCAACCGCATCCAGTCCGAGGAGCAAACGCTGGAAGTGGTTAAAGCTGCGCGGCGTTACGGCTTTAAATCGGTCAGCATGGATCTGATCTATGGGCTGCCGTTTCAGACCGTGGACAGCTTCTGCGAAACGCTGCGTAAAGTGATAGCGGCGGCACCCGACCGTTTGTCCGTCTTCAACTATGCGCATTTACCGGAGCGGTTCAAGACCCAGCGGCAGATCGACAGCGCGGACCTGCCGGCGCCGGGGGAGAAACTGAGCATTCTTCAGCATACTATCGAGCTGTTGAACGAAGCGGGTTACATCTACGTCGGGATGGACCATTTCGCGCGACCCGATGACGAGTTGTGCGTTGCGCAACGCAACGGCTCGCTGTGTCGTAACTTTCAGGGTTATTCCACGCACGGGGACTGCGACGTGATCGGCATGGGAATCACCGGTATCGGAATGGTGGGCGACAGCTATGCGCAGAACGTCAACGACGTAAGCACTTACTATGCGCGAGTGGACGCAGGACAGCTGCCTGTATACCGCGGCATCGCCTTGACGTTCGACGATCGGCTGCGCCGCGAGGTCATCACGCAGCTCATTTGTCACTTGCGACTGGACACCGTCGTGGTCGAAGAGCGATGGGGCATCCGTTTCGAAGACTATTTCGCCGATGAACTGGCCAGGCTCGAGGTAATGGGCAAAGACGACTTGATCGAGATGCAGGGCCATGTGCTGAGTATTCTGCCGCTGGGCCGACTCCTGGTCCGCAATATCTGCATGGTATTCGACAAGTACCTGGGCGAAACAACGCGCGGCTTTTCGAAAGTGATCTGAGCGCTGCCTCCGCTTGCCCGGCGATCGTTCCAGATCAGATCAATGAGATCAATGAGATCAATGGGCAAGACTAGGTCTGCCCCCATTGAACTACCTGTATCTGCAGAAACTATGAACCGTTTGACGTTCTCGACCTGGGAGAACGGTGAGAACATTCGATATGAGATATAGCGCCAAATTCTGGAAGCGTTTGCGTTTGTGAACCGGGCGTTTGGTCCGTTCTGGTGGGCTTACTGGATCATGGTTAGTTGTAATGTTTTGATACCGCAGGTCTTCTGGTTCAAGAAGATCCGGACAACGCCGTGGATGATGGTGGTCGTTTGTATCTTTGTGAACATTGGTATGTGGTTTGAGCGATTCGTGATTATCGTGACTTCGCTTTGCCGCGACTTTACGCCATCAAGTTGGGCGTTGTTCCGTCCGACGCCAGTTGATATCGGAATGTTGGTTGGAAGTTTTGGATTGTTCTGTACGTTGTTTTTGCTGTTCTGCAGGTTCCTGCCGATCATCGCCATGGCAGAAACCAAAGCGATCATGCCACACGATCAGGAACATTAATGCGGGCGAAGCGTTTTCGATTATTTCAATAGCAGACAAGAACAAAAGACTAGTCAGATACGGTTAATTCACATGTCGAAAAACAAAAGTCAATCTGGACCAGCCGAACCAAAGCTTGTTGGGATTCTTGCCCAATATGCTGGTCCGGATGAACTCCTGGAAGCTTGTGAAAAAGCGCGTGATGCGGGCTACAGGAAAATGGATGCATATTTGC
>JAHELT010000142.1:2209-12838 GCA_024644045.1 Chromatiales bacterium | reverse complement strand
AGGGACCGCTGTCGGACTCCAGCCGGAACACCAGCTGCTCGATCATCCGCATCTCGCTGTGCCCCGCACCCTGCGCATGGCTGTGTATCACCTGTTCTGCAAGCGTGGTGCCGGAACGCGGCATACCGACCACGAACACTGGACGTTGCGAGGCATTGACGCTGGTTTCGCGGCGCGCGAAGTAGTCCCGGTCAAACGTCTCGACGATGCGCTCGACGTGTCGCTCGAACGTTGCCAGGTCGAACGGATACTGCCGAAAATGAATCTCGTTGGCGCGCGCATAATGCTCAAACGCTTTTTCGTACGCTCCGCAGTCGTCGCTCTGCTTACCCAGTGCGAAATGCAGATGCATTTGTGTAAGCGCCGGCAGATTGCGCTGCAGTGCTGCCTCGATAGCGCGCGGCAGCTCGCCGTCCAGCGACTCGCAGCGCTCGCTGTGTGCGAGATTGCGATACGCGTCGCCAAGATCCGGATCGAGCGCAATGGCCTGGCGATAAGCGGCCTGCGCCTCGGCACGCTGTCCCTGCGCGCCAATGACCAGGCCCAGATTGTTGTGCGCCATCGCATTGCGCGGATCGGCCTCGACGCTTTCGCGAAACGCCGGTTCCGCTCCTTTCACGTCCTGCCTGGCCATGCGCACGATACCGAGCAGATTGAATGCTTCGGCGCGTTGCGCGGACGATTGCGCCAGCTTCGCGGCCTGCGCGGCATAGTCCTCCGCGGATTTCAGCCCACCGGCATCCAGATTTGCTTTTGCCAGGCCGAGGGTCGCTTCAGGGTGTTGTGGCGCGATGCGTTGCGCGTTTGCGTAGGCTTGCTGCGCACCGCGCCAGCTACGCGCCCTGAGCCACGCGGCGCCGAGGCGCAGCCAGAACGCGGTCTCGTCGTGCGCCAGCTCCGCGGCCCTGCGGAACGCGGCCGCAGCATCGTTTACGGCGCCGCTCCCAAGCAGCGCCTCCCCGTAACTCAGCCACGCCTCGGCGTTGTCGCCCTCCACGTCCAGATAGCGGCGCAACGTCTGCACTGCCTCCTCGAACTGCCCTTCCGTGCGCAGCAATTCCCCGAGGTTCCACACCGCGTGCGGGTGTCGCGGCTCGACGGCCAGCGCCTCTTCGTAGCACTGCCGGGCCTCGGCAACGCTGCCGGCCGCATGCCGCAGATTGCCGAGCTCGTTGAGCGCCTCCGCGTGTTTCGGGTGCTGCTGCAGCAGCCCCCGCAGCTGGGTTTCCGCATCGGCCTCGCGTCCCGAGGCGGCGAACGCCTTCGCGAGGTTGAAGCGCGCATCCTGGTGTCTGGGGTCGACCTCCAGCACACGCCGGTAGCAACGGATGGCCTCCTCGGTGCGGCCCTGCAGGTGGTAAATGAACCCGAGGTTGTTCAGACACACCGGATGCCCGGGCTGCCACTCGAGCACCCGTTTCAGCAGTTTCTCGGCCCGCGGCAGATCGCCGGCATTGAACGCTTCACCGGCCTTGCGGAACGTGGCCTGCGGATCGACGTTGTGGCGCGCGCCTTTCGGCGCCGCGTGCCGTTTACGAGCCACTGCGCAGCTCCGCACCGGTGCGCTCGGACACCGCCGGACTCAATCGAAACTGAAACTGCTTGTCTGCTTGCGGGCGTCCGTCGACGAACGTGCGCTCGATGAACCTGACCTCACCGCGCGTGTCCATCGAAAGCAGGGTGGAGCAACGCGTGCCGTAGGCCTCGGTGCGAATGAAGATCGGCGACAGCTCACTTTCAATCGCCGCGCCCACACCGGTGTCCGGTAACTCATCAGCTTCGGCGCGGGTGTCGTCGCGCAGCAAATCCATCACTGCACCAGTGTCTATATCAGCGTCCTGGAGCAGCTCACGCAGGCCCGCCCTGGCGCGTTCGACTTTCGGCCAGGGGGTGTTCAGCAGATGGTTGCTCAGCGCGTGCACGCCGGGGACGACCAGGCACGGCTGAACATCGCCGCGGTTGGCAAAGTAGTAGAGCTCGGTGCCGGTACCCGCCAGCAGGTTGAAGCCCCGGTAACGGTCCGCCGCAGCGGCGACGCGCGCGACGTAATCCTCGCTGCTCGTATCGCCCAGCAGGAAGTCGCCCACCAGGCGTCCGCGTGAAATCGGCTCGGCTGGACCCGAATCCGGTCCGCGGAAATTGGTGACCGCGGCAAAGCGGCCGTGCCGGGTGATGCCCAGCCAGGTACCGCGTTCGCGCAGGTCACGTCCACCGAGCACATGCGGCGCATCCTCCCAGAACCCGGCCGCCGCCGTGGGTCTGGCGTAGAATTCGTCACGGTTTGCCGCTACGATGAACGGGTATTTCGGGTGGCTGGACAACGCCAGCAGTATCACGCACATAAGCCTGCTTTCGGCGGCCTCGGAAGCAGCCATTATCAAATCATTCCCAGGCCTGAACAAGCAATGCAGCCTGGGCCCGCCAAGGGTCGCCGCGCCGGGAAGCGGCACAGGTGAATCGTAACCGATGAAACAGTCCAGGCGACCCAAGAGCCCGAACGTGCGCTACCTCTGGCCCACGCCGATTCTGACCAAGAAATTCGGTCAGCATCAGAAAGTGAACCGCGAGCTGGCGGACCTGTTCTACGCGTACCGCAAACAGAAAGCGCCGGCGGAGCCGGTGCCTTACGCCAGCCCGGACACGCTGCTCGAAGAAAGCAACAACCCGGCGCTGCAGGCGCTCGGACGGTTCATCTCCGACGCCGTGTTCGAAATCGCCGCCGAGGTGAACGAGCCGTACTGGGGACAGGCGCAGGATCTCAGCATCCATCTCACCGGGGTGTGGTTCCAGATCACCAACAACTATGCCTTCCACGAGACCCACGTGCACGGCAACTGCTCATGGTCAGGTGTGTACTACGTACAGGCGGGCAGCGATCCGGGTAAAATACGCAATGGCATCAACAACGGCATCACGCGGTTCTACGGACCCCAGATGGACATGACCGGCGGCGGACACGGCGAGTTCGGTAACCTGTACCTGCAGGACTATGCGTTCGACTCGGTCCCCGAGGACGGCAAGCTCGTGGTGTTCCCGCCGCACATCAAGCACATGGCGTTCCCCTACCAGGGGGAGATCGACCGGATCATCGTGTCGTTCCACGCCCAGGTGCACAGCAAGACGCCCTACCGGCCGTCTTTGAAGTACACTTTCTCGCAGTAAAGCCGATTGGTTCGAGACATGAGCACACAAGCGCAGATCGAAACGAAACTCCAGGCCGTGTTCGCGCCCGCGTTTCTGGAAGTGCTGAACGAAAGCCACATGCACAACGTGCCGCCCGGCTCGGAGTCACATTTCAAGGTGACCGTGGTCTCGGAGCAGTTCAATGACCAGCGACTGGTGGCGCGGCATCGCCTGGTCAACCAGGCCCTGGCTGACGAGCTCGCAGGCTCGATTCACGCCCTGGCGCTGCACACCCTGACACCGGACGAATGGTTCGAGCGCGCCGGCGCGACGCCGGACTCGCCGCAGTGCCTGGGCGGCGGGAAGAAGTAATCGCGCCACGCACGCCTCTGAGGGGGACAGTCCCCGGTTTGGCGCACCGGCTTCGGTAAAAGGCTCTGTAGAACATGGAGCCAGCCTGCGCTGTGGTAAGGGGACAGTCCCCGCGCGGGGGACCAAGGGTGAGGGGTTTCTTTACTGCGGCGCCTTCACGTCCGGCATGCGGTCGCGAAGCCGCACGACCCGGGCGTCGCCGCGCCAGTCGAAAATCGCCGTATAGGCCATCACGGCCCTGACGTAGCCGCGCGTTTCCTTGAACGGCAGGGTGTCCACCCATACGTCGGCGGGCAGCCTGCCGCTGTCCGGCAGCCAGCTCTTCACGCGGTGCGGACCGGCGTTGTAGGCCGCCGCTGCCAGCACCTGATGGTCGCGAAAGCGATCCAGCATGTCCCGGAAGTACTTTGCCCCGAAGCGGATGTTCACGTCGGGGCGCAGCAGGTCGCCGTTGCTCACTTTGGTGCCCAGGGTCTGCGCGACCCGCTGCGCGGTGCTCGGCATCAGCTGCATGAGGCCGAGCGCGCCGGCGCGGGAACGGGCATCCTCGCGGTAGGCGCTCTCGCGGCGGATCACCCCGTAAATGAGCGCCGGCTCCAGCGAGAATACGCGCGCAGCGGAATCGATGTGCTCGCCGAAGGGCATAGGAAAACGCAGCGCGTAGTCGCTTCGGTGCGTGGTGCGGGCAATCGTATTTACGGCGCGATCATGCCAGCCCCAGCTGTCGGCGAGCAGCGCGGCGGCCAGCTTCCCCTGCTCGTCCAGGTCGCCCAGCAGCACCTGCCACTCGCGCCGCGCCTCTACAGGCAGACCCACCGCCAGAAACTCACGCGCGCGGATCGTGGGATCACGGCGAAGCAGCTCTGCCTTGAGATCGTTCGGCACCACCGCGCGCTGGTTGTTGATGCGATACACACTGTCTATGCGATCGGCAGCAAGAAACCCGTAGTAATTGGTCGTTCCAGCGAGCTCTTCATAGGCCCGCTGCGCGGCATCCGTATTCCCGATGGCGTCTTCGGCGCGAGCCAGCCAGTAACGCCAGCGTTCGTCTGCGCGCAGTTTCGAGGGCATGGCCAGCACCGTTTCCCGGACGCCGTGCCAGTCGCCGACATAAAGATCGGCCCGCGCGCGCCAGGCGTGAGCTTGTGCGTTGCTCGCCGAGCTCGACAACGAGCGCAGCCACTGGGGCGCACGCTTATGTCGCTGCAAGGCGGCCCGCACCGCCACGTAACGATCGGTCCCGGCAATTTCACGCTCGGTGAACTGATAGCCGCCGCGGCGCGCCAGCCATACGCCGCGCGCAAGCTCGGCGTCATCCTGCGACAGCCGCCGTACCGCGTGCATGAAGATGCGTCGCGTGAGCGGCGAATCCTTGTCGAGCAGCGCTTGCTGCAACGCCTCACGCGGCTTCTCCCGGGCGAGCACCCAGGTGCGGAGCAGGCGCTGATCGGCGGCGCTCAGGTAAGTGGCCATCTGCCGCGCGGTGTTGAGGCGCCCCTTGTCGATCGCGAGGGCGGCCCGCTTCCAGGCCAGCTCCGGACTGGGCGGCACCGCCGAAAGCAGCGCATCGACGACCGCCTCGCAGGCTTTGGGCAGGCTACCTGGACGCAGCCACAGCTCCACCAGCGGCGCTTCCCAGCTCGGCCGCTCACCGAGCGCGAAACGCGCACGGTAGGCCAGGCAGCGCTGCGTCGTGGAGGTCTCCGGGCGCACCACCACCAGCAGGCGCCGCCAGCGTTCCTGCTCGGCGAGCTGCTGCGCCCAGGCCGCACGCAGACGCTCCGCGTACCGGCCGGGGTAGTAAGTGATGTAGTCGCGGATCTGTGCGTCCAGTCGCTCACCGTCACCCAGGCGCTCGCTCAGCCACAGGAAATGCAGATAGTCGACCAGAGGATAGTCGTTGAGCGCCAGCGAGAACGCGGCCACGCGCAGCGCGTCGCGATCGTCGATGGCGGCGAGTGCGCGCTTGAACAGTGGCCGCTGCGTGGAGAAATCGGCGCTGCCGGACGGACTGCACAGCACTGCCAGGGTGACCAGACAAAAGCAGCACAGCTTGCGCGATATCGTCATATCAACCGAGATCGTGCCCATTATCGGGCCGCCCCTCCATATCGCAGAAAGTGGATAGCCACATATTCGCGCAAACGCGCAACGCGCGCAAAGGAAAAAGCGACATTCTGTGACCGTCTTGTCATGCCGGTATGCAAGCGGCGACCGGGCTGCTGTAAACTCCACGCGCCATGCAACAGTCCAGCACAGCGCGTGAGCTGATCGATATCGGCGCCAACCTCACGCACGAATCGTTCGATGCCGACCTCGCGCAGGTCCTCGAGCGCGCGCACGCCGTCGGGGTGCAGCGCATCGTCGTAACCGGCGCCGACGAGGAACACTCGGCGCAAGCCGCGCAGCTCGCCGCGGCACATTCCGGTTTGTATTCGACCTGCGGCGTGCATCCGCATCACGCCAAAGACTGCACTGCCGATACCATGCAACGACTTCGTGCGTTGATCGATACCTGCCCCATCGTGGCCGTGGGTGAGACCGGGCTCGATTTCTACCGCGATTTTTCACCTCGACCGGTGCAGGAGGCGTGGTTCGTCGAGCACCTGCAACTCGCCGCCGAGGTGGGGCTGCCGCTCTTCCTGCACGAGCGGGACGCCCATGCACGTTTCGCCGCGATCCTTGCCGAGCACCGGGCGGCGCTCGGCAACGTGGTCGTGCATTGCTTCACCGGCGATGCCGCGGCACTGGCGCGCTACCTGGAAATGGACTGTTACATCGGGATTACGGGCTGGATCTGCGACGACCGGCGGGGAGCACACCTGCTCGAGCTGATTCCGCAGATCCCGGACGACCGGCTGATGCTGGAAACAGACTCCCCCTACCTGCTGCCGCGCGACCTGAAACCCAAACCCCGATCGCGGCGCAACGAGCCTGCCAACCTGCCCCATGTGCTCGACGCGGTTGCCCGCGCCCGGTGCCAGGCGCTCGACCACGTTGCGGCGTGCACGACGCAGAATGCCGAAATATTTTTCCGACTGACTCGGTGAGGCCACCGGTGCTGCGGGAGCGTTTCGCGCTCCCGCAGTTTCTCGACCTCAGCGAATCCGGCGCCGTATCAGACAGCCGATAAGAAGCGACATCAAGGTCAGCGGACCGAGCGGGCTGCTGGAGCTGCCCGAGCCGGGATTGCGGAGGGAAGCCGGAGCCGCACCACCGACATAGATATTGTCGAACAAGGCCTTGAACACACCGTCCGCACCGGCCGGGTCGGACGCCCCCGTAGTCTGTACTCTCGACATGAGACGTCGATACCCTTCCAGTGCACCCAACGTCGACGGATCGTACGTGGGTGTGGTGATGGTGTGCTCGATCGTTTCGTCGTCTACGCCGAAGATGATTTTGTTGCCATCCCTTTGCATCCACAGCAGGTATTCCTGGCTTACCTGCAGCTGACGCGTAAAGTCCTGAAACAGCAACTCCTGGTCGGCAGTGTTGCAGTCCTGAAACTCCGACTCCAGGTAGGCATTGGCCGTCAAGGTTCCATCCTGCAACTGGAGCTGGACACGGCCCCAGACGTCACCATCGCATCCGTCGTACGGTAGTGCGCGTACGCCGCCATCTCTTCTTTCGTTGTAAAAATAGCCGGTGAGCCTGGCTCTCCCCTGCATTCCCGGATCCAAATCACTCGCGCTCAGAACCGTTACCTGCGCTTCAATGTAATCGGGATTGATCTCACGCAGCACTATATCCTGCGTCATACGGTCGGTGCCATTGGGCTGCAGACCGACCCCGCGGATATCAAGACGTAACTTGCCGCTTTCTGCGATGCGGGCAGTTTCTAACCGGGAGTTCTGCCAGATTGCCGGATTGAAGATTGGCGAAGAAAAGTCATCGGTTTGCGCCCCGTTGTCGATGTTGGCATTGTCGATACTGGCGTGAATTGATCCTCGACCGCCGGTGATCCGGTTGGCAAATCCCTGATACGCCCCGCCCGCAGGACCAGCGCGCGCGGGCCCCATCTGCGCACCGCTGCTGATGCCGTTAAAGGAAAAGGTAAACGTTTGATTCCCGTCATACACAGTGCTCATCGAGTAAGCAGTGCCTGTCGTCAACGTGCCGGGAGTGATGAGAACACCCTCGTTCAGTATTGAAAACGCAGAGAAATCAGGGTTATCCGAGCGAACAATGACCCACCAGGCCTCCAACCCGTTACCCCGGTCACCGATGCGCACACTTGCCCATATGTTGCCTTCTTCGTTTACCGGTGCGGCCGATGCGTCGTTGTAATAAGAGCCTTCAGTACGTATCACTACTTCCGCACCGGCACCTGCAGAAATACCGTGCACGATCACGTCGCCCGACAATGTCTCAGGGATGGTACTGGCGGGAAACAGACGTGTCCTTGCGTTGTTACCGGTACCGTCTGCGCTGGTCTTAAGCACTGCCCTGCCATTCGCGACTTCACGCAGTGTCTCGAACTCGGGATCTGCCGCAAAGGTTCGCCATTTGCTGAAATCGATCGTCGAACCGGAAAAATCGTCTACCAGTGTGCGTTGCGCCGAGGCAGTGTGCGCAGCCGCCAACAGGGGCACACATAGTAACGGAGAGAGCAGTCGCTTGGTGAGTATCCTTATGATCTGTTCCTCCACTCAAAGTTGGTTGTATTTCGCAGAGCTGGTAACCACGTTGGTTTGTGGCGCCAGCATCGATCTCTTGTTATTCGTACTGGGGTGATTACATCTTGCTGCGAACAGCGATCTATTCTCACCCACACGAAACGGCCAGCATTCGTGACAGTTTTATCTCTAATCTTTACCGAACCGCGCACTCCATTCGCTCACCGGCATCGGCGCTGGGCACGTCGCCTCCGAGCAGCGACATGCCCGTAAATCTGCCTGGGTTGAAGTTGTATGCGTCCTGCCGAATCACGTCCGGAACACCGCCGGCCACCTTGGCGACACGCGTCTCGCTGGCGTACACGGCCTCGTCCTTACCGACGTGCAGGGTCGGGCCGTCAGCTTGCTCTACCGTGGCATGGCCCTCGTCATACACTGCCACGAACAGGCCGGGATCGGAGGCGGCGACCGGCTCGGTATCGAAGAAACCGGGCGGCACCTCGGTTTCTTCCGGGAGCGGGCCGAGATTCTGGATGATGTTCAGCGGCAGCTCCGCACCGACGACCGGCAATGCGGTTATGTTGCGCAGGAAGTAAGTCTCGTTTTCGAGCAGGAAAACACGTTTGTCGTCTCGCTCGGCGTAAACCGTCCCCTCACGCGCAATGACGTACAGGCCATCGCCCACCGGTACCGCCGCATGGACCGGTGAGATCAGCGCGTTCAGTATCGAGCTCAACAGGGAGTTTTTCCCCTGCGCCGTGTCCTCGCCGACACAGGCCCCCTGACAGATCAGATCGAACTTGGTGCTGCGGACACCGATGATCGCGACCGGTGTTTCGACTTTGTAGCCGTCCGGGTTTTCCTTGCTTATCAGGCCGCTCACGGCGCGCAGGCCACCTTTGATCAACTGGTAAAAGGCCTGATTCTTCTTTGCACCGCCGGCGCTGTAGAAATGCTCCCGTACCAGGAACGTCGTCTCCGCCTGTAGCGTCACACGGCTGTCGTCATCAAAAGCCAGCACGGCAAAAGAGTCGGCTCCGGTTTCGAGCAGATCGGCTTCGTAGAGTGCGGCACCGACGAGCAGGCGCCGCGGCTGGCCGTTCTCGGTCTGGCCGTTCAGCTCACCGCTGACGAACGCGACGCGCCCGACAACCCGCTTCACTTCCTCCGACGTTTCAGCGGCGGTCGTCTGCTGCGCTTCCACCGCGCAGTCCTCGCCGCACAGACGTGCACTGAAATCGGTGCCGCGTATGCCAATGGTAGCGACCGTTGTCTCCAGCTTGAACGCGTCCGGATTGCGCGAGCTCACCAGTCCGGTCAGGGCACGCAGACCGCCCTTGAACAGGCGCATCAACGCACTTTCCTCGCCGCTTTTATCGTTGAAGCGCTCAACGGCGAAAACCGTGTCCGGTCTGAGTGTCATGCGGGTGCCGTCGGAGAACGACAGGATGGCGAAACTGCCGGCACCGGTGTTGATGACATCGCCTTCGAAAATCGGCGTACCCTCGCCGATCAGGCGCACGTCCTGGCCTGACTGCGCGGTTGCGACACCGCGCGCGAACAGCGCGGTGCCGACTTCCGCCGCCAGCGCGGGAATCGCCAGAGCCAGCGCCGCGACCCCGAGGATTGCGGCACCCGTTACGCGACGCCGCTCAGAACCGCGCGTACAGGCTGACATGTGCTTTCGTCTCGCCATCCTTCACACTCGTCGTTCCGTCTATTACCTCGGCGGCGTCCACGTTCAGGCTCACGAATCGCCGCCAGCGCCACGCTGCGCCGATGCCGACGCTGGAGATCTGCTCGCTGGCGATCTCTCCGGGCTGCGCGTTCTCCAGCTCAACGCGGCCGGCGTCGTAGAAGAGCTTCCCGTGAATGCCGAAAAACGGCGGCGTGCCCGCCTCGAGGCTGATCCGGGTGCCGGAATCACCGCTCACTGCACGCTCATCGAAACCGCGTACCGAGGTGGCGCCGCCGACGCCGAACTGCTCGCCGGGGATCAGTGGTCGGTCGGCGGCCTGCCCGGCGAGCGCAAACCGTGCAGACCAGCCGCCGGTGAAAAAGTAGCCGAAGTTCGCCTTGTACCTGAGCGCGTCCCAGTCCGCCCTGGCACCGGCCCTGGTAACGTCGTACGTCGCATCGTCGTTGTTCGAGCCGGTGGACAGGTTGCTCGCATAGGTCAGGGAAAAACCGGTCTCGTAGTTGACCGACCGGAAGTTCCCCAGATAGCTCAGCGACAGCGGCACGCTGCGCACATCCGTCCCCAGCTGCGAGCCCTGGAAGCTCACGTCGTTCTCGAACGCCTTGTTTTCGACGCCGGCCGACGCCTTCTGGCTGTAGCGACCGATGACATCCAGATGCTGGGTGTAGCTGAGCCCAAAGAAAACGCCCCTCCCGGCCACCTCGAACGCATTGGCGATCACGCCGGAATCGACCTCGGACTGCACGGCGTAGGCGCCGACGTCGCCCGACACGCGGTAGACGGGCCAGCTGTAGATGATCGCGCCCTGCTGCACGT
>JAHELT010000142.1:0-2199 GCA_024644045.1 Chromatiales bacterium | reverse complement strand
CGTTCTGGGTCTGATCGGGTGAGGTCGTGTAGCTGAAGGTCGCCTCGTGGTCGCGATTCCAGACGTCGTTGTGCTGCGCGCCGATCGACAGGCGTTCCTCGCCCGTCTCCCTGGTTCCGGTGTTGTTCGCCAGCCCGAAGACGTTCCACGGCTTCTCGTCGCGGACCTTGAGACGCGCATCGACGGCATTCTCCGTCTCGCTCTCGCGAAAGGTCAGAACCACTTTTTTCGCCGGGTGCTCGTTGGCGAAGCGCACCGCGCGGGACATGCTCCGCGCGCTCGGTACTTCACCTACCGTGAGACCGGGCAGCGAGGCAAGGATGTTCTCCTCGGAAAAGTGCTGGTTGCCGGACACAGAGACCGCGGCGAGCTTGAAGTCGACGACACGCAGCGTCACGATACCGTCTCCCAGGCGCTGCGGGGGCACGATCACGCGCCGGAACGAAAAGCCGGCATCGCGTATCTTGCTCTCGAGCTCGTCGGCCGCGGCCTTCAGCGCTGTCAACCCGTAGTGCTCCCCCGCATACGCGCTCAGAATCTTCTGCGTGCTGTTTTCGTCCAGCGGGTTGTCGCCTTCCACCGTGTAGCCCTGCACGAAAAAACGGACTTCCGGAATCCCGCTCTGCGCGAACGCCGGATGCGCCAGCGTAGCGGCGATCAATCCGCAGATCAGAACCAGGCTTGCTCTTCCGTTCGGCATACGCTCGTCGTCCGGTTCAGCGACACTCGAGAATCACGCGGCCCTCGTCGCTCTCCTCGCCCTCGCCCGTCAATGCCACCGTGCCCCCGCTCTCCTCCTCTTCCTCTTCGTCTCCCGCGCCGAACGGTTCCTCTGTGGATTCGCCCGCCTGCTGCACGGTTGCCAGCACCCGCTCGGTGCCCGTCCCGGAAGCTCGCTCGACCGTGGACGCCGATGCCTGCGTCGTCGCAGCCGTCACGATGCCACCACTGAGCTGCTGGACCGACGCCGAGCCGCCGGGGCCGAGTACCTGGCCGCTGTCGGTGTCGTACTCAACGCCGATGAAAAGCGTCGTGCCCGCGTCCCACCGGCTTCCGGCACCTTGGACGGTCACGGCCCCGACGCTGCCCGGCTCGTTCGCCACAGTAGACACACCCGAGCCGTCATTGACCACGGCGCCGCCGTTGCGGATGGTCATGCTTCCACTGCCTCTGCTACCCACCGCCACCACGGCTTCCTGGCCGGGTCCGCTGAGGTCGCTGGTGACGGAGAGGCGCGAGCCGGCACCGTCAACGAGCAGCGTGCCGACACTCCCGGCATCGCGACCAAGCTGGAACCCGGGATTGGGGTTGGCGGCACCCACGATCTCGACGACCGCCCCGTTGGTGACGGTTGCATTACCGACGCCTTCCCGCCCAATCGTCAGGAATGCACCTTGCGGCCCGCCCTGAAAGCTGCCGGCCCCGGAAAGGGTCAGCATCGAGCCGGTACCGCCCACCGTCAGCGTCCCGGCACCTGTAGCAGCACGACCCACAGTCATGAACAAGGCATCCATGGCGCCGCCGTTCTCGATGCGCAGCTCCCCGATGCCGTCTCTGCCCACGTTGGCTCCCGAATCGAATCCGCTGATGCTCAGCCGTGAACCCGCACCCGTGACGGTCACGACGCCGTCCGCATCGCTGCTCCGACCGATGTTCATGAAGGCGCGATCGCCGCTGACGAGCAGGCGCCCGCCGCTTTCGATGTCGAGCGTGCTCTGCACCTGCACCGGTGCCGTCGGGTTGGGGTCGACGGTGTCCGGGCCGCCGCGTGAAACCGTGACACCTGCCTCGGGGCCGCTCATACTGATTTCACCACCGTTGCGTACGGTGGCGTGGCCTTCACCACGCCGGCCGATCTGCAGGAAAGGTCCGCCCAGTGCAGGGTTGAGCGGCGACGCCTGGCTGATGTCGACCCGCGAGCCGCTGCCGTCGACGATGAGCTCGCCGAAGCTCCCGAGGTTCCTGCCGAGCTGCACGCCGGGGCCGGACTCCATGCTCGTCTCGCGGACCTCGAGCAGCCCGCCGTTCAGCACGCTGATGGTGCCCTGGCTGCCCGCTTCGCGGCCGGCGCGTACGAAGCCCGCTTCGTTAGCGAACTGGCCCGAGAAAGTGCCGTTGTCGTTGGAAGAGATGACCGCACTGCCGGTGCCGGTGATCGTCGCCACACCGGTGCCCTCTCGGCCGGCCTCGAACTGCAGC
>JAHELT010000141.1 GCA_024644045.1 Chromatiales bacterium | reverse complement strand
TCCCGCGCCGCATTCAGCCCGATGCCGCAGCGCCAGTTCAGCCAGTGGGCGCACGACATCAGCCCCCACGCCCCCCAGGGTTCCTGCTCGTCCAGCTCAACGATCAGCTGCAGCAGCCGGAAGGTGGCCGCATTGAGGTGCGCGCACAGCGCGGTGATCTCGAGCTCCAGCTGCTCGGCGCGGGCGTAGGGGTGGGGATCGGAGCGGGTCACGCTGCACACGGGAACATCCTGCACTGTACATCCATACAGTATACTTTAATCCTCATCTATTTCAATGAGTTAGTCTCAATAAACCGGATTGCATCGAAACGATAAACCAGAAATTCATGCGACGCCGACAACGCGTTAAGCCGGCAGGCCTGGGGAAACGGGACACCGCCTTGGGAGACCCTGGCCGACTTCCGCGCAAGCTCGCCGTCATCCTGCATGCCGATGTCGTGGGTCGATGGCATTACCGAAGACCTGATCACGGACATCTCCAAGCTGTCCGGGCTTTTCGTCATCGCCCGCAGCTCCGTATTCACGTACAAGGGCAAAGCCGTCAAGGTGGCGCAGGTCGCCGAAGACCTCGGTGTCCGTTTCGTATTGGAAGGCAGCGTACGTCGAGCAGGCGATCAGGTACGCATCAATGCCCAGCTCATCGATGCAACCACCGGCGGACACCTGTGGGCCGAGCGCTACGATGGCTCCCTGCAGAACATGTTCGCACTGCAGGAGTCGGGGTTGAACTTGCAGCCGCGTACGCGTACCTGGACCGGAAAGAGGAAACGACGAGCTTGTTGGATGCCGAGAGAGCGAGAAATGACTGCCGGTTACCCCCTGAATATCCGAATCGCGACTGGAGACTTCGTGTTCAGCAACCCCGCGGACAAGGCGCGTCTAGTCGAAGGATTGCGCAAGGCTGGGCTGAACTAGGCTCAAGGCCGGAAGTACCTGAAGCAATCCGGTTTTATCGTTTCCCATCCCCGATCGAGAATGTCGAGGATCGACCGGTCCAGCGGAGGTTGATGGCAGGCCTGCATGTTCTGGGACAAATGCTCGATCCTGCTGACGCCGAGAATGATTCCATCGCCTCGCTGTGTGTCCAGCTGCGAGTGATTCACCAGCCAGCTCATCGCGGCTTGGGTCGGGGTCAGCCCGAGCGTCTGGCAGGCGTCGGCCAGGTTGTGCAGAACGTTGAAGTAGTCTCTTTTCCAGTAGCGGTTCTGGTAGCTGTCGTTCAGAGCGAACCTGCCATCATCGGGGAAATCGTCAATCGAGCGGTACTTGCCCGTCAGTAGTCCGCCCGCCAGCGGATTGTACGCGTAGAAGCTGATGCCGTAGTTGCGCAGGCACGGGAACAGCTCGCGCTCGACATCGCGTGTCAGGGCATTGTACATACCCTGGTAGACGGTCGGTTCCATCCATCCGTTGCGGCGGCAGATCTCGACGACTTCAGCAACCTGCCAGGAAGCGTAGTTGCTCAATCCGAAGTGCCTGAACTTCCCCTGCTGGTACAGCTCGAAGCAGCATTCCAGGGTCTGCGTTACCGGTGTGTCCAGATCCGGCGAATGCAGATAGAGCAGGTCGAGGCTCTCGGTGCCCAGCCTTTGCAGCGTTTCGGCGAGCTGCGTTTTGACCTGGGCGGGCTGCAGTCCGTTATCGTTCCAGGGATTCACCTTGGATGCTATGTACAGTTCGGCCCGCTTTACCGGGGGCAGCAGCGCACCGAGCATTTTCTCGGTGCGCCCGTCGCAGTACTGGTGCGCGGTATCGATCTCAGTGTTCCCGGATCGGATGAACTGATCCAGCATCAGCCGGGCGGTTTCCTGATCCACCTGCTCGCCAAACGTCATGCTGCCCAGAATCTGCTTCATCGTGACTCCCTCACCGCCGGCTTTTGTTCATGGTCGCGCAGTTTCTGATAGAGAATCGTTCTGGCACCGCGCCTGTTGCGGTAAGTCAGCGTTTCTATCCAGCCGTGCTTGCGGAAAAACCGATTTGCCTGCTCGTTGTGCTCCAGGCACTGCAAGCCGATTGCCGGGTAGGCCGCGAGCAGCTCGGCTTCACAATGTTCCAGGAGCCGCGTGCCGAACCCGCAGCGGTGGTGAGCATAGTCGATCACGATCAGATCGATGGTGTTTTCCCGGCACACGGCGAAACCGACAGGCCGATCGGCACGCAGCAACATCGGGCAGTAGTTCTGCTCGAGATTCTCGACCACGTACTCGGCAATCGTATGATGCGCGATCAGCGTGAGCGCAGCTTCGTCAGCACGCGTCGCTTCTCGGAAGTACGTCGGTGCAACATGTAGTCGGCCAGTCATGCTGGGTAACGGCCAGGCTCACCAGAACAGACATGGATTGTCGAGCATAAGCCATCAGGGGCTTTACGGGAACCGTCGCTCGAATTTACGGGTGTATGCGGTGCATCCTGGAGGTGCGACGGTCAGCCGACAGCGCGCAGGAAACGACGCTGTTCTTTGTCACCCTCGATTTCAGCCGCAAGGGTACGGTGCAGCTCTTCGCGGGTACCCGCGTTGCGTGCGGCTTTCTTGACCAGCACCCTGGCCAGCGGCCCGACAAACTCGGCGAGCTTTCCCTCGAGCTTGGCGAGCTCTTCTTCGCTCCAGGCCTTGGGCGGGGCAGTGGTAGGCGGCTCAGTGACCGGACCGGAAGGTATGTCTCTGGCGTGGCTGGTGCGCACACCGAGTTGCTTCAGCTTGCGCAGAAACCTGCGCTGCGCCTTGTCGCCGCTGACCGATTGCAGCAGTTCGTGCACGAATGCCTCGTCGCCCGGGTAACGCGCATTGGCCTTTTTGATCAGCACCTTCGCCAGCGGGCCGATGTGCTCGGCGAGCGCGCTTTCGATGTGCAGCAGCAGATCGTCGGAACGCTTTTCCGCGACCGGAGGCTCCGGTGTCGGCGCCTTAGGCGGGGGCGGGGGCGGGGGGGGCGCTTTCGGGGGCCGTGTCGGCGGCGGCGGGGGCGGTCTGGGTGGCGGCTGAGCCAACGGGTCGCCGGTATCGAGGTCCACCGGGTCGGCGACGGACACCGAGAGCGCCTGCGCCTCGCTGGGCAGATTCACCTCGTAGATGGAGTGCTCGCGCACGTGCTTGTCCTTGTGCACACCGCGGTAGTGAAACAGCTCCGCGTACTCCTCGGACAGACAACTTATAACCTCGTAGAACGAGCGCGAGACGAAAATCTGATTGTTATCGGCGAAGGCCATGACGCGCTGTGCGACGTTGATCCCGTCGCCGAGCACGTTTGCGCGGTCGTTGATGTCGCGCACTACCTTGACCGGACCGAGGTTGATGCCGATGCGCACGTCATAGGCCGGGCGGTCCGGATCCTTCTGCAGGAAGCCGTCGCGAATCTTGACCGCGGAGAACAGCGCGTCCTCGGGATCGCCCAGAAAGCACAGGGCCGCACCGTCACCGGCGTCCACGACCACGCGATCGCGCTCGGCCGTTTCTTCGATGGCACCGGCGATGATCTCGTTCATGTGGTCCTTCATCTCGATCTGCTGCGCTACCGAGCACTTCGAGTAGCCGACAATGTCGATGAAGACGACCGAACTCAACCAGGTCCTGTTGCTTTCCATGGGGCGCGCGTGCACTCCGATTCTACTCGTCGAGCATGCTCATGGCTTTCTCCAGGCTTCGCCGCATGCGGTTGAAAGAGGCTCCGAGCACCGCGATCTCGTTCTTGCCGCCCTCCTCGAACTCCGGCGCGTCCATTTTGCCTTTGCTGACCTGATCGGCGATTACCGCCATGCGCGTCACCGGCTTGCTGACCACCGAACGCAGCATCACGTTCAAGACCAGGATGATGAATACGAACACCCCAGCCAACGTACCCATGAAAGTCTTGAACGCATCTTCGGCGTGCTTGATGGGCACCGACATGGGCACAGAAACGACCTGCGCGCCGACGACCTCATTCAGTTGCCAGCCGAAGCCGTTGGCATCGCCGTACAACTCGATCATGGAGGCCGGCGCGGCATCCGGGGTGCTATGGCAGGCCAGGCACGCCGGGTTGGTGATCTTGATCGGCCGCGCGAAGTACAGCGACTGGCCCGCAGGCGTGTTGCGTATACCAACGATATCACCGCGATTCTCGTTGTTGCGAAATTCCTGGATGATGTCGTTTTCCCATTCGACCGCACGGTCTCGCGGGTTGGTCGGGTTGAGCGTGGCTTCCTTGTAATGATACTCGGGGTGCTTCTCACGCAGCTTGTTGAAGGTTTGCGTCGCGGCGTACGCCGGCACGGTCTGCGGCAGAAACTTGCGCTTGATCTGCACGTCGAGCAGCGGACGCACCTCGGCGACCGTGTAGCTGCGCATAGCCAGCGCGGCTTCCATCATGATGCCCGCGCGGTCACGGATCTCCGCTTGCGCGTTCTTCTGGAGAATCGTGTACGAGAAAAAGCCGGTCACGCCGAACCCGGCCAGCAACACCACGATCAGCACGAGATTGAATTTTGTGGCTAGTTTCATTTTTGTCCCCGCGGTTACCTTGGTTCCGGATGCGTCACTGGCAGTTCGCCATGTCCTTGTAGGCTCTCGTGAACCCTATCAGACTGAACTCAACGGTTTTCGGTCCCGTCGTGGGCCAGGTCGGCCAGAACCGCAATTGTAACGTCGCCGTGCGTCCGGCGATAAACTGCTCCACCAGCGTCTGCAGGCCCGATTCGAACACTACATTGGTTTCCCGGACCACGGAATCGGCGTTCACCATATCTTTACCGTCGACGCTGATACCGAGATCACCGAACTCGGCGTCGATGTTCGAACTGGTGGTCACGTGGAGGCTTTCCGCGTCGAGCCGCAGGGCTATGGGCGTCTCACCCTGGCCATCGTCGATCGATTTTACAGGCGTGAACAAAAAACACGGCGACGAGTCGCTGATGCGCCAATTCTTCTCCTCCGCATCTGCAAAGTGTGCAACACCCATGCCCAGCAGCGTCACCGTGCAAACAGACAAACGCAGACTGATCATGACGATTCACCCCATTTGTTTACTTATTGCGTGCAAGAACTCTTTACGGCTCGCCGCATCCACCTCATCGGCAAGCCGGCGAACGAATTCCTCGCGGGTGTCAGCGCGTTTCGCCGCTTTGCGCACCAGCATTCCGGCAATCGGTCCGACGTAGTGGGCGAGGCACTCCTTGGCGTGCTGAATGGCGAGCTCGCTGACCTCGCTGTGCGCGGACGTTGCCGGGGATTGCGGCGGGTCCGCGGCGCGCCGCTCCAGTGCTTCCACCTCTTGCGTGCTGAGCCTGCGGGTCTTGCCCAGAAACTGCGTTTTCTCTTCCTCGGACGGAATGAACCGTGCCAGCAGCTGGGTCAATTCCTCCACGTTCGAGGCGCGCTTGCCGGCCTTACGCACCAGCGCATCCGCCATCGGCCCGATGTGCGGCTCCAGGCTCGCATGCACCGTTTTCAACAACTCGGGGGCCACGGCGGGCGCTCCGGTCTGCGGCTTGGCTGCGGGGCCGGTTGCCGGGTTGCTTGCGTAACGCTGCGAGCCTCCGCCGTCGTCGTGCAGGCGCTGCAATACCGCCTCGGTGGACTGCGCGCGGTCTTTGGCATGCGGCGCCAGCAGCCAGTTGACCACGTCCACGAGCCCGGCCGAGAAGCGCTGCGCGGCGAGCTGCATGGGTTTCTCGATCGGATCGTGCTCGCCGTCGTACAGCGCGGCCACCCGCTCGGTGGCGGCTGCCGGCGGCATACCGGTCATGCAGTGATAGATCGTCGCGCCGACACTGTACAGATCGGTCCACGGGCCCTGCCGGTCCTTGGTGTGGTACTGCTCGAACGGGGCATACCCGGGTGTGACCATCGCAGTCAGCGCTTTGGTGTGCTCGCCGAGCGCCAGACGCGCGGCGCCGAAATCCAGCAGCACGGGCAGACCTTCGTCGCGCAGCAGGATGTTGGCGGGCTTGACGTCGCGGTGCAGGAACTGCTGAGCGTGTACGCTGCGAAGCCCCTCCAGCAGCGGGCTGAGCACGCCGAGTATCTCCTGCTCGCTGAGTACGCCGCGCTGGCGCAGCCGCTGCGCCAGCGAGTCGCCGCTTTCGAAGTCCATTACCAGATAGGCCGTGCCGTTGGCTTCGATGAAGCGGATGACACGCACGATGCTGGGATCACGGAACTTGGCGAGGGTGCGCGCCTCGTCCAGAAACCGCTCCAGGCCGTACTTATAGTGCTTGACATCCGTTTCCGACTTGTGTGTCAGCTGTTCACTGTCCGGCAGCCGGTAGGCCAGACCGTCCGGCAGATACTCCTTGATCGCCACCGTCTGATTGAGCGTGTGGTCGTGGGCTCGATAGGTAATGCCGAAACCGCCTACACCGAGAACTTCTTCAACCTCGTAGTTCTCGATCCGGGTTCCCTGCAACAGGGCGTGGTTATAAACCAGATTCATACACACACTCACGACGAATGTACAAGTATACCGTTAGCACGCGCGCTACGGTAACAAGGCCGCAGTGTAAAAAATCAGCGAATTTAGACGTTTGGGTGGAATTTCTCACACCGAACGGCGGGCGCTGGCGCCCGCCCGGGGGTGAGACGCGGCGGGGCGGCCCGCCGCCGGTCGCTAATCGTCCGAGTCGTCGGAATCGTCCGAGTCGTCGGAATCGTCCGAGTCGTCAGAATCGCCCGAGTCGTCAGACTCAGCGGGCTCGGCCGGCTCGGCTGGCTCGGCCGGCTCGGCTTCGGACAACTCAGCGGGCTCGGTGGGCTCGGCGGATGCCGGCTCAGGCGGCGCCGCGGTGCGCACCTGAACCAGCGTTTCGACCAGCCCGATCACCATCTGGCGGTCGAAGCGCAGGCGCATGTGCGAGCCGTCGCCGACCATGCTCATGCGGAAGTCCATGCTCGCGCTGGTCATGAACTCGTGCAGAATCGGCGCGAATTCGGCCAGCGCACCTGGCGCGGGCTGCTCCGGAACCGCGGGCACGGTACCGGCTTCAGCAGGCGGCTGTGCTTCGGCGTTGCCGGCCTCACCGACATTACCCCCGGCTGGCGCCTCACCTGGGTTACCGAGCGTTGTCTCGCCGACAACCGGTGCCGGGTCTCTCTGCGGCGGTTGTTCCGTGACGGGCGGCGGCTGGTACAGCTCGCTCTGCGTGACCTCGACACGGGTGCGAACCCGCATGCGCATACCGACGCCGGCCAGCTCATCGCCGTCGAAACCGAAGTTGGCGAGACCGTCCATGACTGCTTCAAAGTCGCCGTCCAGCACGCCCTGGGCGATCTTGTCCGCCTGCCCCAGCACTTCCTGGATCGCACTGAGCTCACCTTCGTCCAGGTGCCCGTTGATGGAAACCCGAAAGCGCTCGTCGCTGGCAACGTACATCTCCGAACTGGTCGTGCGCACGTCCCCGTCGTCAAGCTGCTGGCTCACCGCCTCGGCAACCTGATCGAGCTTGAAGCGCAGGCGCACGACGTCACCGTCCTGCGTGCGGATGTTCAATCCCAGGCGGCCGCGCAGCTCGTAGCTCGCCGACGTTCGGCTGGCGCTGAGCGCAGAAGCCGGCGCCTCATCCGCGCGCTGCTGCAGCGCGTTCAACCCGGCGCTGAGGCCGTCCAGCAATGACATTCTGCTGCGCTCGGCCGGTGCACCCTGTGCATCGACGAGCGGTTGCGCGTCGGCGGCCGCGGCCTCGACGTTGGCGCGCGCCGAATCGAGCAGCGCCCGCCGGTCGCCCGGGGCGCTCGCGTCCAGCTGCGCGGCGAGCGCGCGCAGGAACTGAGGCACGATCGATTCGCGGCTGTCGTAACCGCTGCTGATAGCGCTGACCGTGGTGCGCACGGATGACATCAGTTTCGCTGAAAACACCTGCGAGACATCGTTTGCGCGCAGCCGGATTACAGCGCGGGTCTGCTCCTGCTGCCGCGAGCTCACCGTGCTCGTGTCCTCGCTGCCCGCGCCCGATTCGCACGATGCACAGTTACCGGACGGCTGTCGAAAAGCGCTCTGAAGCACGTTCTGGTCGATCGTTGCTAACGCTGCCATAGTTCCACAGTCTGTTTGATTACTGGCGATAATAGCGGCGCCCGGGGGGTAACCTTGAAGGCCGCGGGGCGCGCCGGCACGCCGGAAACAGGGCCCCGGGGGGCCGCAACGGGCCGATTGCGTGGTGTTACAATGCGTCGCCGCTGCGCCTGAGCAGTGTCGTTCGGAGCCACCGCCATCGCCGCCTGCCAGCACCGCTCCTTCCTTCGCCGCCTTTGCGCGTTCACGCTGGTAGCCGCGCTCTGCGGCGCACTCACCGCCTGCAGCCCGGCGCGGCTGGTCAGCCTGATCACGCCCACCGACGGAATTCAGGAAGCGCGCAACATAGCCTACGGCTCGCACGAGCGTCAGCAGCTCGATGTGTACTCGCCGGCTGAAGCCGGCGCTGCGGCGCGCCCGGTTATCGTGTTCTTCTACGGCGGCGGCTGGTCGCGCGGCTACCGGCGTGACTACCTGTTTGCCGCCGAAGGCCTGGTCTCGCGGGGCTACGTCGTGGTGCTGCCCGATTACCGGCTCTACCCGGAGGTCAATTTCCCCGCATTCGTCGAGGACGGAGCGTTGGCCGTTGCATGGACGCTCGCACACATCGCCCGGCACGGCGGCGACCCGCACGGCGTGTTTCTGATGGGTCATTCCGCCGGCGCCCATATCGCCGCGATGCTGACGTTCGACGAACGCTACCTGAGCGAGGCGGGGCATGACAGCCGGCAGCTGGCCGGCATGATCGGGCTGGCCGGTCCTTACGATTTTCTGCCGCTCACCTCGACTTACCTGAAGCGCCTGTTCGGGCCGCCCGAGCGCTATGCCACCTCGCAGCCGATCAACTACGTGGACGGCGGCGAACCCGGCGTCTACCTGCTGCACGGCGAAGCCGACGACACCGTGCTGCCCGGCAACACCCGGCGCATGGCCGAGCGCATCAAGCAGGTACGAGGCAAGGTCACTACGACCTTCTACCCCGAAGTCGGCCACGTGCGCCTGGTTGGCGCGCTTTCGCACGCGTTTCGCGATTGGGCGCCGGTGCTCGAAGACGTCGCCGCTTACATCGACCAGAGCGCACCCGCGGGGCGTCTCCGGGCCTCGCTCAATCCATCGCCGGCGCCGCGAAGCTCACCCGGTTGGCCCTGACCTGCGCCCAGTTCCAGCCCTGCCAGGGCGGCGGCCGGAACGCCAGCCGGCGCAGAAACAGGGCGTGCTCCACGCTCATCCGCTGCGCCCGAGGCAGCCGGTCCCGCGCAGCTGCAATCGCGGGCACGGCGTCTGCGCTGAGCGAAAGCAGGTAGTCGACGTCCAGCGGCTGGCCGCCCGCCGCGCGGGTCAGATTGATCTGGGCAATGCGCGCATCCGGGTTGATCAGCACCAATGCCGCAATGATGCTCAGCGCGGACACGAAGGCGCCCGATAAAAACCTCTCGCGTGCGTTCCGCGCCAGCGTCCAGGCGATCCACACCAGCAGCATCATCGTCCAGATCAGGGCGGCGCCCGCATACAGGCGGAGTTCCGTCAAACCGTAGGCCTGGGTGTACAGCGCCAGGCGATGTGCCGCCGAAAAACCGATCAACGTTATCAGCGCCGCCGTAGTCATGCTCGCAACCCGCTGCATTGCACGCACGTGCAGGGGCGATTCCTCGCACACCCAGTCGGCGACGAGCAGCAACGGGACCGTCAGGCCAGCCACGGCGAGCAGCTCGAAAAATCCCTGGCGCGCATACTGCGCATAAGTCAGGGGTTGGCTCGAGCGAACGAGTGCGTCGCCACCCACGAAGTAGGTCGACTGCACGGCCAGGTAGATGGCTAGAAGCGCGTCGAGCAGCACCATCGCGGTAACTACTTCCAGGGGTTGCAGCACCAGGCGCCGCGCGGGCGAACGCGCACCTACCTGGACAACCCGCGCGCGCAGCAGGAAGATGGCGATCCAGAAGCACACGCTGAACACGAGTGTCTGGCGTAACAGGCTGACGAAATCCAGATCGAGCAGACGCCAGGTGAGTTCGGCGAACCGGGTGTCTGCGCTTATCAGCAGCCAGCCAAACGCCACGAGCAAAGGCACGGACAGCGCCACGCCGCGCGCGATCGGCATGGCATGCGAGGCGTGCATGGATGCTCTCCTGTCGCGTCCGTAGAGTTCCTGACGAATGGCGCACAGTGGTCCGAGCGCAAACGCGCGGGCGACCGGGGGCAGCCGCGTGAAAACCGATGACACCGGCATCGACACCATCCCGAACTCGCGCTTCAGGTAAACGCAGTAAAGGATCGCGGCGATGGCGAATGCGGCGAGCCAGTGCAGGACAGGCGAGTCCCGCCAGATGAAAACGCCCGCCCAGCACACCGCGAGCAGTCCCGCTGTGACGGTCTCACGACTCGGCACCCCATCCCTGGCGTGCATCGCACTCAGTGTGGTCAGGTAGCAGGCGAGCGTGAACAGCGGCACATTCAAGCCCCAGTTTGCCCCGTCGAACAACACCACCCCGAGCACCGCCAGCAACACCGACATCGGCATGGCACTGGTGGTCAGCAACAAGACACGCTTCACGATGACTCTCCGCCGCGACGATCGCACAGCTTGTGGGGCGATGGTGTCGCACAGGTGCCGGATACCGGTGGTCGAATGACACAGCGTGCGGGAATCGGACGCAGCTACGCCGAAGCGAAGCACCGTCCAGCTCGAGCGGCGCGGCCGGGGATCGAGTGTATACTCGGTCTGATTTCTGCGTGATCGCAGGGAGTGACTGTAACAAGTGTCGCGCCTGCGAGAGATCAGTACACCGTATGAGACAGTAAGTTAGTGTCCATTCTGAAGTGGTACATCGGTGTGCTGAAGGCGCCTTTGCGGTTGCTCGCCAGATGGATTCACACCTTCGTCAGGAATCGTGACCGCGTATCCCGTTTCGCGGCGCGCGAACGGATCGCGCTGGCGCTCAAGGTGTTCGGCGTCGCCACTGTCGGCGCCTGGATCGTTATCTGGCTGCTGGCCGACGAGGCACAGCGAGGACGCCTCACCGAGACCGTCAAGGCCTATCTGGCAGGAAGCGTGGAGAACGCCGGCAGCGGGCGCGAGTAGCGCCGCTACGGTGGCGTAGCGGCTTGACGAGCGGCGGATCAGTCGTTATCCGAATCCTGGTCCTTCGAGAATCCCTTTCTCACGGACTGCACCAGATCGACAAGCATCATTATCGCTACCAGCGCCACGATGATCATGAACGGCGGTTCGCCGATCGACTCGGCCAGTCCCACGACGAACGTAAGGAACACTGCCCCCGACAAGATACCTGTGATCAGATTGTCCATTTCGACCCTGCTCCCGCCAGATTAGTAACTACGGCCACCGACGGATTACCCCAGGCTTTCCACAAGCCAGCGCGCCGTTCTGAACAACCTCGCATCGTCACCCTTCGCGGCAACCAGCTGCGCACCCAGCGGCAGGCCGGCCGGCCCCTGCAGGATCGGCAGACTGAGCGCGGGCATTCCACACGCTGACCAGAGTGAGCAGAACGCCGGGTCGCCGGTAGTCTCGCGAGCCGGCGCTTCGCCGGCCGCCGCCGGCGTCAATATCGCATCGTAGTCGTGCAGCAGCTCGTCGAGGATCGCGCCGTACTCGCCGACTGTTTCGAGCGCACCATTGTATTGCGTCGCCAGCACTCGCTGGCCGCTTTCGATCATCTCGCGGAGCCGCTCGCTCAACTGCACCGCACCGTCACGGTAAAGCTTCGCGTAGTTCTTCGCCAGATCCGCCTCCATGATCAACCGGTGGGTCTCGAGCGCGGCATCGAAGAGCGGCGGCAGATCGACCAGCTCGACCCGTTCACCCAGGTGTTCGAGCAGCTCTCTGAAAGCATCCTTGGTGCTCTGCTCGGCCCGTTCCCACACCGGAGTGCGGACGAAGGCGATTCGCGGCTCCACAGGCGGCGGGGCGGCCATGATCCCGGCGATGCCGGGGCGCGCGAGCGGTTGCATGTCGGGGTCGCGCCGGTCGTAGACCATCAGCGTGTCGCTGAGCAGCGCCAGGTCGCTCAGATCGCGGGCGAACACGCCCAGCGTATCCAGCGGGCGTGACACTTCCAGGACCCCGTGGCGCGAAATCCTGCCGAAACTGGGCTTGAAGCCGTACACCCCGCAATACGCCGCCGGCCGGATCAGGCTGCCGTTGGTTTGCGAACCGACCGCCAGCGGCACCATGTAAGCGGCCACGGCTGCCGCCGAACCGCTCGACGAGCCGCCCGGCGTTCGTTCGAGGTCATGCGGGTTGCGTGTTTTACCAGGCGCGTAAACGGCAAGCTCCGTGGTGACCGTTTTGCCGAGAACGATAGCGCCCGCTTCACGCAAGGTGGCCACGACGGCCGCGTCGTCTACCGGTCTGCGGCCGGCATGCAGCACGGTGCCGCACTCGGTCGGCAGATCCGCCGTGTCGATGATGTCCTTGATACCGACCGGGACACCGTGCAGTGGGCCGTTGGTCTGGCCGCGGCGGTGCCGTTCGTCCGCCTCGCGAGCTCGCTCGAGTGCCAGGTCCGGATCGAGGTGGGCCCAGGCACCGACCTGTGGCTCGAATTCGGCGATCCGGTCGAGGCTGGCCTGCACCAGCTCGGTAGCCGTGATCTCTCCGGCACGGATCGCGGCGGCGGCCGCCACTGCACTGTGTCGCGTAGTGTCCATCGCCTGGCCTGGATCCCCCGTCATCCCTTTCCGAACAGGTATTCCGGCAGCCACAGGGCGATCCCCGGAAAATTGTACAGCAACACCATCGCCAGGATCACGATCAGCAGGTAGGGCATGATGCCGCGGAAGATCTCGATCAGCTGGATGTACGGTGGTGCAACGCCCTTCAGGTAATAGGCGGCCATCGCCATCGGCGGTGTCAGGAACGAGGTTTGCAGGTTCAAGGCGACCAGAATGCCGAAGAACAGCGGATCGACCTTGAACGTCTCCAGCATGGGCAGGAAGATCGGCACGAAGATGATGATGATCTCCGTCCATTCGAGCGGCCAGCCGAGCAGAAAGATGATGCTCTGCGCGA
>JAHELT010000287.1:40689-111321 GCA_024644045.1 Chromatiales bacterium | reverse complement strand
GAAGACCTGTTGGACGCCGTGTACCTGCCGGCGCGTCGTGGCAGCCTGCAGACCGAGATCGTCGCCGCGGCACGCAGCCGTGGCATGCTCGCCTATCCGTTGCGTGACCGCCTGGACGCGCTGCTGCGCGAAATTGACGCCGGCAATCCGGTGCTCGTCATGCAGAATCTCGGGCTGGACTGGTGGCCGCTGTGGCACTACGCCGTGGCCGTCGGGTATGACCTCGAAAAGGGCGACATCGTGCTGCGCTCCGGGACCCGCAAGCGCCATATCGTCGCACTGAGCAAGTTCGAGCGCACCTGGGCGCGGAGCGGGCACTGGGCGCTGGTTGTCACCCGGCCCGGAGACGTACCCGAAACGGCGGAGCGCGATGTGTTCCTGAAAACCGCCTTGGATCTGGAACGCGTCGACCGGCTGGCAAGCGCGCGCGAAGCCTATGCCGCAGCGACCCGGCGCTGGCCGGACAGCGCGCCGGCACTCCTTGCACTGGGCAACGCCGACTATCGTCTGGGCGAGCCCCTGCGGGCGGTCAACGCTTTCCGGCGAGCCACGGCACTGGAGCCGCACAGCGCGGCCGCCTGGAACAACCTCGCCTGGTCGCTGCACGCAAGTGGCTGCGCTGAGAGCGCGCGCGAGGCGCTGCAATGTGCGGCAGCTCTGCAGCCCGATGATGAGGAAGTCAGGCGCTCCCTGCGCGAGCTCACCGAAGCGGATACAGCGCCCCGCGCACCGGGCGTCACGGATTGTTCAATCGCCCGCTGTCCGATCGAGTAGCTCCCACTGCACGCCCGCGGCCGCCAGCTGCGCGGTGAGCGATTCCGCTGCAGCCATCGCCTCCGCTGCCGGGCCTCGCACGGACAGCTCGACCTCACCGAAACGCTCCGTGCTCGGCAGGCTTGCAACCTTCACGGTGGTGTAGTTTTCCAGCACGTGTTTCATCGCCGGCACCAGCTCGCTCTCGGGCGCCACGACCCGGTAGCTGTACTCGGCAACCGGCGTATCGCTGTGCAGTTGCGCATAGTGCGTATCAACCACCCATTCCAGCATCGGCCAGGCCATGGTGGGAAAGCCGGGCACGAAATGATGATCGCCAAGGCTGAAGCCGGGAACGCGGTTGACCGGGTTGGGGATCAGCTGCGCGCCGCGCGGGAACTCGACCATCTTCATGCGCTGCGGCGTCGCACGCTCGGCGAACTGCTCGCGCAGGATCGTGGCGCCTTCGGCGTGCAGCTCGAGCGGCACGCCCGCAGCGCGCGCCACCGCTTCACGCGTGAGATCGTCGGGGGTGGCGCCTATGCCGCCGGTGCTGAGGACGACGTCGCCACCGGCCAGCGTGCCGCGAAACCGCGCTTCGAGCAGCGCCAGGTCGTCGCCGAGGATCTGTGCCCAGGAAAGCTCCAGGCCACGTGCCGAAAGCATCTGCACCACGGCGCTCAGGTGGCGATCCTGTCGCTTGCCGCGCAGCAACTCGTCGCCAACGATGATCAGTCCGAAGCGCACAGCAGCAACCGGTAGGGGAAAGGTTCCAGAAACCAGTCGGCGTCCGTGGGTGCCACCCGCGCCTCTTGGAGTGCCTCGATCGCCACGTGACGTGGCACCGAACCCTCGGCATACCGGCCGACGGCCGGCGGAGGCGCGTGCGCTGCGCACAGCTCGCGCATGATCGAGGCATCTTCTTCGCGCACCACCGGCGCGTTCAGTTCCGTAAGCAGCTGACCGAGATAGGCGGGCGGGTCACCGGCAAGCACTGCCGGCAGGTGCGATCCGGACCTGTGGCGGGCGCGTAAAGCCAGCGCGTAGCGGTCGTGAAAATCGCGCCGCGCCGCAGTGTCGCTGCACTGCAGGAAGCGATGCCGCGCGTACACGTCAGTGAAGAAACGCTCCAGCGCATGCGCGTTCGCGAGCGCCTCCTCCTCCAACGCCGGCAGATCGGGGCAGCGCTGCAGCAGCGCATCCGCATACGCACCGCGACCCGCGTTGTTGGCAGCGCCCTGCAGCCGATGCACGGGCACCGAATAGAGGCCGCAGCTCGGCGAGCGGCTCTTGAACACGTACCCGGCGAAGGGCTGATGGTGTCTCAGGGTATCGGCGGCGCAGGCGGCAAGGGCGTCGGTTACATCACGGTCCCTGTCGTCGACACCGAGCACGCGTACCGCGCCGTTCTGCTCCACCAGCTGCAGCGGCGGGCGCGGCACACCGAGGCCGATCGCGACTTCGGGACACACCCGGATCAGCGCAAAGTGCTCATCGAGCAGACCGCAGGCAGCACCCAGCGCCTTGTGAGCGCCGTCGTAGCGCACCCGCTCGCCCATCAGGCAGGCGCTGATGCCGAGCCGGGGCCTGGCTGCGCTCAGCTGTCCGGAGCCGCATTCCATACCGCGAGGTGACGCTCGATCAGGCCGCGCAACGCGGCAACGTGCGCAGGCGTCGCGTTCAGCGCCGGGATATAGTGGAACGATTCGCCGCCGCCGACCAGGAAACGCTCGCGGTTCTCCATGTCGATTTCCTCCAGCGTCTCCAGGCAATCCGCGGCGAAGCCGGGACAGATGACCGTCACACTGCGCAGACCCTCGCGGGCCAGCGCCTCCAGCGTCACGTCGAGATACGGCTGCAGCCAGGGCTCACGCCCGAACCGCGATTGGAAACACAGGCGCCACTGCGTGTCGTCGAGATCGAGCCGCTCCGCGACGGCACGCGCGGTGTCCGCACACTCCTCGGGATACGGGTCGCCGGCCTTCGCGTAGCGCTGCGGGATGCCGTGAAAGGAAAAGATCAGCAGCTCGCTGCGTGCCGTGGTCTGCCAGTGCGCGCGCACCGATTCCGCGAGCGCGTCCAGGTAACCCGGCTCGGTGTGATAGCCGCGGATCACCTGCACTTCGGGCAGGTTGCGGGTGCGCGCGAAGTAGTGCGCCACTCCGTCGTACACCGATCCGGTGGTGGTCGCGGAATACTGCGGATAGAGCGGCAGCACCAGCAGTCTCTCGACGCCGCTGGCCAGCATTCGCGCAACCGTCGCTGGGATCGACGGATTGCCGTAGCGCATCGCGAGCTCGACCTGCGGCCCGGCACGGCCCTCGTTCAAGGTTTTCTGCAGGGCGTGCTGCAGCGCACGTGAATAGGACAGCAGCGGCGAACCTTCATCGGTCCACACCCGCGCGTAGGCGCGCGCCGAGCGGCGCGGGCGGATCCGCAGGATGACGCCGTTGAGCACCAGCCACCACAGCCAGCGCGGGACTTCCACGACCCGCGGATCGGCCAGAAATTCCCCCAGGTACCTGCGCAGGGCCGCCGGGGTCGGCGCGTCCGGCGTGCCGAGATTGACCAGCAACACGCCGCAGCGTGTCGCCTGCAGGGGGCTGTGTTCCGTCACCGGGCGCGGTTCGCCGCCGGCCGGGCGCAGTGGTGGCTTTCAGGCAACGACAACGCGGTCACGGCCTTCGTGCTTGGCACGGTAGAGTGCCTTGTCGACACGCTCGAGCAACGCGCGCGAAGTCTCGCGACCGAGCATGCTGGTCACACCGATGGAGATGGTTACTCCGGGCAGTGTCTCATCCTCCTGGCGGCGCACGGGATTGCGCCGGACGTTGTCCACCAGGCGTTCTGCAACGCGCGCGGCCTGCTCGCGGTCGGCATTGGGCAACAGCATGAGGAACTCCTCGCCGCCGAAGCGTACGCCCATGTCCTGGTCGCGGATGGTCCCGCGCACCGCCGCGGCAACCGCCTGCAGCACCGCATCGCCGGCCAGGTGACCGTGGCGATCGTTGTAGCCCTTGAACTCGTCTATATCCGCCATGAGCACACTGAACGGCTGCTCGCGGCTCAGGCAGCGGGTCATCTCCAGGGCCAGGGCATCGTTCAGCCAGCGGCGGTTGTAGAGCCCGGTCAACGAGTCGACGGTGGCGTGGAACTCGTACTCGCGCTGCAGCTGCATGGTCCGGTCGACCACCCCGTTGACGCTGCGGATGCGCTCGGACAGCAGGATCAGCAGATTGCGCCCGAAATCGTAGGACGCATGCACCATGAGCCATACCAGCGTCTCGTCCAGCTCCAGCAGCCGGCAGTCGCAGTCCGCGATCACGGTCGCCGAAGCTCTGCGCTTGTCCAGCACGGACAACTCACCGACCGTCTCGCCGGCGCCCGGGGTGGCGATGGCCGGGGACTTGGGGTCGAGGTGGATGCGCAGCACCCCCTCGAGAATCAGAAACAGGCTCGCGTTCTCCTGGTTGCGCTCGATCAGAACCTCGTTGCGGTGCAGGGAACGGACCGAGCATTCCTTGAGCAGAGGGTGCACCGCCTCCATGTCCACGCGGTCGAACAAGCGCAGCGCCGACAGGCTCGCCCAGGGGATCTCTTGCGTCGTGTTGTGAGAGGTTTCCTGCATATTTTCAAGCTGTTCCAGAGGGGGCCCGGCGGGCCTCCCTCAACGAATTATGCACAGCAGAACGAAAGTGTGCCGCAGTTCACATCAAGTTATCGTCAACATCCCGATTCGTTGAGAAATTTATCACGTAACTTGTTGATATAATTTAATTTCTAGTGTTTGGTTAAAGTTTAACCACTTTGTAACAATACTCGACGTTACGATGTCTGCGGGCGCCAACCCCCCACATTTTCCACACACTTATCCACAGATAATGTGGATAACATTTTTTCTAATCTTGACAACAACTTACCCCGGCGCCCGGTCGCGCCCCGTGCGCCGGCGCCAGGGCAAAGCTAGAGTAGGCGGATGCCAGCACGCAACCCTCCCGGGACCCGGATCTACCTGCGCACCGCCGTCCCGGCACCCGTGTCCCGGCTCTTCGACTACCTCCCGCCGCCCGCCCACAACGGCCCGCCGATCGCTCCCGGCTCGCGTATTCTGGTGCCCTTCGGGGGCAGCAGGAAAATCGGCATCGTGGTGTCGACCGGCACGCGGCCGGGCGTCGAGGCGGCGCGCGTGCGCCCGGCCTTGCAGCTCCTGGACACCGCGCCGACGCTAAGCCCGCCGATCATGCGCCTGGCACAGTGGGCCGCCGATTACTACGCACACCCGCTGGGCGACGTCATACACGGCATATTGCCACCCCCGGCGAGGCTCGCCAAGCCGCTGCCGGTTCCCCATGCGCCCCGCTGGCGGCTCACCGGTCAAGGCGACGGACAGGCCAACGCGCGCGCACCGTTGCAGACACGGCTGCTGCAAAGCCTGTCGGGTGCGACCCAGGGGCTGGAGGCAGAGGCGCTCGCAGAGTGCGGGGGCGGCTGGCGCCGGGCACTCGGCGCGCTCATCGACAAAGGGCTCGTAGAATGCGCGCCGGAGCCGCGCGCGGCAACGGGCGCCCCGCAGGTCAACGATCCACCGTTCGCGCCCAATCCCGAGCAGACGGCGGCGAGCGAGTCGATCGGCAAGGCGCTCGGCGGTTTCGCGGTGTTTCTCCTCGACGGCGTCACAGGCAGCGGTAAGACCGAGGTCTATCTGCAGGTCATGCGCCAAGTGCTCGAGCGCGGCCGCCAGGTGCTGCTGCTGGTACCGGAGATCGGTCTCACGCCGCAGCTCGTGGACCGCGTGCGCGGCCGGTTCGACACCCGCGTGGAAGTGCTGCACAGCGCGCTGAGCGGCGTCGACCGGTACCGCGCCTGGCACGCTGCCCGTGACGGCCACGCGCGCGTGGTGCTCGGCACGCGCTCGGCGGTGTTCGCGCCGCTGCCGGAGCTCGGATTGATCGTCGTCGACGAGGAACACGACGCCTCGCTGAAGCAACAGGACGGTTTCCGCTACCACGCGCGCGACCTGGCCATCGTGCGCGCGCAACAGGCCGGCGTGCCGGCGGTGCTCGGCTCGGCAACCCCGTCGCTGGATACGCTGGCTAATGTGCAGCGCGGGCGTTACCGATACCTGCGGCTGCGCCAGCGTACCGGCGATGCGCGCTTTCCCACTCTCAAGCTGGTGGACCTGAAGCGCCGGGGGCTGCACGAGGGGCTGTCGGAACCACTGCTCGAAGCGACCCGCGACCACCTCGCGGGCGGCGACCAGGTGCTGATCTTCATCAATCGCCGCGGCTTCGCCCCGACGCTGCTGTGCCACGACTGCGCATGGGCGGCGGAATGCCCGCGCTGCGATTCGCGCCTGACCCTGCACAAGGGCAAAGCCAGGCTCCAGTGCCACCATTGCGGGCACACCGCGGCGGTGCCGACGGTTTGTCCGCAGTGCGCCGGCACCGCGCTGCGCCCGGTGGGGGAAGGCACCGAGCGCGTCGAAGCCGCGATGCGCGAGCGCTTTCCGGACACGCCGGTGCTGCGCATCGATCGCGACAACGTGCGCGGCCGCGACCGTCTGGAGCAGGCGCTCGCGCAGGTGGCGACCGGCGAGTCCTGCATTCTGGTCGGCACACAGATGCTTGCCAAAGGCCATCATTTCCCGCACGTGACACTGGTCGGTGTGATCAATGCAGATCGCGGTCTCTACTCGGTCGACTTCCGCGCCACCGAGCAGCTTGCGCAGCTCATCGTGCAGGTCGCGGGGCGCGCCGGGCGCGGGGTCAAGCCGGGCGAGGTACTGATTCAGACGCACAATCCGGAGCACCCGCTGCTGGGGCTGCTGATCGGCAAGGGCTACGCGGGCTTCAGCCAGGCGGCGCTCGCCGAACGGCAGGCGGCGAGCTTGCCGCCCTATGCGCGTATCGCGCTGCTGCGCGCCGAAGCCGGCACGGCTGCGCAACCGGAACGCTTTCTGCAGTTCGTGCGCGATACGTATTCGGAACGGGCTCGCCGTCTGGACGTGGCGCTGCTCGGACCGGCGCCCGCGCCGCTGGAGCGCCTGGCAGGGCGCTACCGCGCGCAGCTGCTGCTGCACAGCACCCGCCGGTCCGGCCTGCATGAACTCTGCACGGTGCTGCGTCGTGAGCTCGAGCAGCATCCCCACAGCCGCCGCGTCCGCTGGTCACTGGACATAGATCCGGTCGACAGCCTGTAACGCCGCCGGCCCGCGCCCGCCACGGGCCGCATCGCTCCCCCGTGCGGGTCAGTGCACACCCGGCGAATTACCGTTAGAATCCGCGGCCATCCGCCGCCGGGGCCCGACGCAGGGCCGCGCCGGCACACATCATTGCCTCCGCCGAACAGCATCAGTGTCACTGAAAAACGAACTACCCGCGTTGCTGCAGGACGCGCTCGACAAGCTGCTGGCCGACGGCCTGCTGCCGGAAGGACTGGCGCCGCAGATCGTCATCACAGCGCCGAAGGACCCGGAGCACGGCGATTGCGCCACCAACCTGGCGTTGATGCTCGCCAAGCCGGCGGGGCGCAAGCCGCGCGAGCTCGCCGAGCAGATCGCCGCGGCGCTGGCGCCGCACCCGATGCTGGAAAAGGTCGAGATCGCGGGGCCCGGTTTCATCAACTTCTTCGCCGCCCGGGGCGCGCGCTTCACGGCGATCCGCGAGGCGCTCGAGCAGGGTGAGCGCTTCGGGCGCTCCGGCGCCGGCGCCGGCAGCCGGGTCCAGGTGGAGTTCGTCTCCGCCAATCCGACCGGCCCGCTGCACGTCGGCCACGGCCGCGGCGCCGCCTACGGCGCGACCATAGGCAACCTGCTCGAAGCGACCGGCTGCGAGGTGCAGCGCGAGTACTACGTCAACGATGCCGGCCGGCAGATGGACATCCTCGCAACCAGCACCTGGCTGCGTTACCTGGAGCTGGCGGGTGAGACGCTGGCATTTCCGAGCAATGGTTACCGGGGCGACTACATCTGGGATATCGCGGCCGCCCTGCATCGGGAACACGGCGACGCGTTACGCCATCCGGCACAAAGCGTGCTGGAGGGAGTACCCCCCGACGCCAGCGAGGCCCATCCCGACGGCGACAAGGAAGCGCACATCGATGCGCTGGTGGGGCGTGCCAAGCAGTTGCTCGGGGACGTCGACTATGCCGGCGTGCATGCGCTTGCGCTGCGCACCATTCTGGACGATATCCGCGACGACCTGTCGCGCTTCGGCGTGGTCTACGACGAATGGTTCAGCGAGCACTCGCTGGTCACCTCCGGCGGCCTGGACCGCGCAGTGGCGCTGCTGCGCGAGCGCGGACATCTCTACGAGCGCGACGGTGCGACCTGGTTTCGTTCCAGCGCCTTCGGCGACGAGAAGGACCGGGTGGTGATCCGCGACAACGGGCAGGCGACCTATTTCGCCTCGGACATCGCCTACGTCCTGAACAAGCTGGAACGCGGTTTCGAGCGCGTGATCTATGTGTGGGGCGCCGACCACCACGGGTATGTGCCGCGCATGAAAGCGGTGGCGCAGGCGCTCGGCGCGGACCCGGATCGACTGGACTTCCTGCTGGTGCAGTTCGCGGTGCTGTATCGCGGCGGCGAGCGCCTGCAGATGTCCACACGCTCCGGCGAGTTCGTGACTCTGCGCCAGCTGCGCAAGGACGTGGGCTCCGATGCGGCGCGCTTCTTCTACGTGATGCGCCGCTGCGAGCAGCACCTGGATTTCGACCTGGATCTGGCCACTGCGAAGAAGAACGAGAACCCGATGTACTACATCCAGTATGCGCACGCGCGAATCTGCAGCGTGCTGCGCGAATGCGAACAGAAGGCGTTGCAGTATGACGAGCAGAGCGGCCTGCAGCACCTCGACGCGCTGGCGGCGGAGCCGGAGACCACGCTGGTGAAGACACTCGAGCGTTATCCCGCCGTGGTGGCGAGCGCGGCGCAGCGCCTCGAGCCGCATCAGCTCACGAACTACCTGCGCGAACTGGCGACGGCGTTCCACACCTACTACAACGGTCACCGGCTGCTGGCCGAGGAAGCGGGGTTGCGCAACGCGCGGCTGACGCTGGCGCGCGCGGTGCGCCAGGTGCTCGGCAACGGGCTGGGACTGCTGGGCGTCAGCGCACCGGAGTCGATGTGAGACGTCAGGCGACGACTCACCGCGCACACGGCCAGGTCATTCCCGGTTGGGGAATGCTGCTCATCGGCCTCATCATCGGCCTGTTCATCGCCTTCCTGGTCTACCTGGACCGTCTGGATGCCACCCCGGTAGCGAAGCAGGAAGCCGAGGACACCGGGAAACCGGCCGTTAAACCGCGCTTCGAGTTCTACAGCATCCTGCCGGAGCTGGAGATCGTGGTACCGGACATTCTGGACAGCGTCGTGCCGGAATCCCGCTCTACGCAGGATGGGCAGGACAACGGCGGCGCAGCCGTCTACTTCCTGCAGGCGGGCTCGTTCAAGAGTGGCGACGAGGCCGACCGCATGAAGGCAACCCTGTCGCTGCTCGGTCTGGACGTCGTCATTCAATCGGTGACCGTCAACGATGTGAAGTGGCACCGCGTGCGGGTCGGCCCGTTGCGCACCGCGCAGGCACTGCGCGCGGCACGCGATCGACTGCGCCAGAACGACATCGAGTTCATGTTGCTGAAAACCGGCCGATAACGGCGCCATGGCAGCTTTCTGCGACTCGAAGTGCAACCTGGCGCGTCCCGCTGGAACGCAACGTGCGGCAGCTGCGGATCCTGTCACAACATGCGCGGGCGATGGGTTGCGAAATACCGGTCTTGCAACGCCGGGGAGCACGATGCGGCGGATCGTACTGGGCAGCCTGCTCGCCGCGCTGGCGCTGATGAGCATCGGCGCGGTCCACGCACAGTCCGCGCAACGCTACGGCGTCGAGAAGCGTTACATCCATTCGATGCCCGGCCAGACGCTGCTCGAGCTGGTGCGCTCGCTGTTTCCGGATCACCGACCGCTGTGGACCGAGATCACCCGCCAGTTCGTTGCGATCAACCCGGGTGTATTCAACGAGAACCGCACGACGATGGTGCAGGGCGTGCGCCTGGAGATACCAGGCCAGCTGCGTGAAATCGGATTCGTGCGCGATCTGCGCGGCGCGGCCTGGGCGATCAATTTTCTCGGCAACCGCCGACCGGTCGCGGTCGGCGACTCGATTCACCTGGCCGACGAGGTGGTGACCGCGCCCGGTGCGACGATAAACATCAGCGCGGAGGACGATGCCGAGATCGCGCTGCGCGCCGAGACCACGCTGCGCTTCGCGGCCTACGCCTATCGCGAAGACGGTGACAGCGAGAGCGTGCTGGAGCTGCTGCGCGGCGGCATGCGCACCATCACCGGACGCATCGGTCGCAGCTCGCCGTCGCGTTACCGCCTGATGACGCGCATGGCGACCATCGGTATACGCGGCACGGAATACGGCGTGCGTCTGTGCGCACGCGGCGAATGCCTGGTGAGCGAAGGTCTTTCGGTGACCGCGGCGCCCGGCCTGTATGTCGCCGTGCTGCAGGGTGAGATTCAACTGCGTACGCGCCCGTCGCTGCAGACCATCGGGCGCGGCGAGTACTATTACGTGGCGTCCGCGAACACCCCGGCCCAGCGCCTCTACGAGAAGCCGCGCCTGGTGTTCACGGACGAAGAGCTCGCATCGCTTCAGGAAAAGGTGCCCGAGAGCGCGCTGCTGACGCCCACGGCAACGCCGTCCACGGAGCCGGGACCGCGCGTGGCGGGTGCACTTGCCCTGGTGGGTCTGCTCGGCGTGGCGCTGCTGGTGCGGCGTAGACGGACCGGCGGCTGAACCCGGCCTACTTCAACCCGAACAGCGCGAGCATTTCTTCGAGCTGCAGATCGGCCTGCGCCCGCGCCTCGACACACTGCTCCGCCTCGACACCGAAATGCGCCAGCACACGCTGCGCTTCCGCGGTGGGCCACCCGTCTTCCGCTTCCGGTTCCACGCTCAGCATGTCGCTCGCGAGGAACACGATCCCCGCTTCCACCGGATACTCGCACGCGTTCAGCGGCGAATGGTGACAGCGCACCGGCTCGATGATCGCTGCCGGCAGGCGCCAGCTCTGCAGCAGCGCGGCACCGAGCTCGCCGTGATCGTAACCCAGCTCGTCGATCTCCACCTGCTGCTGCGATTGCCGCTGTTCTTTGACCCGCAGCAGGATCTCGTGCGCCTTGTCGGGCAGCTTCAGATACAGCACCAGCATTCCGATGTCGTGCAGCAGGCCGACGAGGTAGAAACGCTCGTCGTTCGGTTCGCCCAGCAGGTTTGCCAGGCTGCGCGCCAGCAGGCCGGCGTGCATTGCATGGCGCCAGAACCGGTGCATGTCGACCAGCTCGAACGGTATCTGACTGAACACGCGCAGCACCGTGGTGGCCAGCACCAGGTCGCGCAGCTGGCGCGTACCGATGGTCGCAAGCGCGCGTGCCACCGACTCGATCTTCGAGGGATAGCCGTAGAACGCGCTGTTGGCGATCTGCAGCAGACGTGCCGTGAGATCCGGGTCGGTCCGGATCACGGCGGCGATGTCGTCGAGCGAGGAGCTCGGCATGCCGATCAGGCGTTCCAGCTCGTAGTACACCTCAGGCGGGGAGGCCAGCTGCGATACGTCCTCGACAAGTTGGGCGGCCGCTGTATGCACGGGATCACTGCGTTGGGGGGTTCACAGACTGTATCGGCGCTGCGCGGGACCGACTTGAGGGTGCCCCGGGATGAGGCGTTGAACACGCCCAGGCGATTACGCAAAATCGCAGGCCTTCGCCTCACAACAGGACCGGTGATGCACACACCGCAACGCGTCGCGCTGGTGACCGGCGGCAACCGCGGGCTGGGGTTCGAGACTGCCCGGCAGCTGGCCGCTCGAGAGGTCTCGGTGGTGCTCGCCAGCCGTGAACGGGCGGCCGGCGAGCGCGCGGCGCGGCGCCTGGCCGATCAGGGGTTGCCCGTTTCGAGCGTGCTGCTCGACGTCACCAGCGAAGCGCACATCGGCGCTGTCGCGGAGCAGCTCGACACCGGCCCCGGACGTCTGGACATTCTGATCAACAACGCCGGCATCATGCTGGATTCCAGCGGCCCCGACGGCAAGCAGGCGAGCGTGTTCGTGACACCGCTGTCGATGATGCGCGAATCGCTGGAGACCAACGCGCTCGCACCGCTGCGGCTGTGCCAGGCGCTGGTGCCGCTGATGCGCCGGCACGGCTACGGCCGGATCGTCAACGTCGCCTCCGAGATGGGTCAACTCAGCACGATGCGCGGTCAGTACCCGGGCTACAAGGTATCCAAGACCGCGCTCAACGCGCTGACCCGCATCCTTGCCGACGAGCTGAACGGCACCAACCTCAAGGTGAACAGCGCCTGCCCCGGCTGGGTGCGCACGGACATGGGCGGGCCGAAGGCGGAGCGCTCGCCCGAGCAGGGGGCCGACACGATCGTCTGGTTGGCGACGCTGCCGGACGACGGGCCGAGCGGCGGGTTCTTCCGCGACCGGCAAGCCATCCCTTGGTAGCAGAACCGCCCGCGCCCGGCGCGTCGTTGCCCTCGCAAACCGCGCACAGCGCCGGCAGCGCGCGGGACCCGGCCGCCTGCCGCACCGTTATCGACACGTGCATGCTGGTGGACCGGGCGCCGCTGGTGCGCCTGCTGGGCAGGCTCGAGAAGCGCATCGCCAGCGGAAAGCCGGCCGATCGCCTGCGCGCGCAGCTCGAGGATGCCATGGCACGCTCGCGGGCGCTCATCGAGCGGCGCGAACACGCCGTGCCGACCCCGAAATTCACCGGGGCGCTGCCCGTGATCGAGGCGCGCGCCGAGATCGCCGCTGCGATCGAAGCGCACCAGTGCGTGGTGGTGTGCGGCGACACCGGATCGGGCAAGACCACGCAGCTGCCCCAGATATGTCTCACGCTCGGGCGCGGCGTGGCGGGCTTCATCGGCCACACCCAGCCACGCCGGGTCGCCGCCCGCAGCGTCAGCCAGCGCATCGCAGAGGAACTCGATGCGCCGGGCTCGGTGGGCTACAAGATCCGCTTCGCCGATACGGTCGGCGAGCGGGCGCACATCAAGGTGATGACCGACGGCATCCTGCTCGCGGAGATACACAACGACCCGCAGCTGCTGCACTACGACACGCTGATCATCGACGAGGCGCACGAGCGCAGCCTGAACATCGATTTTCTGCTCGGCTACCTCAAGCGCCTGCTGCCGCGACGCGCCGATCTGAAACTCATCGTGACCTCGGCGACCATCGATCCGCAACGCCTGGCCGCGCATTTCGACGAGGCACCCATCGTCAACGTCGAAGGGCGCAGCTGGCCGGTGGACATCCGCTACCGGGAAGCGGCGGTGCTCGAGGATCCCGATTACGACGCGGGCCGCGACGTCGGCGACGCCATCGACGAGCTGTGGCGCGGCGGTGGCGGTGACGTGCTGGTGTTTCTACCAACCGAGCGCGACATTCGCGATACGGCCACGCTGCTGAGCAGGCGTTTCGGCGAGTCGGAAGTGCTGCCGCTGTTCGGCCGCCAGAGCGCCGGCGAGCAGCATCGTGTGTTCGAGGCGCACGGGAAGCGGCGGATCGTGCTCGCCACCAATGTTGCGGAAACCTCGCTCACCGTCCCGGGCATCGTGTACGTGGTCGACACCGGCACGGCGCGCATCTCACGCTACAGTGTGGGCAGCAAGGTGCAGCGTCTGCCGATCGAGGCCATCTCGCAGGCCTCGGCGATCCAGCGCGCAGGACGCTGCGGGCGGCTCGGTCCGGGGGTGTGTGTGCGCCTCTACAGCGAGGCCGACTACCTGGCGCGGCCGGCGTATACCGAAGCTGAGATCCTGCGCACCAATCTGGCGTCGGTCATCCTGCAGATGCGCGCCGCCCGGCTCGGCGAGCTCGAGGACTTCCCGTTCGTCGAGACGCCGCAACGCCGCTACATCAACGACGGTTACCGGTTGCTGCAGGAACTCGGCGCGCTGGACGACGAGCGCAGCCTGACCGAGCTCGGTGCGCAGCTTGCCCGCCTGCCGCTCGATCCGCGCCTCGCCCGGATCGTGCTGGCCGGGGACCGCTGGGGGTGCCTGCGCGAAATCCTCGTCATCGTGGCGGCGCTGGCCGTCCAGGACCCGCGCGAACGGCCGCTGGACAGGGCCGAGGCGGCGGACGCGGCGCACGCCGAGTTCACCGACCCGCGTTCTGACTTCCTCGTTTATCAGCGCATCTGGGAAGCCTACGCGCGGCAACGCAAGACGCTGTCGCGCAACGGGCTGCGGCGCTGGTGCCGCGAACGGTTCCTGTCGCCGGCCCGCATGCGCGAATGGCTGGACGTGCACGCCCAGCTCCGCGACACCGCCCGCGACATGCAACTGCAAACCGACCAGCCGGCGGGCGACTACGCGGCGCTGCACAAAGCGCTGCTCAGCGGCTTCACCACGCTGGTGGCGCGCCGCGATGACGATGGCTACCTCGGCGCGCGCAACCGCCGCGTGCACATCTTTCCGGGCTCGGTGCTGAGTAGACGCAAGCCCAAGTGGGTGCTGGCCGCCGAGCATACGGAGACCTCGCGCATGTTTGCGCGCTGCGTGGCGCACATCGAACCCGGCTGGATCGAAACCGTCGCGCCGCACATGCTGAAGCGCGCGCACACCAACGAGCGTTGGGACGCACGGCGCGGTTGCGCGGTAGTCGACGAGCAGACGTCCCTGTACGGCCTGGTGATCAGCGCCCGGCGGGTGGTCAACTATGCGCCCATCGACCGGCAGGGAGCGCGCGATCTGTTCCTGCTGCATGCACTGGTGCGCGGCGAGCTGCGCGATCCGCCTGCGTTCGTGCGCGAAAACCTGGCGCTGGAGCAGAGCATCCGGGCGATGGAGGAAAAATCGCGCCAGCGCGGCCTGCTGGTCGCCGAGGAAACGCGCGTGCGCCACTACGCCGAGCACCTCGATACCCCGGTGCATGATGCCGCCTCGCTGCGCAAGTGGTTGCGCCGCGCATCACCGGCCGACGTGGAACGTCTGCAATGGCAGCGCGACGATCTTCTGCTGGGCGAGACGCCGGCCGAGGTGGGCACCCGCTTTCCTTCCCACCTCGCGGTCGGCCTGAACCGCCTGCCGCTCGCCTACCGGTTCGAGCCGGGACACGAGGCCGACGGGGTAAGCCTCAGCGTCCCGCTCGCGTTGCTGCACGAGCTCTCGGCGCACACCGGCGAATGGCTGGTACCCGGGTTGCATCTGGAGAAGGTCACCGCACTGATAAAGGGCCTGCCGAAGCAGCTGCGCAAGCACTTCGTTCCGGCACCGGATTTCGCCACGGCGTGTGTGGAGAGCCTGTCTGCGAGCGACAGTCTGTACGCGGGCGTCAGTCGCCAGCTGCAGGCCATGACCGGTGTCGAGTGTCCGGTTAGCGAGCTGTTGCGTGTGCAGCTGCCGGCGCATCTGCGCATGCGCTTTTGCGTGCTCGACGAGCAGGGCGAAACGCTTGCCACGGGGCGCGGCCTGGGCGAGCTCCAGCGCCAGTGCGCTGAGGCACCGGCAACGCACGGCGACGCCGGCTTCGAGCGTGATGGCCTGCGCGACTGGGATTTCGGTGAGCTTCCTCACTACCTGGAATCGACGCAGGACGGCATGACAGTGCGTGTGTACCCGGCGCTGGCCGCGGTGAAGGACGGGGTTGCGCTGCGCTGCTTTGCCTCGGCGGAACGTGCCGGCGTGGCGATGCGCGCGGGTTTGCGCGAGCTCGTGAAGCGGCGCCTGCACCGTGAGCTGCGCTACCTGCGTCGCAACATCCCGCACCTGAATGAAATGTGCATCTGGTTCGTGCGCGTCGGCACCTGTGAGCGGCTGCGCGAGGACCTGCTCGATGCGGCGCTGACGCACAGCGTGCTTGGCGACGCACCCGAGCCGCGGGACCGCGACGCCTTCGAGGCACTGCTCGAGCGCGGACGCGGCGCGTTGACCAGCGCCGCCAACGAGCTCGCGCAATCGACGCGGCAGATACTGGAGCTGCATCACGAGATCAGCAACCGCCTGTCGGGCACCCTGCCCCTCAACTGGATCGAGGCGGCGCGTGACATACACGATCAGCTCAAGCATCTGATCTACCCCGGATTTCTCTGCGCGACGCCCTGGGCGAAGTTCGCCGAGTTTCCGCGTTACCTGCGGGCGGTGCAGGTGCGCCTGGACACACTCGACCACAATCCCGAGCGCGATCGCCAGCGCCGCGCCCAGATCGAACCGTTGTGGGCAACCTGCAAACGCCTGCTCGCCGGGGAGGATGCGCAGCGCAACGGAATCCTCGAGGTGCGCTGGCTGATGGAGGAGCTGCGGGTCTCGGTGTACGCGCAACAGCTCGGTACGCGAGACAAGGTCTCCATTGCGCGCGTCGAGCGACGCCTGGACAACCTGCAGCGACCCCGCTAGCCCGCTTGTTGCATGAAGGATAACTCCGCGCATCCCTGCCCTACGCCAGCTAATGGCTGTTCAAACTGTTCCAGACAATTCAGTCGCCTTCTCAGGGAGAATCTGGCTGAGCAGACTGGACGATCGCGTGTAGAGAAGTAGTCGGACTATTGCTCAAGCGGGATCGTTCGCCACTATCGACGTCGGATGGCGACGCCAGATTTTTCTCGAAAGTGAACAGGAACAAACTGTACCCTGGCAATAACGCACGAGTGCCTGCGCGACGGTTTGATTCGATTGTGGAACGCAGCGACTCGTCACCGCTTTCGTGCAACATGCGGTTAGGTACACCCTCGAAGCCCGCCGCCGCGCGGCGGAATCGGGTGAAATTCTAATGGACTTGTCGATCTGCGCACAAAAATCCGGCGCGTAAAAATCCATACTGTCCCTCCCGAGTAGTCTGGAATGCGGCGGTTGATGACTGAGCGAAGCACACAGCGAAAGCGTGAACTGACCCCCCTGGTTTCGTCCCTAAGCGTCGCCTGCCTGAGCCTGCTAGGCGGCTGCGCCAGCGAAAGCGGCGGCGGCGGTGGCGGCACCAACACGGGCCCGCTCGCCGTCACGAGTCAGAACGCCGAGACGCTGGCCAGCGCGGCGATCGTGGTGGCCACCATCGGCGACAGTCTGCCGTTCAGCGCCAGCCGGTTCGGCGCCTCGAGCGGGCAGGTCAACTGCGACAACGGAACCCTGGATATCTCGGCCTCGACCGGAAGCACGGACACGGTCACCACCCCGTCGGGCAACGTGATCTCACCGCCGGCCGCCGGCGACACCGTGCTCGACTATACGGCCTGCGAGGAGAGCGGCTACACCAACGATGGACGCGCAGCGGTGGGGGCCTCGGGCAACAGCTCGCGGGTTCGCTGGTTGAACCTGAGAATGGAACACCCGCTGATCACGCCATCGAACGTGGTCGGCGCGGCGCTGTTCAGCAACGCCAGCGACATCCTCTACCGTATCGACGACCTGACGGTCACGCAGGGCAGCAGCTCGTTCTACGCAATCGGCCAGATCGATACGTTCTCGTTCGCGCGTCAGCTGCGCTTCGACGTGCAGCTGCGGTTCCCGGACGGCTCGGCGCAGATCACCTCGCCGCAGCGCCTGACCGGAACCCAGGGCATGCCCTTCGACGGCGGTGAGCTGCTGATCGAAGGCGACAATTCCTCGGTGACCGTGCAGCCGCTGGGCGGCGGTATGTACCGTCTGGAGATCGACACCAACGGCGACGACGTGGCCGACACGGTGATGGACGCCGTTTCGCTTTAATTCTTTCCTGCGCTTCGCGCAACACCCCTCATCCCATACCCTTCTCCCCAGGGAGAAGGGATTCTCTTACTCCCCTCTCCCTCGGGGAGAGGGGCCGGGGGTGAGGGGCTGCGAGCGAGGGGCCGCCGGAGATAAGGGATCAGTTGGTCGCCGCTTTCGCGAAGTTGGCCAGCGCACCGCCCACTTTCTTGATCACCCCGTTGCACTCGCCGGTGGCGTGGCGTTTCGCGAGGTAGCCGGGGTCGTTGTAGGTCAGCCACACCTTACCCTCGGCGTCGCGCCAGATCAGTGCTTTCTGCGGCAGGTCGATCCCGATGCTGCGTGAGCACAGCATCAGCGGGGTGCCGACCTTCGGGTTGCCGAAAATGACGAGCTCCGTGGGCGGCAGCTCGAAGCCGGCTTTGCGCGCACCGGCGGCGTGATCGATGCGGGCAAACACGTTCATGCCCTTGTCTCGCAACACCGCTTCCAGGCGATCGGCGGTGGTTGCAACGTCGTGCTTGCTCTGCACGTTGCGCATGCCACCCTCCGCGGCGGCGCCGGCGGCAAACGCGAACATCAAAACAGCAGCTAAGAATCGCATCTTTATCCTCCTCATGTGCAGACGGTGCACCTGATCATGTAATTGCAGGGCCGCCGTGAATCGACGACATTCTCACCGGCAGCTCAGTCGTTGCTCAATGAACGGCTGACGATCTCGTTGACATCGCTCGACAGCGCCGGGCGATCGGCGATGCGCTGCAGCTGATGACGCATCAGCTCGCTGCGTTTCGCGTCGTAGCGGCGCCAGCGGGTGAACGCCGATGCCAGGCGCGCCGCGATCTGGGGATTGCGCTCGTCGAGTTCCAGCACCGCGTCGGAGAGCAGCACGTAACCGCTGCCGTCGGCGGCATGAAAGCGCACCGGATTACCGGCTGAAAACGCCCCCAGCAGCGCGCGCACGCGGTTCGGATTGCGCAGATCGAACACTTCGTGCTGGCGCAGTCGCTTGACCTGCGCCAGTGTATCCGGCGACCGTGACAGTGCCTGTATGGCAAACCATTTGTCGATCACCAGCGGGTTGTCGCACCACTTGCGGTAGAACGCCTCCAGCGGCTGCTCGCGCAACCCGGCGCCGGCCTCGACCAGCACGCGCAGCGAGGCAAACTCGTCGGTCATGTTGTCGGCCTGCTCGAATTGCCGGCTCGCCAGGCGGAGCGCTTCGCCGTCCCCAAGACACAGGTACTCGAGGGCGAGGTTCTTCAGCCGCCGACGGCCCACCGCCTCGGGGTCCAGCGAGTAGGCGCCGCGGTCCTGCAGCGACGCGTAGCGTGACCGCCACTCGTCGATCCAGCGCTCGGCAATCTGCAGGCGCAGGCGCTCACGCGCAGCGTGCACGCCGTCGACGTCGATCGTCTCCAGCGTCTCACCGACATAGTCCTCCGAGGGCAGCCGCAGTGTCTCCGCGAGCAGGCCCGGCTCGAGATCGCCGCGCAGGGTCTCACCGACGGCCTCGAGGAACGTTTCCACCAGCGGCACCGCGTCACGCTCCAGCAACCGGGTGATCACGCGCAGCGCCAGGTGCTGCGCCGCGTCCCAGCGGTTGAAAGAATCGTCGTCGTGGGCCATCAGAAACGCCAGCTCGGCATCGCTGTGCCCGGCTTCGAACTTGACGGGCGCGGAGAACCCGCGCAGCAGCGAAGCCACCGGCGCCGCCTCGAGCCCGGTGAACTCGAACGTCTGTTCGGCTTCGGTCAGTTCCAGCACGGTTTCGGTGCCCGGTGCCCGGTTGTCCCCGCGCAGCGTGAGCGGCAGGGGCTTGCCGTTCCCGGCGAGCAAGGCGGTGCGCACCGGAATGTGCATCGGCTGCTTCTGCGGTTGACCCGGCGTCGGCAGCGTGTGCTGCCTCAGCGTCAGGGCGTACTGTCCGTCGCGGTAAACACCATCGGCGGAAACGTGCGGCGTGCCCGCCTGGGAGTACCAGCCCCGGAACTGCTTCAGGTCACGTCCGCTGGCATCCTCCATGGCCTGCACGAAGTCGTCGCAGGTGACGGCCTGCCCGTCGAAGCGCTCGAAGTACAGCGCCACGCCGCGCTGGTAGTCACGTTCGCCGAGCAGTGTGTGCAGCATGCGGATCACCTCGGCGCCCTTCTCGTACACCGTCAGCGTGTAGAAATTGTTTATCTCGACATAGGTGTCGGGGCGCACCGGGTGCGCCATCGGCCCGGCGTCCTCGGCGAACTGGCGCTGGCGCAGCAGCCTGACGTCCTCGATGCGCTTGATCGCCCGCGCCGAGAGGTCGGCGCTGAACTCCTGGTCCCGGAACACGGTGAGACCTTCTTTCAAGCTGAGCTGAAACCAGTCGCGCAAGGTCACGCGGTTGCCGGTCCAGTTGTGGAAATACTCGTGCGCGATCACCCCTTCGACGGCCTGGAAGTCGTCGTCGGTCGCCGTGCTCGGGTCGGCTAGCACGTACTTGGAGTTGAAAAGGTTGAGGCCTTTGTTCTCCATCGCGCCCATATTGAAGTCGTCCACCGCGACGATCATGTAGATGTCGAGGTCGTACTCCAGAGCGTACTCCTGTTCGTCCCACCGCATGGCTTTCTTCAATGCCTGCATGGCGTGCGCGCACTTGTCGGCGTTATGCGCCTGCACGTAGATCCGCAGCGCCACCTCGCGCCCCCCGGCCGTGGTGTGGGAATCTTCGATGCAGGCGAGGTCGCCCGCGACCAGCGCGAACAGGTAGCTGGGTTTCGGATAAGGGTCTTCCCACGTGACCCAGTGGCGGCCGTTGTCGTCGTGACCTTCAGCCACGGGGTTGCCGTTGCTGAGCAGCACCGGGAAGCGCTCGCGCTCGGCGACGATTGTGGTGGTGAAGCGCGCCAGCACGTCGGGCCGGTCGATGTAGTAGGTGATGCGACGAAAGCCCTGCGGCTCACACTGGGTGCAGAAGTTGCCGTTTGAAACGTACAGACCTTCCAGGCAGGTGTTGGCGGCAGGACTGTGCGAGCTCAGCGTTTCGACCACGCACTCCGGTGGCGCCTGCAGAATATGCAACTCATCGCCGATGCGCCGGTACCGGTTCTCGGCAAGCACTTCACCGTCCACCGACACCTCGTGCAACGTCAACCCGACGCCGCTCAACACGATGCGTTCGGCGGTAGCGGCTTCAGCAGCCGGATTGCGGCGCAGGTGCAGACGTGCACGCACGCGGGTGAGCTGCGGGTCGAGTTCGAACCGCAGGTCGACGCTATCGATCAGAAACGCCGGGGGCACATAGTCCGCGCGGCGGATCGCTTGCGGTCCGCTGTCCATTGAGTAGTTCCGCGTGTGCGAACTGCAGATTATGACACAGCGCCACACCGCGCCACATGGCACCTGTGTCATAATGCGCCTCCGCCACGCTGCGCCGACGCAAGCAACGTTGACAATGAGGTTCGCGACGGCTTGAGTGCTTCCCTCCCATTCCCCGACCCGGCGCCGTTGGGCGCATCGCATGCTGGCTAGCGACTCCATCATCTACTCGATGTTCCTGATCTTCACCGGTGCGGCGGTGGTCGCCACGCTGGCGCTGTACGCGCGCCAGGCGCTGCCGGTGGGTTACATCGTGCTCGGCCTGTGCCTCGGACCCTGGGGCTTTGGCCTGGTTACCGACCCGGACGTTATCGCCGACGTCGCCAACATCGGCATTATTTTTCTGCTGTTCCTGCTCGGGCTGAATCTGGAGCCGAACGACCTGCGCCGGGTGTTCCGGGAAGCGATCGCGGTGACCGCGATCAGTTGCCTGACATTCGGGGTGCTCGGCATCGCGATCGGCGGCCTGTTCGGTTATACGCTGCTGGAATGCCTGGTGGTCGGCGCCGCGATGATGTTCTCCAGCACCATTATCGGGCTGAAGCTGCTGCCCACCACCGCCCTGCACCATCAGCGTATGGGCGAGATCATCGTCAGCATTCTGCTGCTGCAGGACATCGTGGCGGTGTTCATCCTGCTGCTCCTGCAGGGTGCCGGCGATGCCGACAACACCGCCGTGAACATGATCGCGCTGGTGGTCAGCCTGCCGCTGCTGTTCGCCGTGGTCTACCTGATCGCCAAGCACCTTCTGATGCGGCTCTTCATGCGCTTCGATCAGATCCGGGAGTACGTGTTTCTGCTCACCATCGGCTGGTGCCTGGGGGTGGCCGAAGGCGCGGAGCTGCTGGGTCTTTCGCGCGAAATCGGCGCGTTCATGGCCGGCGTCGCGCTGGCCACCAATCCGATCGCGCGCTTCATCGCGGAGAGCCTAAAGCCGCTGCGCGATTTTTTCCTGATCATGTTTTTCTTCGCCCTGGGCGCGAGCTTCGATATGCGCACGCTGCAGGACGTCGCGCTGGCGGCGGTGCTGTTCGCCGGCGCCGCGGTGTTGATCAAACCGTACCTGTTCAAGGTACTGCTGCGGCGCGAGCAGGAAACCGAACGTCTGGCGGGTGAAATCGGCGTACGCCTGGGCCAGATCAGCGAATTCTCGCTGCTGATCGCGGTGGTGGCCGCCAACTCGCTGCTGATCAGCGCAAACGTCGCGTCCCTGATCAAGGCCGCAACCATCGTGACCTTCGTGGTCTCCTCTTACTGGATCGTGCTCCGCTACCCCACACCGATCGCCCTGGACCCCAAGCTTCGCCGGGACTAGGACCTCAGGAGAGGCAGGGTTGCGGCGAAGCGCAGGCGCACGTAGTCGAGTTCCCACTGTCCGCGACGGTCGCGCAAGCGGGGAGCCAGGCGCTGTTCCACGCGGTGCAGGAACGGCGCGCGTTTTGCCGGCGGCAGTGCCAGCGTGAAGCTCTGCGCGAACGTCTCCAGCCAGTCGCTCAGCGTTCCCGGCAGGCGCGTCGGTCTCGGTATGAGCGCGAGCGCCTGCACTTCGAAACCCTGCGCCTGAAGGCGGGCGCGGTAAGCGTCCGGGGACGGGAAGTACCAGGGATTGAGCGGCCCCGCGTCGATGTTTTCCCGGGCCAGCTCCGCGTGCAGCGCGTTCACCACGCTGGCGACATTGCCCTGCCCGCCGAACTCGGCGACGAAGCGGCCGCCCGGGCGCAGGGCCCGCTGCACGCCGCTCAGCACCGCGTCCGCGTCGCGCATCCAGTGCAGCGCCGCGTTGCTGAACACGGCATCGAACTCGCGCTCGAATCGCAACGCCCGGGCGTCCATCAGACGCGCATCGACGCCGCGGCGTTGTGCCGCGTCCACGAAGGATTGTGCGGAATCTACCGCGACGACCCGGCAGCCGCGCGCGAGCAGCGTCTGTGCATGCTCGCCAATACCGCACCCGAGATCCAGGATGCGCTCACCGCGACGCGGTGCCAGTAGCGCGAGCAGCGGAGCACCCAGGCGTGCGACGAAATCCGCCGTCGACGCGTAGCGCTCGGCATCCCAGGTCTGCTGCGCCACGCTGCCGCTCAGGAGACCACGTAAGCCGCGGTGCCCACCGCGATCAACACGTCTGCGTCATCGTGCAACTCCATGCGCGTCACCGCGACGCGGCTGCCGGTGCGCAGCAGGTAACCTCTTGCCAGGTAGTGCGTCCCTTCTCCCGGGCGGAGGAAATCGACCCGCAGGTCGATGGTGCCGAGCCGGTCGAAGCAGGCAATCTTGTCGGTCAGCTTGTGGCTTCGGGTACGCCCTATGGAACCCAGCAGTGCAACCACGCCGCCGGTCACGTCCAGCACGCTGGAGATGACCCCGCCGTGCAGCACGCCGCGCACGTAGTTGCCGATGAACTCGGGGCGCATGTTCATGCGCAGCACCGCGTGCTCGGCGTCGAATTCCTCGAGCTCGATTCCCAGCAGGCGATTGAACGGTATCCGTTCGACAATGATCTCACGCACCGCCTGGTGCAGTTGCTCCGGCGTATGGTCGTCTTGCATGTACGTCCGTTCCGGTTGAAGAGGCGTGTCGCTGCCCGGGGCGCACCCCGCCGCGCTCCGTGACTGGACCCGCACAGTTTAGCTTGAGTTTATCTTGCCTTGCCCGCAACGCTGAACGAGAATCGCGCGCACCATGCAACGCCACCCTCTGCAGCATGCGCTCACAGCGTCGGGGTTCGTGCCCGATGCCGCGCAGCGCGAAGCGATCCGGCATTTGCGCAAGCTCTACGACGCGCTCTGCGCCTCGGAAACCGAAAACACCGGGCTGCTGGCAAGGCTGTTCGGCGGGGGGGACCACGCCGTGAAGGGTCTCTATCTGTGGGGCGGCGTGGGGCGCGGCAAAACCCATCTCACGGATCTGCTCTACGACGTCCTGCCGATCAAGAAAAAGCTGCGCCTGCATTTCCACCGCTTCATGCGCCAGGTGCACAATGAGCTGCGCCGTCTCGACAACGTCGAGAACCCGCTGCAGCGGGTCGGCGACAGCTTCGCCGGGCGCACGCGCGTGCTGTTTCTCGACGAGATGCATATCGTCGACATCACCGACGCCATGCTGATTCACGGTCTGCTGAACGCCTTGTTCGAACGGCAGGTCACGCTGGTGACCACCTCCAACTCGCCGCCCGGTGAACTGTACAGGAACGGGTTGCAACGCGAGCGTTTCCTGCCGGCGATTCAACTGCTCGAGCAGCACACCACGGTGCTGGAGCTGGCGGGCGATCTGGACTATCGCCTGCGCACGCTGCGCAGCGCGGAGATCTATCACTCCCCGCTGGACGCGGCGGCGGATACTTGTCTCGCCAAGAACTTCGACGACATGGCCGCGATTCAACGCTTCGGGGGTACCGATATCATCATCAACGAGCGCGCGATTCCGGTCGTGCGCTGCGCCGAGGGGATCGTCTGGTTCGAGTTCGAAAACCTGTGCGACAGTCCACGCTCGAAGGACGACTACATCGAGATCGCCGAGCTGTTCCACACCGTGATCGTGGCGAACATCCCGCATATGAGCGATCGCGAGAACGACCAGGCCCGCCGCTTCGTGAACCTGATCGACGAGTTCTACGATCGCAACGTCAAGCTGGTCGCCTCGGCGGCGGCGGCGCCGGAAGGGCTCTACCAGGGCGAGCGCCTGGCTTTCGAATTCAGCCGCACGGTGAGCCGGCTGCGCGAGATGCAGACGCTCGACTATCTGTCGCACAAACATCTCGCCTGAGCGGCGTCGCCGGCGATCTACCTCAGCTTGGCGCGGAGCTTGTCCAGCGCCTCTTCGATTTTCAGGTCCATCGCGCCGTTGGCGTGCTCCAGCAGCGGCAGGATCTCTTCCAGCAGCAGCCGGTAGTGCGGGCGCAATTTATCCGACTCGCCGTTGTGCAGCAACCACATCGCCACCTCGAGCGCCGGCGCACCCTCGGGCGGCTGCGGCATCCCGGCAGCCGATTCGATTTTCTCGGCAATCTCCGGCGACAGCGCGCTCAGCGAGGGCCGCAAAGCGGTGTAGACGCCGGTATCCTCGGCGAGGTCGATCTCCGCGCCCAGGTCGGCGCCGGTGTCGCGCTCGGAGCCGTCGATCGGCGCCGGTTGCTGATCGCCGAACACCAGGCGGTTACCGCCTGCCCACACGGCCATATCCAGGCGCTGGGCGCACAGGTCGACGATTTCGTCGAAGGTGCCCATGATGTGCACGCGCGGCGCGGCGAGCCCCATGCTCACCGAAAACGAGACCTGCTTGTCGGTGTAGTTGAATACGGTGGCGCGCACTTTGTTCATGATGCGGTCGGCCAGTTCCTTGGCGCCGAACTCGCTGGTGGTGGGCGCGATGACCGCGAAGCGGCGTGCGCCGACCCGCGCAACCGTGTCCTCGATGCGCACCGCGGCCTTGGTGTATTTGGCGAGCTTTTTCAGCAGCTGTTTGACCACCGAGCGGCCGTGCTCCTCGATCAGGCTTTCCAGGTTGTCCATCTGCACCAGCAGCACGGCCAGCTCTTTGTTGTGGCGCTGCGCGAAGGACAGCTCCTTCGGCCCGCGGTAGAAGAAGTAACTGCGGTTCGGCAGTCCGGTGAGCGGATCGACCATGGTCGCCTCACGCTCCTCGCGCTCCTGCTCGTTGAGGTCGGCCACGCCGCTGACGGATTCCAGCAGCGTGCGCAGCTGAAGCTTGAGCGCGGCGCTGTCGAACGGCTTGGGGAAGAATGCGCTGGCCCCGTGCTGGTGGGCGCGTTCGCGCTCCTGCGGCGTATCCTCGGCGACCACCGCGACCGGGGTCTGGCGGATTTCGCGCACCCGGGCATCGCGGATCCGCTCGAGCAGGCCGTAATCGCGCAGATCGGTGAGATTGAGGCCCATGACCACCGCGTGCACGGTGCGCTGCTGGAGCAGCTGCCAGGCTTCCGCGGCCGTGGAGGCTTCGCTGAGCTCGAACTCGCCGTCGAGGATCTTCGACAGGGCACGGCGCATGATCGTCGAGTGATCGGCGATCAGTAGATGTTCACGACTGCTGTCTGCGTTGGCGATTTCGCTCATCAGCACATCTCTACCGGTACGCCGGCCGCTCTATTGCACTGCAGCAAAGCGGACCGCGTCCACCGGTGACCCAAGTTGTTCTGTGGAGACGGACGACTGCGATTTTCAGGCTGACCTGCTATCGATTCTTGTACGCTAATTGCCGCATCCGCAGCAAAAACGCAAGCGATTATACTGTCCGAGACGCGATCTGGAACGGAATATGCGTCACATAATTCGCCAACTGCACAATTGTGGTACAAATAAGTCTGTATAAAGAACGACCAAACTGCCGTGTGCCAGAGAGTCGGTTTCAAGTTCGCCGGGATGACCACCGGCTCCGCCTATGATTGCTCGACACGCGCCCTGTTGCCGGTGCGCAAACGCTCCGGGCGCGACGAGCTGGTGCTGTGGGGGCGCAAGGAGGGCGATCCGGGCAACAGTGAACTGATCCCGAGCGTGCCCGTCAACACGATCAAGAACGGCGAGTGGGAGGCTTACTCGCCGCGCTGGGTGAAGCTGTTCGTGGCGCGCTTTCAGATGCCGGACGCGACCGGCGCGCCGCAGTGGCACGAGCTGCCGCAGGGTGCGTACCTGCAGGGCGTGCTGATCAAGGACACCGATAAGCGCCGGACGCCGCGCGTGTACATTGCCTGCGTCGACGTGCCCGAGCAGCTGGCGGGCTACAGCCACAACGGCCAGTGGCCGCACGTTTCGGAGCCGTTCGCCGACGATGAGATCACCAGGCCGTCCACGCCGAAACAAGACCACGACGACGACGACGGGCGCGAGGACGAATACGCGGACGAAATCACCCGGCCGTCGCTGGAGAAACGGAACGACGACGCCTAGCCCGCTCGACGGGCCACCGCTCGAGCAACCCGGCCCGCCGCCCGCCGCTCGATGCCAACCGACCCGCTGAGCCGCAACGTCCGGCTGTTTCCCTGGTACCGCGCCAGCACCGACGCGTTCACCTGGCTGCCGATCTTCTTTCTGTACTTCATCGAGCGCGTCGCGCTGCACGAGGTGCTGCTGCTGGAGGCAGCGTACTATGCGACCATCGTGGTGCTGGAAGTACCGTCGGGCTACTTCTCCGACCGCTTCGGGCGGCGCCGCACGCTGCTGCTGTCCTCCCTGTCGTTCTGTGTCGCCTACCTGGTGTTCATCGCCAGTCACGATCTCGCAGGCCTGCTGGCAGCGCAGATACTGCTGGGTACGGGCATGACCCTGCGCTCGGGCACCGACACCGCGATGCACTACGACTCGCTGGCGGCGCTCGGCCGGGTCGAGGAGTTCGCGCACCGCGAGGCCCTGGCCGAACGCGCCGGGCTTGCCTCACTGGGCTGCTTCTCGCTGGTCGGCGGCCTGTGCGGCCTGGTCGATCTGCGCCTCGCCTACCTGATCTCGCTGCTGGCGACGCTGGTCGCGGTCGTGCTGGTGCTCCGGTTTGTCGAACCGCGCGACTACGGGCAGTGGGACGCTGCGGAGTCCAGCTTCGGCCGCCAGCTGCGCCAGTGCGCCGGCTACCTGAGACTCGCGCCGGTGCTCTGGTTCGTCGGCTTTTTCGTGACTCTGGACGTGCTCATGCACGTGCCTTACGAGTTTTACCAGCCGTATCTGAAGCTGCTGGAGCAGGGGCCGTTGCCCATCGACTTCAGTGCGGCCACCGCCTCAGGCGCAATGATGGCCGTCACCATGGGCCTAGCCGCGTTTCTTGCCGGTCACAGCGTGTGGATCCGTGACCGGCTCGGGCTGGCAGTGCTGCTGATCGGCGCGCTGGTGCTGCAGGCGACCATCGTGGTGGTGCTCGCAAGCTGGCTTGGACTGGCCACCGCCCTGCTGGTCGCGCTGCGCAACGCGCCCGATGCGATTACGCACGGGCCGTTCAATGCGGCGCTCGGCAGCCACCTGAAGAGCGCGCACCGGGCCACGTTTCTGTCCGTGCTCAATCTCACCGGGCGGGTCGCGCTCACCGTGCTGCTGAGCGGACTGGCCTGGTGGCTGGCGCCCGATGCGACCGCCGACTGGGCCACGCTCAGCGCAGTGCTCACTTTCTGCGCGGTCCTGGGTTGTGCCGCTGTCGCGCTGCTGGCGTTGAGCGTGCGGGCGCTCGCGACGCACCACACCCCTTAGACGGTGAAATCGTCCTCACCCCGGTGAAATGGGGACAGTCCCCGTTGGCGGCGACACGGGCGGTCGCCTGTTGGCCTGGCTCGACCCACGTTGGTCCCGCTTACCTGCGGAGGGGGACAGTCCCCGGCGCGGTTCGTGTAACATTCGGTTCACCTGCGGACCCTCGCGCTGCCGGGGTATGAACGAACTGCCCATGAGCCATCACAAACACAACGACCCGCTGCCGGAGACCGTGTTGCGCGTCAAAGCGCTGGAGTCACTGCTGGTGGAGAAAGGCCTGGTCGATCCGGCCGCGCTGGATGCGCTCATCGATACCTACGAGACGAAGGTCGGGCCGCGCAACGGCGCGAGGGTGGTGGCACGTGCCTGGGCGGACCCCGCTTACCGCGAGCGGCTGCTGAGCGATGCCAGTGCGGCGATCGCGGAGCTGGGGTTCAGCGGGCGTCAGGGCGAGGACATGGTGGTGCTGGAAAACACACCGCAGGTGCACAACATGGTGGTCTGCACGCTGTGTTCCTGTTACCCGTGGCCGGTGCTCGGCCTGCCGCCGGTGTGGTACAAGTCGGCGCCCTACCGTGCACGCGCGGTCGCCGAGCCGCGCGCGGTCCTGGAGGAGTTCGGCTGCAGCCTGCCGGAGGATGTGGAAGTCCGGGTCTGGGACAGCACGGCCGAGGTGCGCTATCTGGTGCTCCCGATGCGCCCCCGCGGCACCGATGCCCTGAACCAAGCGCAACTCGCCGAGCTGGTCACGCGGGACTCGATGATCGGCACGGCGCTCCCCCGCAGCCCGTGAACGGCGCCCACGATCTCGGCGGCATGCACGGCTTCGGCGCCATCTCGCCGGAGCCCGACGAGCCGGTGTTTCATGCCGACTGGGAGCGGCGCGCATTCGCCATCACGCTCGCGATGGGCGCTTACGGGCGCTGGAATCTGGACATGTCCCGCTACGCGCGCGAGCGCATGGAGCCGGCGGAGTACCTGCGCACCAGCTACTACGAACACTGGATACACGGCCTGCAGCTGCTGCTCATTGAGCAGGGTCTGCTCAGCGCCGCTGAGATCGAGGCGCGCATGCAGCGAATCGCGGCGGAAACCGATGCCGGTGCTGAAAGCTGACAACGTGGCCGCCGTGCTGCGCAAAGGCGCCAGCGCGCGCCTTGCCGATCCGCTGCCCGCCCGGTTTGCGGTAGGCCAAACGGTGCACGCGCTGAACATCAACCCGCCCACGCACACACGCATACCCCGTTACGTGCGCGGACGCCGCGGCGTGGTGCACAGCGATCACGGCGTGTTCACCTTTGCGGACGCGCATGCGCGCGGCGAGACGGTGCCGGAGCGCTTGTACAGCGTGCGTTTCTCCAGCGAGGAGCTGTGGGGACCGCAGGGTTCGCCCGGCGGCTCGGTGTACGTGGATCTGTTCGAATCGTACCTGGCATCGGCGACATGACGGAACCTGCTGACCCCGGCGCACCGGGCCAGGAGCGGGTGTTCGGCGAGCCCTGGCAGGCGCAGGCGTTCGCCTTGACGCTGCAGCTGCACGCGGCCGGCCATTTCACCTGGCAGGAGTGGTCGCGCTACCTGGCGGAGGCGATTCGCGTCGGGGACGCGCCGGACGAGTCAGACGAGGACAACTACTATCGGCACTGGCTGAGCGCGCTCGAAAGACTGCTCATGGACAAACGCCTGCTCAGCGCGGCGGAGCACCGCAAGCGCCAGCGGGCGTGGGCGAGCGCCGCGCGGCACACGCCGCACGGCAAACCCATCTCGCTCGCGGCCGGCGATCACCCGGAATGAAACACAGCGATCCGCAACACGCGCCCGAGCTCACGACCCTGCTCACCGCACACCCGAACGCGCGCTACGTTGACGCGTTCTACAGCGACCTGTGCGGCATCGTGCGCGGCAAGCGTCTGCCCGTCGCGCAGGCCGACAAGCTGTTCCGGGGGGGCGTGGCCTCGCCCGGATCAGTATTCCTGCTGTCGGTGACCGGTGACTCGCACGATCCGCTGGGCATGGGCTTCTCGGACGGCGACCCGGACCAGCTGGGCTTTGCCGTTCCCGGCACGCTGCAGCCGGTGCCCTGGGTCGAGGAGCCGACCGTGCAGGCCATGCTCACGTTCCGCGACAGCGAAGGCATCCCGTTCTATTACGAGCCGCGCAATGTGCTGAGACGCGTGCTGGAGCGTTTCGCCGAGCTCGACCTGACGCCCGTGGTCGCGTTCGAGCTGGAGTTCTACCTGCTGGACAACGCGCCGGCGCCGGACGGCTCCCCGCAGCTGCCGCCGGCACCCTCCAGCGGCCGGCGCCCGACCAGCACTCAGGTCTACGGATTGAACGAGATCGACGAGTTCGCCGCGTTTCTCAACGCCGTGGACACGGCGTGTCAGCAGCAGCACGTGAGCTGCCAGGCCGGGTCGTCGGAGTATGCCCCGGGTCAGTTCGAGATCAACCTGCATCACAAGCCGGACGCGCTGGGCGCGGCCGACGACTGTGTGATTTTCAAGCGGGCCGTGCAGTGCGTTGCCCGGCGTGACGGCTACCGCGCGACGTTCATGGCAAAGCCCTTCCAGCAGCACTCCGGCAGCGGCCTGCACGTGCACATCAGCCTGCTCGACCGCCGGGGCGAAAACGCGTTCGACGGCGGCGGCACATTCGCCAGCGAGGCGTCGATCAGCCCGACCCTGCGCCACGCGCTCGGCGGGGTGCTGCAGATCATGCCGGAAGCGATGGGCTTGTGGGCACCCAACGTCAACGCGTACCGCCGCTTCGTGCCGATGAGCTACGTGCCGGTGACGCCGTCCTGGGGATTCGAGAACCGCTCGGTGGCGTTGCGCATTCCGATCGGCGACGGCACCGCGCGGCGTATGGAGTTCCGCGTCGCGGGCGCCGACGCCAATCCTTACCTGGTGCTGGCCAGCGTGCTTGCCGGTATCCACCAGGGCATCACCACCAAGCTCGACTGCGGCCCGCCGGCGAGCGGCAACGCGGGCGCCGAGGTGCACCCGGATCTGCCCATGCGATTGCGCAGCGCACTCGAGCGGCTGCAGGCCAGCCGCACGCTCAGCGAATACCTGGGCGCCACCTATCTGGATGCGTTCTGCGCCTGCAAGCTGCGCGAGCTGGAGGCGCTCGAACAGCACATCTCGCCCACTGAATACGACTGGTACCTGCTTACATGACCCGCGATCCCCGTTACGACATCCTGTTCGAGCCCGTGCCGATCGGGCCGCTCACCGCCCGTAACCGCTTCTACCAGGTGCCGCACTGCAACGGCATGGGCCACCGCCTGCCGGGTGCCGTCGCCGCGATGCGCGGCATGAAGGCCGAGGGCGGCTGGGCGGTGGTGGCGACCGAAGAGTGCGAGATTCACCCGAGCAGCGATTTCTCCCCGTTCTCGGAAGCGCGCCTGTGGGACGACGGCGACGTCGCGCGCATGGCGCGCACCGCCGAGGCGATCAAGGCCCACGGCTCGCTGGCCGCGATTGAGATCAGCCACAACGGTCACGAAGCCGTTAACCGCTTCACCCGCCTGCCATCGATGGCCGTGTCAGACGTTGTCGTGCTTGCCTATGATCCGGCGCAGGCCTACGCCATGTCGAAAAGAGACATCGCGGACGTGCGCCGCTGGCACCGCCAGGCGGCGTTGCGCGCGCGCGCCGCCGGCTTCGACATCATCTACGTCTACGCCGCCCACAACCTGTCGCTGGCGTTTCATTTTCTCAACCGGCGCTACAACCGGCGCAGCGACGAGTATGGCGGCAGCCTCGAGAACCGCACGCGGTTCCTGCGCGAGCTGCTGGAAGACACCCGCGAGGCCGTCGGCGACACCTGCGCGGTCGCGATTCGCTTTGCGGTCGACGAGTTGCTCGGCGATGCAGGCATCGCAGCGGGCAACGAAGGGCGCGACGTCGTCGAGATGCTCGCCGAGCTGCCCGACCTGTGGGACGTGAACGTCAGCAACTGGGCCAACGACTCGGTCACGGCCCGCTTCGGCGAGGAAGGGGCGCAGCAGCCCTACATCGAGTTCGTGAAGCAGGTCACCAGCAAACCGGTGGTCGGCGTCGGGCGATTTACCTCGCCGGATGCGATGGTGGCGCAGGTCAAACGCGGCGTGCTCGACATGATCGGGGCGGCGCGCCCGTCCATTGCCGACCCGTTCCTGCCCAACAAGATCGCCGAGGGCCGTATCGAGGACATCCGTGAATGCATCGGCTGCAACGTCTGCGTGTCCGGCGATTACACCCTCACGCCGCTGCGCTGCACGCAGAATCCGACCATGGGCGAGGAGTATCGCCGCGGCTGGCACCCGGAGCGCATCGCCCCGGCGGCGAGCGAGGCGCGCTGCCTGGTGGTCGGCGCCGGACCGGCCGGTCTGGAAGCGGCACTGGCGCTCGCGCAGCGCGGCTACGCCGTCACGCTCGCCGAGCGCGCACCGGAGCCCGGCGGCCGGATCAATCTGGAAAGCGCCTTGCCCGGCCTGGCGAGCTACGCGCGGGTGCGCGACTACCGTCTCGGGCAACTGCGGCGCATGGCGAACGTCGATCTCTACCCCGGGAGCGAGCTCGACGCTGAAAACGTGCTCGAGTTCGGCGCGCAGCACGTGGCGCTGGCGACCGGGGCGCACTGGCGGCGCGACGGGCTGGGGCGGCAGCACTGGCAGCCGATACCCGGCGCGGACAGCGGGAACGTGTACACACCGGACGATCTGATGCGGAGCAAGCTGCCGGAGGGCCGCGTGGTGGTGTACGACGACGATCACTACTACCTCGGTGGTGTACTGGCGGAACTGCTGGTCGGCAAGGGACACCCGGTCACGCTGGTCACGCCGGCCCCGGACGTTTCGCACTGGACGCACAACACGCTGGAGCAGATGCACATCGAAAAACGGGTGCGCTCGCTCGGCATCAGCGTGGTCAACCAGCATGCGCTGCACACGATCGGAGCCGGAGGCGTCACGTTGAGCTGCATTTACACCGACGTACCGCGCGAGCTGGCGGCGGACGCCGTGGTGCTGGTGACCTCACGGGCACCGGAGACCGCGTTGTACGACCGCCTCGACTCGGATACCGAAGCGCTCGCCGGTGCCGGCATTCAGACGCTGACCCGGATCGGCGATTGCCTGGCGCCGGGCACGATCGCGGCCGCCGTGTACGCCGGACACCGCTATGCGCGGGAGCTCGAAGATACGTCGCTGGACCCGGACGGCGCGCCGTTCCGCCGCGAATACGTGGAGCTGCCTTGAGCCCTCCCGGATATACCGACGTGCAGGCGGCTGCACGCCGGTTGGACGGCATCGCGCACCGCACGCCGGTGATCACCTCGCGCACCCTCGATGCGCAGCTCGGCATGTCGGTTTTTTTCAAGTGCGAGAACCTGCAGCGCGTCGGCGCCTTCAAGTTCCGCGGCGCCTACAACGCGGTCGCGCAGCTGACGGCAGTCGAGCGGCAGCGCGGGCTGATCGCGTACAGCTCTGGCAATCACGCGCAGGCCGTGGCGCTGGCCGCGCGCCTGTTCGAGTGCGACGCCACGATCGTGATGCCCGCCAATGCGCCGCGCGTCAAACGCGCGGCAACCGAAGGCTACGGCGCTCGGGTCGTAGCGTACGACAGCGCCGTAGAGTCGCGCGAGCAGGTAGCCGACCGGCTGATGGCGGAGCGGGAGTACACGCTGGTACCGCCTTTCGATCACCCGCACATCGTCGCCGGTCAGGGCACCAGCGCACTGGAGCTGCTGCAGGAAACGCCGGCGCTGGATGCACTGCTGGTACCGTGCGGAGGCGGCGGCCTGCTCAGCGGTTGCGCCCTGGCTGCGCACGGGGCGCAGTCCGGTTGCCGGGTGATCGGGGTCGAGCCGCAGGGCGCTGACGATGCGGTGCGCTCGTTTCGCAGCGGCGTCCTGCAACGCATCGAGGCCCCGGACACGATCGCGGACGGCGTGCGCACCCCTTCGCTCGGCGAGCTGCCGTTCGCACTGATCCGCGAGCACGTGCATGACATGTGCACGGTCAGCGAGGAGGCGATCGGTACGGCGGTGGCGCTCGCCTTTCTGCGGTTGAAAATGGTGATCGAGCCCTCGGGCGCGCTGGGGCTGGCTGCGCTGTTGTCCGGCGAGCTGCGCGGCTACCGGCGCGTCGGCGTGCTGGTGAGCGGGGGGAATGTCGATCAAGAGGTATTCTGCCGCCTCATCGCGGCGGTCAACTTACGATAACATACGCCGCTAACGTCTTCATCCAGGCCCGCGAGACCCGATTGCCCCCATGCTCGGCTCCACCACCGAAAAAGACCCGGTCGTCTTCGACAGCCGCTTCATGCCGCCGTTCCTGGCGCTGCTGGCGCTGGTGGTGTTCGGCACCGTGATCATCGGCCTGATCCGCCACGGCGGTCAGCTGATGCTGCTGCTGGTGAACTCCGACTACCTCATGTTCCTGTTCGGGTTCATCGGCGTGCTGATGCTGTACGTGCTCCTGTTGAACAGCGTGTCTTCGGTGAAGGTTTACGACGAGGGGCTGAGCGCGGTCACGCTGTCGCTGGACCGCCACTTCCGCCCCTGGAGTCAACTCTACGGCGCGCGCATCCGCAACTTTCTCGGGCTGCGCGTGCTGCTGATCGACGCCGAGGCGTTGAAACGGCCGCTGATCATACCGCTGTACATGCACGGACTGGATATCTTCGTCGCACTGATCATTCAGAAAGTCGGCCGGGAGCACCAGCTGGCGCGGTTGCTCGCACGTTTCTGAAGCGCCCTCGCCCCCGGCCCCTCTCCCCAACGTTTCTACCCTGAAGGAGAAGGGCGCTAGCCGCAGAAGTGTTCTATCTCGGCGCGTGCCTCGCGCTCGGCGGCATTGCGCTCGGCATCCGACAGAATGCGCCGCTTGCCGCTGCTGTCGATGTCGTACAGGAGATTCGACTCCTCGTAGCTGCGCAGCCGGTCGCGCGCCAGCAGACAGTTGCGCATCCGCTCCTCGCGCACCTGCTTCTCCCGGGCACGCGCCTTTTTACGGCGCAGCCGCTCCTCTTCCATGACATCGCTTATGCTCAGGCCGTTGGTGTTCGGCGCAGACGGGCCAGGTACCCGGCTCGGTGCAGCCGCAGGCGGCGAAGCCTTCGACCTGATCTCGAGTTCCTGCGCGGTGTCGCTGCTCGGCTGGTCACCGAAATGCACGTTGCCGTCCTGATCGACCCATTTGTAAACCTTGTCAGCCAGTGCGCCAGTTGCAATGCCAAGCCACAGCGTCAGCACGAATGCCGCGCGACACATGCGCGCGGAAATGCTTGCAATTTGCCTCGGACGCGCCTCGGACACAGACATCGATTCGGCTCGCAACGTCATGCAGCCCCAACGATACACGCAAGCTGCGCCGGCGCACAATCACGCGGCCGTAGATGTCGGCGAAACTGACACGGCAGCACGCATCACGTACCATACCGGCGTTCAGCAACGCCGGAATATTTGACATGACCGACCCCCGTTTCTTCAATGAGTTCTCCGAACGCATCATGGGTCTGCTCCCGCCGGGTGTCGGCGAGCTGCGCGCAGACTTCGAGAAGAATCTGCGCGCCACGCTGCAAAGCGTATTCGCGCGCATGGATCTCGTGACGCGCGAGGAGTTCGACGTGCAGGCCGCCGTGTTACAGCGGACGCGCGAGCAGCTCGAAGCGCTCGAGCAACGCATCGCGGCGCTGGAGCAGGCGCAAAGCGTCCGCGGCGCGCAGCAGACCCGGAGTAGAGCGAAGAAGAAGACCCAGACCGGTCGCGAATGAGCGACCACCCGATCACGGGCGCCGGCTCAGCCGAGCGACAGCGAGTGCTGGTCGATACCGATGTGGCGCAGCTTGCCGGCCTGCGGCAGGCGGTAGAAGCGACGCAGCTCGTTGAACATGCGCGCGCCGCCGTAGTCGTGGCGGTAGCTTTCCTCCAGCCTGCGGCAGTACACGTTGGCGAAATCGTTGGCGCGCCGGTAACGCGTCTGCTCCGCACGATCGAGCTCCGCCCGATAAGTGGGGTTGGCGAACAGCATGCGCCGCACCCGTCCTGAACGGGAAGCGTCGCGGCGGCCGCTGTAGACCGCGCTGGCGATGTACTTGTCCACTTCGGCCTGCAGCTCCAGCTCGAGCAGGCTCACCGGTTTGTCGTAGCCCGCGTTCCACGCCATGTAGAGGAAGTGGCTGACGCCCTCCAGCGCCTGCAGGAACGCATCGCGGTTGGCGCGCTGCAGGCAGCTGCGCGGGTCCTTGTCGCGCAGCCGTTCGATCACCGCGGCGTCGAGGTACAAGGCCATCTGCAGATCCTCGCCCTCCTGCAGCAACAGCAGTTTTTCCCCGGAGCTGCGCGGATGCACGCCGGCGCCGAGGACCGGGTCGCTGGTCACGAAATCGTCGACCCGGTGCGCGAGATCGATCTCGTAGATGCGCTCCAGGTGCTGCTGCAGGTCGCAAAGCTCGATGACGGCGGTCCGCTTGTTGGAAGTTCTGCTTGCGGGGGGCTCAGTGCACCTTGGGCTGCATCGGCACAATCCCGAGGTTGCGCAGCTGCCCGGCGGCGCGCTGGCTGCCGGTCTTCACCCACAGCTCATAGAGTTTAAGCACATCGCTCTGACAGGCAGGGCGGGCCTGCTCGGCGACGTCCATCAGAACGTCCACAAACGCCACGAACTTCTCCGAGAGCTCCTCGAAAACGTCGCGCGCGACCGGTTTGTCGCCACGCACGTTGTCGGCCAGATACCCGTAGGCGTTCCCGCCCATCGCGATGTAGTAGTCGACGTCGACCAGTTTGCGGTGCAGGCTGTCGGCGAACAGCCCGGTGATGAACAAAGCCAGATCGCCCAGTCGCTGCAGGCAGCGATTGCGCGCTGCCGGCGAGTGGGAGTGCAGCGCCTCGAAGTACAACATCGCCAGCGGTGTCAAACGCGTGCCCTCGGGCGTCGTCTCGAACAGGCGTTCCGTGCGTGTGTAGGACACCAGCAGATCGACGACGTAGTCGGTGGTGCGCGCATCGGCGCTGAGGCGCTGGCGTGAAACGGCGTTGCTCACGCTTTCGCGGAAGTAGTCGCGCACGTTTTCCGTGGTGATGATGGCGGTCGACGGCGATGCAAACATTACGCCTCCTCTAGCAAACGATCCAACAGGCCGGCGGTCCGTGCGCGGCTCGAGGGAGCCGGGCTACGGTATCTAAATAATATCTATTAGCAAATTCCGAGCCCTGTGTGTTGTTAGCAGTACAACGCGTCGAGTGCCAGACGCGACAGGGCGCAGAAAGGACTTGGAGACACCCGCCAGGCGTAGTACTTTTGACCGTTCCGCGAAGGGGAGAGTTCGCGGCCAACGGATGACAGACCAGGGACGGACGTCAGCATGGGACTCGCTGTGGTTCATACGCGCGCGTTGACCGGCGTCAACGCGCTCCCGGTCGACGTGGAAGTACACCTGGCCGGCGGGCTGCCGGCGATGTCGATCGTCGGACTTCCGGAAACCGCGGTGCGCGAAAGCAAGGACCGGGTTCGCGCAGCAATCGCGAACTCCCGGTTCGATTTCCCGCAGCGCAAAATCATCGTCAATCTCGCACCCGCCGATCTGCCCAAGGAAGGCGGACGTTACGATCTGGCAATCGCACTCGGTGTGCTCGCTGCGACCGGGCAACTGCCGGGCGACAGGCTGCACGGCTACGAGTTCGTCGGCGAACTCGGATTGAGCGGCGACCTGCGCCCGGTCCGCGGCGCCCTGCCGACCGCCGTGGCGGCGGCGGACACTGCGCGCGCTCTGATCGTGCCCGAGGCCAACGCCGCCGAAGCGGCGCTCGCGGAAGGGGCGGAGATCCTGCAGGCGGCAACGCTGCTGCAGGTTGTGGCACACCTCATGGGACGCGACCGGCTTCCGCCGGGCGTGGTGCCGGCGATGACCGGGCAGGTACCTCCGGCGGCGGACCTGAGCGAAGTGCGCGGCCAGCACCAGGCAAAGCGAGCTCTGGAGATCGCGGCAGCCGGCGCGCACAACCTGCTGCTTGTCGGCCCGCCGGGCACGGGCAAATCGATGCTGGCCGGCAGGCTTGGCGGTATCCTGCCACCGCTCACCCAGCGCGAAGCGGTGGAGAGTGCCGCCATCGCCTCACTGAACGCCCTGTTCGATGTCCGCGCCTGGCGCCGCCGGCCCTTCCGACAGCCGCATCACACGACCTCGGCGGTGGCGCTGGTGGGCGGCGGCAGCGTGCCCCGCCCCGGTGAGGTTTCGCTCGCGCACAACGGCGTGCTGTTTCTCGACGAGCTGCCGGAGTTCAATCGCCAGGTGCTGGAGGTGCTGCGCGAGCCGCTCGAGAACGGGCGCATCGTCATCTCGCGCGCGGCCCGCAAGACCGAGTTCCCCGCGCGCTTCCAGCTGATCGCGGCGATGAATCCCTGCCCCTGCGGCTATGCGCACGATCCGCAGCGCGCCTGCCGCTGCACCCCTGCGCAGATCGAGCGTTATCTGATGCGCCTCTCGGGGCCGCTGCTCGACCGTATCGACATCCGGGTGCGCGTTCCGCGCGTGGCGCCCGCCAGCCTGCGCCGGGCCGACCCGGGTGAGGCATCGCGTACGGTCGGCGATAGAGTGGCCGCCGCACGCGCGCGGCAGCTGTCCCGCTGCGGTAAACTCAACGCCCACCTGACCAACGCCGAGACGGAACGCGATGACACGCACCCTGAGGCGCTGCGGCTGCTCGACGATGCAACCACGCGCCTGCACCTGTCGCCGCGCGCCTATCACCGCACGTTGCGCGTAGCGCGCACGGTCGCGGACCTGGCCGGCTGCGAGGGTGTCGATCCGTTGCACATTGCAGAGGCAATCGCCCTGCGCGGCCCGGTCAACGACGCTGTATGACCATGATGGAAAGCAGTCTCCCGGATGCGCCGGACCTCGACCCCGGACAGAGCGCGGTGCTGATCGCAGGCTGCGGTTATGTCGGCATGCGCCTGGGTGTGCGAGAAGTCACCGACGGACGGCGGGTGGTGGCTACCACGCGCAACGGCAAGCGGTTTTCCGAGCTCGCGGCGCTTGGCTTCGAACCCTGCGCGGCGGACCTGGACGCCGGCCCGAGCGAGCGCCTGGAAGCGGCCGCGAGCGACGCCGACGTGCACTACCTGGTGCCGCCCCCCGGCAGCGGTGAGGCGGACCCGAGGGCGGAGCGCTTTCTGACCTCGCTGGGCGAGGCCCGGCCGCGCAAGCTCGTGCTGCTCAGCACCACGGGGGTATACGGCGACTGCGCGGGCGCCTGGATCGACGAGACAGCGCCATTGAACCCGCAGACGGCCCGCGCGCGCCGGCGCTGCGATGCGGAAACGCGCTTTCGCGCATGGGCCGGGCGCCACCAGGTGCCGCTGGCGGTGCTGCGCGTGGCGGGCATCTACGGACCGGGGCGCCTGCCGAGGGCGCGTCTGGAACGCGGAGAGCCGGTCCTGGACCCCGGCGAGTCGCCCTACAGCAACCGCATTCACGCTGACGATCTGGTGCAGGTCTGTCGCGCCGCCGCGCGCAGCGGGCAGGACTATCGCGTGTACAACGTCGCCGACGGCTCACCGAGCAACATGAGCGACTACCTTTTCCGCGTGGCCGATGCGCTCGGGTTGCCGCGCCCGCCGACCTTGAGCCGCAGTGAGGCCGAGCAGACCCTCAGCGCCGGCATGCTCAGCTACCTCAATGAATCGAAGCGCATCGACAACACACGGCTGCGTGAAGAGCTGGGCGTCACGCTGCACTTCCCGGATCTCGACACGGGGCTGCGCAACGCGGCCGGCCGTGCGGTGCCGCCCGGAGGCACGCCGCAACTGGTGGTGTGTATCAACCGGCGCATGGACGACAACAAGCCCTCGTGCGCCGCGCGCGGCAGCGAAGCGCTTGCATCGCTGCTGGCTGCGGAGATCGCGCGACGCGGACTGGCAGCCGAGCTGCGCGAAGTGTACTGCCTGGGGCGCTGCGAGCACGGCCCGAACCTGCGCATCACGCCGGGCGGCAAGACCTACCGCGGCGTCGACGGAGAGGCTGTGGAGGAAATCCTGAAGGACCTCGCCGCCGTGTGCGAGGCACAGGCCAGGCTGCGCTGAAGCGCGAGCCGGGCACAAGCCCGGCTCAGCCGGACTACTTCCCGGTCATGTGTTCGACGGCGTTGCGGATTTCCGCGTCGTTGATGGTCGGGTTCCCCCCCCGGGCCGGCATGGTGCCAATGCCGTTGATGGCGCTGGTGACCAGTGCATCCAGCCCCTTGGCGAGGCGTGGCGCCCAGGCCGCGGCGTCACCGAACTTCGGCGCGTTGGCCACACCGGTCGCGTGGCAGGCGGCGCAGGCGAGGTCGTAGACCTGCTCGCCGGAGCGCGGTTCTGCAGGCGCCGCGGCAGCGACCACGGTCTCCTCCGGCGGGCTGGTGCGCACCTTGCCAACCGGCGCGATGCGGTCTTCGACGCGCAGCATGACGCGCTCATCGACGGTCGCGGCCAGCTGGCTGGGCGTGGGCACAAGGAAACGGGCAATCACGAAAATGATCACGGTGAACAGGACCAGGAATCCCAGCACCATGGGGAATACCGTCATGAAGGCCGTTTCGTCCTCTTTATCCACGCTGAGCTCCGTTGGGAAAAGACGCGCGATTTTAACAACCGCCCCCGGGCCATACAATCGACGGCGCGCCCGGCCCCGGCTCAGCGCAGGCGCAGGAACAGGCCGGAGCGCAGCTTGGGATCGAACCAGGTGGACTTCGGGGGCATGGTCCGGCCCGCGTCGGCCACGGCCATCAGGTCCGTAATCGAGGTCGGGTACACGGCGAACGCGATCTCCTCGCCGCCGCGGCACAGGCGTTCCAGATCGGCCATGTCGAACGCCGCCGACATGTAGTGCAGGCGCGGATCGGACCGCGGATCGCCGATGCCCAGCGCCGGGCCGAAGAGCCGCTCCTGCAGCAGCGTCACGTCCAGCGAGGCGACCGGATCGTCGCCGGGCGGCGGCGCATCGCGTGCGGTCAGCCGGTACCAGGTGTCGTCGAGCCGCATCGCCACCTGGCCGCGCGCGGCTGGCCGTGCTTGCTCGGGGTCGCTCACGCTCAGGCGCTCGACATCGAAGCTCTCGGCGATTTTCGCCAGCAATACCTCCACCGACTGGCCGTTCAGCCCGCTGACCCGCCGGTTGTACTCCAGAATCCGCAGCTGGTTGTCCGGGAAGAACGCGGTCAGGAGATAGTCGTAGGGCTGATCGGCGTCGCTTGCGTCACGGCGGCGGCGTTCCACAGCGATGCGTGCGGCGGCCGCGGCGCGATGGTGGCCGTCGGTCAGGTACGCCACGGGGACCGCGGCGAACAATGCCGTCAATTCCTCAATCTCCGCCGGCGCATCGATCGTCCACACCGTTTGCCTGACCGCATCCTCGGCGACGAAGTCGATCGTCGGTTCCCGCGCGACCAGCCGTTCGACTGCCGCATCGATCTGCGCTTGTGCAGGGTAGGCCAGGCAGATCGGGCTGGAGCTCGCGCCGACCACCTGCATGTAGCGCACCAGATCGTTCTCTTTACCTTCCTGGGTGTTTTCGTGCTTCTTAATCGCGCCCCGCTGGTATTCGCTCACCGGCACCTCGGCCACCACGCCGGTCTGCTCGTGACCGTCGAGTGAAAGGCGGTAGATGAACAGCGCCGCCCGGCTCAGCGGCAGCATCCCCCGGTCGTCTATGAGTTTGCGCAGATGCGCCAGATTGCCGTCCAGCAGCTGGCCGATGTCGGGACGTTCGGCCGGCGGGAACTCCTCGAGCGAGCGCATGGCGTTCAGGAAATTGCACGGATGCGCGCGCCAGTAGGCATAGCGCTCCTGCGGAGTCAGCGCATCATACGGAGGCGATACGACCTCCTCGGCGCGCTCCGGATTTACGTAGTAGCCGGGGAATGGTTTGATGCTCGCCATGCGGTGTGCGCGGTGCAGGGGACCCGTCGTCAGCCGTTCTGTTTGGCGAACTGGCGCATGAAATCGGCCAGCACGCCGACGCTCTCTTTGGGCATGGCGTTGTAGATGCTGGCGCGACAGCCGCCGACGCTGCGGTGACCCTTCAGATTCACCATGTCTGCACTCGCCGCCTCTTTCAGGAACCGCGCTTCGAGATCCTCGTCGGGAAGCCGGAACACCACGTTCATGTGCGAACGGTTCTGCTCGTTGACCGGGCAACGGTAGAACCCGTCGCTGGCATCTATGACGCCGTAGAGCATTCCGGCCTTGTCCGCGGCATCCTGTTCGATAACCGCGAGGCCGCCCCGATCCTGCATCCAGGCCAGCACCTTGCCGAGCATGTAGATCGCGAACATCGGCGGGGTGTTGAACAACGACTGCTTGTCCGCGTGCACGTCGTAGCGCAGGTAGTTCGCGATGCTCTGATTAGCGTCGGTGAGCGCGCCCTTGCGCACGAACACGACGGCCATGCCCGCGGGGCCCAGATTCTTCTGAATGCCACCGTACACCAGGTCGAACAGCTTCCACGGAATCGGCCGCGCCATGAATTCCGATGAAACGTCGGCCACCAGCGGCACACCCAGGTCGGGCCACTCGGTGATGCGAATGCCGCCGATCGTCTCGTTCGAAGTGACGTGCAGGTACCGCGTGTCGTTCTGGAGCGCTATCTCGGCAGGCGCCGGCATGCGCATGTAGTCTTCGCCCGCCCCGTCCCAGGCCGTGTAGAGCTCGCCGTAGTGAGCGCCGTCCCGGAGCGCGCCGGTGGCCCACGAGCCGGAGTTGACGTAGCCGGCTTTCTGTCCGGGTTTCAGCAGGTTCATGGGCACCATGGCGAACTGCAGCGTGGCCCCGCCCTGGATGAACAGCACCTCGAAATCGTCGGGCGCGCCGAACGTCTCACGCGCCAGGCGCATCGCCTCCATGTGCACCGCGTCATACTCCTTCGAGCGGTGACTCATCTCGATCAGCGACATGCCGGCGTTGTGAAAATCCACGAACTCCTGCTGCACGTCCTTCAGCACAGAGAGGGGCAGGGTGCAGGGTCCTGCGCAGAAGTTATGCACGCGTTTAACCATTACAGTCTCCTGAAGTTTGTCCGCTCAACTGTGCGCTCACGCGACGCCGTTCACGCAATGCAGGACCTCGCCCGCATCGAACGCCACGAGCATCTCGACCACCCGCTCGGCAACCGCGCTCTGCGCCTGCTCCGTCGATGCGCCTATGTGGTGGGTGCCGTACACGTTCGGATGCTGCGCCAGCTCGGATTTGAACTCGCCGCGTCCGCCGGCCGGCTCGCCCTGGTACACATCCAGACCGGCGCGCAGGCCCTTGTCGTCCAGCGCCGCCAGCAGCGCCGCCTCGTCGATCACATCGCCGCGCGAGGTGTTGATAACCATAGCGCCCGGGCGCATTTGTGCAAGCAGCTCGCTGTCCACCAGACTCCTGGTGCTGTCGGCGGCCGGCACGTGGAACGAAAGTATGTCGCATTGCGCAGCGAGCGCGGCGAGGTCGGGCACACGCGTCGCCTGCAGCGCGTCGAGCCGGGCCGTCGTCTCCGCAGCGCGTCCCGGCTTGTCGATGACGTGAATGCGCAGCCCGAATGCGCCGGCGCGTTCCGCCACCGCCATACCGATGGCGCCCAGGCCGACGATGCCGAGCGAGCGGCCGTAGAGGCCCTGCGCCGCCGAGTAGCGCTTCTTGTCCCACTGCCCCGCGCGCAGATCGGCCACGTTGTCCGGGATGTTGCGATCGATCGCCAGGATCAGCCCGAGCGTGAGCTCGGCAACCGCGACCGCGTTCTTGCCGGGCACGTTGCACACGTAGATGCCGCGCCCGGCGGCGGCCTGCTTGTCGATGGTGTTGGTGCCGGCGCCGGCGCGGATGACGATCTTGAGCCGATCGCCGGCGCCGAGCGCCGCATCCGTGACCTGCGTGCTGCGCACGACCAGCGCGTCTATGCCCTGCAGGTGGGCAGGCAGATCGTCCGCGGTCAGATCGGGCGACGATACGCACTCGTGACCACGCGCCCGGATCTGCTCCGCATGCGCTGCGGGGAACTTGTCCGCGAACAGTATTTTCATAGACCCACTCACAGGTGAGCGACGCCCGGCACGGGCGTAGCCGCGGCCCGCGTCAAAAGGCGGCCAGCCTAAAGCACGAACCGGCCGCCGACAAGCGGCGAACTTAGCTGAGAACGCACCCTACATGCTCACCACCGGCACACCGACGATCCAGCGTCATGTTGGGGACAGTCCCCAACTTGACGGAATTTCGTCGGGTTGCGGGTCGATCAGGCAGAGACCGGGGTGGACAGCAGCCAGAGCCCGAGCAGGGTGTAGCCGATCATGAGGCACAGCGAGGGCAGCTGGCCGGCGATCAGCGCTCGGCGGTTGCCCGCGTAACGCAGCGCCAGCCGGTGCGCCACCACCACCGCGCAAACGTGCGCGACGACGATCGCGCCGGTCTGCAGATACCAGATTGCTTCCACCGAGGCGTGGTGCCCGAGGAACGACGCAGTGACGTGCAGGTCTGCCGTACCAAGCAGGTTCCATCCGAGCGCGAACGGATCTGACAATGCGCGGACCGCGTACTGCGCATCCACCAGAAACGCCGGCAGGTAGTGCGAAAAGTGGTACCCGAAGGCGATGGGAATCACCGACAGCACAAAGCTCGTTAAAACCACGCCGGCACTGGTGCGGGCAAGGCGCGCACCGGCCAGCGCCGTCACACCGTAGGCCGCGAGGAAGACCAGGACGGTGACGAGCAGGCCCAGCGTGTTGACGCCCATCAATGCTGTGCGTCCCGGATACTCGAGCGGGTTCTCGCCGACCAGATCCAGCCACCAGAAAGACCGGGACAGTCCGTCGAACGAGACCGAGGCAAGCACCAGGATCACGAACACCACGCCGCTCGGCGGCAGCGCCTCCCCGCGAAGCAGTCCGGCGCCCGGCCAGCGCAGCTTCACGCGCAGTCGGCCCGTATCGGCCGGCTCGAAACCGAGCGGCGCAAGCCAGGCCACCATTCGAAAGAACACCGTGAAAGGATCGCACCACCGCAGCCAGTACGGCGCCCCGAGCAGCGCCATGCCACACAGGGAGTAGAGGAGATAGACCAGGATGGCGTGTGCAAGCAGCGCCGGGTCCTGCGGCGCGGGAAACACCAGCTCGAACCAGGCGAACACCAGATAGCCGCCTACCGCCGGCCAGTAGCCGGGCCGCAGTCGCGGCGCACGCGATGTCAGACTGCCGAGCGCACCCAACGGGTTGACGATGCTCCACAGGTTGCCGAACACCGCGTGCAGGAAAGTGATCCCCACCCACCACAATGACCAGACGGCGGTCGGCAGCGGATTGACGAGCGGATCGCGGCTCCCTAGGTAGCCGGCCGCCACCAGCACCGCAATGACCGCCAGGCTGGCGAACGACGCGCGGCGTGACGCGCCCGGCTCGGCGCCTTCCACGGGTTCTCCCGGGGCGAACCAGCGGCCGGGCAACCACAACACCAGCGCGAACGAGAGTGCCACCACCGCTGTGCCTCCGGCGATGTACAGCTGCGTCGGCAACAGCAGCACATACGCCCGTTCACCGGCGTGCGCCAGCACCGTTTCCGGCGCGATGGCGAGCAGCAGCAGCCCTGCCGCGGCCGCTGCACGGCGAATCCGTACGTTCAGAACCACCGGATCGATCAAAGCCTTATTTCTTGTACCGCGTGCCGCCGGGTGCTATAGGTAATCGCGACGGTTACCACCGGATCGCTGGGGGAACGGCATGAAAAAACGCGAGCAACAAACTACCACACGAACCGCTGACAGTTTCACACTCACGCGGCGCGAGGCGCTCAAATCGGGCCTTGGGCTCACCGCTGCGGCCGGCGCTGTGGGGCTCGCAGGCGGCTATCTGCCGGGACCGCTGGCGAGCAGCGTGTACGCACAAGGCAGCGACCAGCCGATAAGAATCGGGTTTCAGGTGCATCGCACCGGCATCGGCGCGGTTTACGGCCGCTGGTACGAGCGCACGAGCGCGGCTGCGGCCAAGTACATCAACTCCATCGGCGGCATTGCCGGAAGGCCGATCGAGATCGTGCCCGAGGACGACGGCACGGACCCCAAGCGAGGCGCCGAGGTGGTCGAAAAGCTGGCGGTGCAGCACAAGGTGGATTTCATTTACGGCCCGCTGTTCTCTCACGTCGTGATCGGCTCCGCCCCGCGCGCCGGCGAGTTGAAGATCCCGTACTTCGTGGTCAGCGAAGGCTACCACGTCGCCTCCGGCAAACTTAACCGTTACGTGTTCCAGCCGGGCATCACCGACGTGCGAGCGCAGATCACCTCGATCTCCTCGTGGGTGATGGACAATCTCGGCAAGAAAGTCACGATGTTCTTTCCCGACTACGCGTTCGGCTACGATCACCGCGACTACTTCAGTGCCGAGGTGGTGAAAAAGGGCGGCTCGATCGGCGAGCTGCTCGCCATTCCGCCGACCGAATCGTCCTACACCCGCTACTTTCCGCGCATACCTGCCGATACCGAGGTGCTCTATCACGTCATGGTCGGACCCGGGGTGCTCACCTTCGTCAAGGAGATGGGCGAGCACTTCGGCTCGCGCCGCCCGCAGATCTTCGGCTTCATCGATTCCCTGGAAGGCGTGGACATCGCCACCCCGGGCCTCGATTTCCTGGAAGGCACACACTTCTGGGAGGCCTTTCCCCGCTACGCGAGCAACACCGACACCCGCTACTCGAAGGCGTTCCGCGAGGCCGTCGGCGTCAATGCCAGCGGCGCCAGCAAGCAGGACCCGAAGGACGTCGCCACCTACTCGCACATGTTCGGCGTGTGGGAGACGCTGTTCGTCATCAAGGACGCCGTGGAGCAGAGCGGCTATCGCAGCAAGAAGGACTACCCGGCACTGATCGAGACCCTCGAAGGCTTCGAGTGGTTCAACGAGGGCATGGCGCACCCGCAGGGCGGCAAGAAGTTCGTGGGCGCGCTGCACCAGTGCTACGGGCGGCAGCACATCTCGCGGGTCACCGGCGGCAAGCTGGACGTGGTGCACACCACCGCCATCGAAGACGGCATGTACGACGCGGAAGGCGACTATACCAAGCAGTCGCTGTAGCGAAGTAACTTGACTGCCGCTGCTGCGCGGGCCGGCGCTGCAGCCGCTGCAAACTCGCTGCGATGCCCGTCTGCCTGAACCCTTAAGACGCATGAGCTTTGGCCCGCACCTGTTCCTCGCTGTGCTCGAGGGTACAGTGACCGCGTTCGTGCTGGCGCTCACAGCGCTCGGCCTGTCGCTGGTGTTCGGGGTGATGCGCATCGTCAACGTGGCCCACGGCGAGTTCTTCATGCTCGGTGCGGTGCTCGCCTGGTACTGCAGCACACTGATCAGCGGCAGCCCGCTGCTGGGCTTCGCGCTCGCGCTGGTGGTCGCACCGCTGTTGGTGGGGGCACTCGCGCTGCTCACCGACTGGTCGGTGCTGAAACGCGTCGATTACAACCCGGAGAGCACCATCGTTGCGACCATCGGGCTGCTCTACATCGTGCAGCAACTGGTATTGACGGTGTTCGGACCCGAGGCACGCCCGGTGGCCGCGCCGGTTTACTTCCGGGTGTCGTTCCCCTGGTTCGGCTATTCCGGCTACAAGCTGATCGTTGCCGGCCTGTCGGCCTCGCTGCTGCTGGCGACCTGGTACGCGCTGTCGCGTACCCGGCTCGGTCTCTACATGCGCGCGACGCAGCAGGATTACGAGATCGCGCAGGCCTTCGGCGTCCCGGTGCGAAACGTGTACGCCACGGTGTTCGCACTCGGCGCGATGCTGGCGGCGGTCGCGGGCGTGCTGATCGTGCCGGTGCAGCAGGCGCACTACCTCATGGGCCTGGATCCGCTGCTGCTCTCCTTCATCGTGGTCATCATCGGCGGCCTCGGCAGCCTGAAAGGCACCGTCGTGGCCGCCTTCGTGATCGGGCTCAGCGACGGCATCGTCTCGGTGTTCTTCTCACCGACCCTGGCGAAAATACTCGCGACGCTGCTGGTCGCCGCGGTGCTGGTGGTGCGTCCCGGCGGTCTGTTCGGGGATAACCGCGCGTGAGCGCCGGCAGGCTGCGCAGAATCCTGGTGCTGCACCTTGCGATCGTCGGCGCGCTGTTCGCGGTGCAGTTTTTTCTTCCGGACTATCATCACACCAACGTCGCACGCATCCTGGTGCTCGCCACGTTCGCGATCGGCTACAACCTGCTGTTCGGCTACACCGGGCTGATGAGTCTGGGCCACGCGATGTTCTTTGCCGCCGGCATGTACGCGTGCGGATTATGCATTTACTACTTCAATGTAGGCGCACCCGGCGGCTTCGCACTGGGTGTGGTTGCGGGCGGCACGCTGGCCGCTGTGTTCGGGCTCGTGGCGTTGCGCACCAGCGGCGTTTCGTTCCTGATCGTGACCATGATGTTCGGGCAGGCCTGCTACCTGACGCTGCTGTATTTCAACGAGATCACGCTCGGCGATCAGGGCTTCACCCTGTCGAGCAACCTCGATGCGCTGCACCGGGCGGGGGCGGGGCTCGCCTATTCGGACCCGGATGTGAAGTACAACGCCGCGTGGCTGGTGTTCACCGGTGCGTTTCTGGTCAGCGCGCTGATCGCGGCCTCGCCTATCGGGCGGGTGCTGATCGCGGTGCGCGGCAACGAAGAGCGCACGCGGCTGCTCGGTTACAACACATTCGCCTACAAGTGGCTGGCGCTGTGCCTGTCGGGCGCGATAGCGGGCGCCGCCGGCGCGGCGTACGCGGTGCTCTTCTCCTACGTGGGGGCCTCGTTCGCGTCGATTCTCTACTCGATCTATCCGCTGCTGTGGACGCTCCTGGGCGGCGCCGGCACCACGCTCGGCCCGCTGCTCGGCACCGGGATCATGTTCTACCTGATCGACATCACCAGCGGCTGGACCAACGCCTACCTGTTCGTGGTCGGCGGCAGCCTGCTGGCGCTGGTGCTGTGGTTCCCCCAGGGGGTAATGGGCGCCGTGCGTGCGCGCTGGGCGAGGTGGCTGCCGTGACAGCGCTGCTGGCCACGGACGGACTCAGCAAGCGCTTCGGCGGCCTGCTGGCGGTCGACGGCGTGTGCTTCGAGGTGCCGGCCGGTCAGATCCGCGCCGTCATCGGCCCCAACGGCGCGGGCAAGACCACGCTCATGGGCCTGATCAGCGGGCGCCTGACACCGAGTGCGGGACACATTCTTTTCAACGGCCGGGACGTCACCCGGCAGCGAGCCTGGGACCGCGCACGCAGCGGCATCGTGTACACGTTCCAGGTGACCAGCGTTTTCCCCGAGCTGAGCTGCTACGAGAATGTCGCGCTCGCCGCCCAGAGGCAGCTCACCCGAGGCATGTTCGGGCAGCTCATCCTCGACGAGAAACGCCTCGGCGGGCGCGTCCGCGAGGCGTTGCGGCAGGTCGGCCTGGTGGATGTGGAAACCCAGGTGGCGAGTGCCTTGCCCTACGGTCATCAGCGGTTGCTGGAAGTGGCCATGTCCCTGGCGCTCGAACCGCGCCTGCTGATTCTCGATGAGCCCACCCAGGGGCTGGCCAACGCCGAGATCGACACGTTGTGCGCGCACGTGCGCGAGATAGCTGCGCGCATCACCGTGGTGATCATCGAGCACAACATGCCGGTGGTGCTGGACCTGGCGGACTGGATAACCGTGATGGAGCGGGGTGCCGTGCTCGCCGAGGGTCCGCCGGCGCAGATTGCCGGCGACCCGGACGTGCAGCGCGCTTACCTGGGCACCTGATGCTGCGGGTTGAAAACATCGATTGCGCGTACGGCAAAGTGCAGGTGCTGCGTGGCGTCTCGCTGACCGTCGCGGCCGGTGAGATCGTGGGGCTGCTGGGTCGCAACGGCGCGGGCAAGACCACGACGCTCAAGGCGATCATGGGGCTGGTGCGCCCGCACGCGGGGCGCATCCTGTTCAACGACACCACCCTGAGTGATCTGCCGGCGCACGAGGTCCCGAAGCAGCGGGTCGCCTACGTGCCGCAGGGCCGGCGCCTGTTTCCCTCGTTGAGCGTACGCGAGAACCTGCAGATGGGTCTGCTGGTCAACGATGCCGGCGCGGAGACCCTCGCCTGGGTGCTCGAGCTGTTCCCGACGTTGCACGAGCGGCTCCGCCAGCGCGCCGGTACGCTGAGCGGCGGCGAGCAGCAGATGCTGGCCACGGGGCGGGCGTTGTGCACGCGCCCGCAGCTGCTGCTGCTCGATGAACCCAGCGAGGGGCTGATGCCGAGCCTGGTGGACCGGCTGCTCGACACGGTGAGGGGCTTGCGCGAGCACCAGGTCGGCGTGCTGCTGGTGGAGCAGAAAGTGGAAGCGGTGCTGCGCGTCGCCGACCGCGCCGTATTCATGGAGAACGGGACCGTGCAGCACGAAACCGGCATAGACGCCCTGAAGAACGATCCAACGCCGCTGGTTCGCTACGTGGGAGTCAACCGCTGATTCCGCGGGTCAGACGGCACCATCGTACAATAGTCGCCGTACTATACTGAGCGGCGCGAAACCGGTGCGCTGTCGCCGGCAGCAGGAGAAAGATCGTGAATGAGGTGCTCGCGAAATACGTCGGCAAGGATGTCGGCATCAATCTCGACAAATCGCATCACCTCGATGCCGCCGAGCTGATTGCCGTGCACGCCGACTACTTCACGCTCAGATCCGCGGTGGACGGGCACCTGCACCACGTCATGTGCAGCAACATCATGCAGGTCATCGAAGACCCGGACGGCGTCGAGATTCGTCATCTCTTCACCAGCAACGAGCGCTTCCAGCTGGTGATCCGCATCGGGCACGTGGTCGCCTACACGCCCGCCTGAGTGCTGATCAGCACACGCTGCCGACGTCGCTTGCGGTCGTCCTGCATTGTTGCGCAGCCTGCCGTCCAGCAGGGCCAGCCGCTGGCAATCTTCGATCACACCCCGGGCGTCCTGGCGTGCCACGCGGTCGCCTGCTCGAACGCGTGCGCGAACTGCAGCACTTTGCGGTCCTCGAACAGGCGCCCGCTGATCATCAGCCCAACCGGGAGACCGGCCGGCGTGAACCCGCAGGGCACCGAGATGGAAGGCTGACCGGTCAGGTCGAACACGCTGGTGTTCTTCCAGGCATGCTTGCCGTAGTCGGCCGGCCGCTCGGCAATCGGCGCCGCGGCGATTGTCGCGGTCGGGGCCACCAGCAGGTCGCACCCCTGCATGAGCGCTTCCAGGCGCGCCGTGAACCCGCGGCGGAAATGTTGCGCCTCGGCATAGGTGATGGCCTGCATGCTCAGTGCGCCTTCGAGCTTGCCACGTATCTCGTCGCTGAACGCCTCGGGCCGCTGCCGCAGCGCCTCGGCATGGATCGCGGTCGCCTCCGCGAAGGTCGTCGCCGCCGCCCGGTAGGCGTCCTCGATGTCGGGGATGTCCAGCTCGATCAGCGTCACGCCCAGGTCGCGAAGCTCGCCCAGCGCGGCCTCGACGACGTCGATAACCTCGGGCCGTCCGTCGAAGAAGAAGCGCCGCACGATACCGGCGCGCGCGCCTGCAAGCGACCCCTGACCGACACAGAGATCACCGGCGTCGGGCGCGCGCAGCGTGTACGGGTCGTCCGAATCCCGGCCGGCAATCGCTGCCAGGACAAACGCCGCGTCCCCGACGCGCCGGGCCAGCGGACCCACGTGATCCATCGACCAGGTCAGCGGCAGCACGCCCGCCTTGCTGACCAGCCCGAAAGTGGGTTTGTAACCCACGACGCCGCAGCAGTGGGCGGGCTGGCGGATCGAACAACCGGTGTCGGAACCCAGCGCCGCGTAGGCCAGACCAGCGGCGACCGCGGCGGCGGATCCGCCGCTGGAACCGCCCGGGTCGTGATCCGGCGCCCAGGGATTGGCAACGGCGCCGAAGAAGGGATTGATGCTCGTGACCCCGTACGCGAGTTCGTGCAGACCCGTCTTGCCCAGCAGCACGGCGCCCGCTACGTGCAGGCGCGCCACCGCCGTTGCATCGTGATCCGGCACCCAGTCTTCGAACAATCGCGAACCACCGGTCGTGCGAATGCCTGCGGTCGCAAAAACGTCTTTGACCGCGACCGGTATGCCATGGAGCGGCCCCCGGTCGCGGCCCCGGGTCAGTTCCGCGTCTGCCTGCCTGGCCTGCTCGCGGGCAAGGTCCTCGGTAACCGTGATGAACGCGTTGAGCTTTCCGTTGTACGCGTCGATCCGTTCGAGCATCAGCCCGGTGAGCGACACCGCCGTGATCTCACCGGCGCGAAGCTGCCTGCCGATCTCGGAAACTGTTTCGAAATGGAGGTCCATGCAACACCTCCCGTCGCTGCGGGCGAGCGGTCAGGGTTTGCCGAAATGAATTACCGGATCCCGGGTGCAGGTGCCAACGTCGCTGTCGACGATCCTGTAGCCGGCCTGCTCGAGCATCGAACAGGTCCGGTCGGTGCCGGCGTTGTGCCATCTGCCGGGCACGTCCTTGTCGTTGTTAACGACCCGATGGATTCTTTCGCTCTTCATCAGAAACCACAGGAACCCACGCATGGGCGAGAAGCGGGGCAGGCGCGACATCAGAGCGCTGTAGATGCTGAACTTCTCCAGGCTCTGGACGGTGCGGTCATACTTCTCGTAGTCGGCTACCATCCAGAAGCAGTTGGCAGCGCTCTTCAGCTTCGGGTACAGATTGGCCGCGTAAGTCTTAATGCCATCGAAAGAGACGTGGCACAGACAGCCGTACGAGAACATGTAGTCGAAATGATCGTCCGGCAGCATGCCGCACTCGAAATCCCGGACGTGAAAATACTTCACGTTCGGCGGATGGCCGACATACTCGTGAAACCGGTTGTGCTCTGCTGACAGCGCATCGAGCGCATACACTTCTTTCGACGGCAGCAGAGCCTTGGTCCAGGCACCTCTTCCGGGGCCGATCTCGAGCGTGACCGTCTCGCCGTCGACGTACGGCTTGATGCACCTGAGGTAGGTGGCGTGCAGGGTGCTGATGTAGCCCAGGTGCTTGTAGCCGGAGGTGGCGAGCGGTTTCAGGGGGTCGCCTTCGAAATAACCGCCCTTGAACTGATCCTGGAACGATTCAAGTTCGTTGCGCAGCTTCTGGTTCATTATTTATTCCTCACGAGCGCAAACATACCGACACATCTGCCTGTGTTTTGCAAGCCTCTTGCCGCGCGTGCCGCGAAACCAGCTTCGGCCGAGTGGAAATCCGGACATGGCAGTGCTGTGCGACTCGCAAAACCGAGGGCGATCTCCTATGCTTGACAAGAAAATAACTGCCGGAGCGCGCGCGTGAACGTCGAGAAAGTCGTCTTCGGATTCTTCGCCGTGCTGGCGCTGACGCTGAACCTCGGCTTTGTCATCGGCGACGTCGACAATCCGGCGCATCACCATGTGGTAATTTTCTTCCTCGTCGTCGTGGTCAACATCATCGTCACCGGACTCAAACTCGGTGACCGCTCGCAGATCGGCGCACTGCTGCTGGCGACCAGCCTGGTGGCGGATCTGGAGTTGATCGCGGCCGCCATCGTCTGGACCTTTGCCGAGCACGTATCCACCGCGGGCCTGACTGGTGACACCATGGTGATCATCGTCTCACTCGCGAGCGGCGCGCTGGTAGCGAACGTGGTCTCGGTCGGTGTGATCCTGGCCGAGACGCTGATGCTGAGACGCTAGTCGTGGCACGGGCAGCGCTCGACAGCCCTGACTCGCACCGAGTGACGTTCATCGTGCTGCGCTACATGCGCAGGCCCATCCTGATGCTGGTGTTCGTCTACGCCGCATCCATGGTGGGCTGGGTCATGATCCCGGGCGTAAGTGTCAATGGCGCGGACCAGCCTCTGAGCTTCTTCCATGCGTTCTATTTTCTCACCTATACGGCGACCACCACCGGCTTCGGCGAGATCCCCGCGGTGTTCAGCGATGCCCAACGCATGTGGAGCATCGTGTCGTTGTACGCCGGTGTCCTCGCCTGGCTGTACGCGGTCGGGTCTATCATCAGCCTGCTGCAGAACCCGCACTTCCGCAACGCCATGGCCCAACGGCGCTTTGCGAAACTGGTTGCCCGGATCCGTGAACCGTTCGTTATCATCTGCGGTTTCGGCAACACCGGCAGCCTGCTTGCGCGCGGGCTGAGCGACGCCGGCGTCACCGCGGTGGTGCTCGATCACGACAAGGACCGTATCAATGCCCTGCAGCTGCGCGACTACCGGGTCACCATGCCCGGGCTGTGCACCAACGCGCGGATTCCGGCGCGGCTTATAGACGCGGGGCTGCGCCGGACCAATTGCCGCGCGGTGCTCGCATTGACCGGGGATGAGGAAGTCAATCTGAAGATTGCCGTGACCGCGCGGCTGCTCAACCCGACCGTGGAAATGATCACCCACTCGACTTCGGAAGCGCATGAAGAAGCGCTGGCCAGTCTGGGCAAGGATGTCCACATCGTCGACCCGTTCCACACGTTCGGACGCTATCTCGCGGCGACTATCGGCAACCCGGGTATCTATGTGCTCAACCGCTGGCTGGTCAACGAGCGCGGCGCGAGCCTGGACGATGTGCCCGAATTGCCACGGGGAACCTGGGTTCTGTGCGGCTACGGGCGCATGGGACGCCGGATCAAGGAGGCGCTCGACGAGCTCGCTATCGACACCGTGATTATCGATCCAAAGGGGGAGAGCGCGCCGGAGGAGCTGCCCAACCTCATCGTCGCGCGCGCGAGCCAGGCGACCCTTGCCAGCGCCGGCGTTCACCGCGCCGCCGGCATCGTCGCAGGAACGGACGACGACGCCTACAACTTGAGCATCGTGCTGAACGCGCGCGCACTGAACCCGGACATATTCATCATCGTGCGCCAGGATCTGCACATGAACCAGATCCTGTACGACCAGGCAGGGGCTCAGGTCATCATGCAGCCCAGCCTGGTGAGCGCACGGCGCATACTCTTCGAGCTGATCGCGCCGCTGCTCAAGCCGTTGTTCGAACGCCTGCGCAGCGGCGACGGCGATCCTCTGCTCGAGCACGTGTTCAGCGAGCTGCGCGATAAAGTCGGCAGCCGCACCTCCCCCCGGCTGTGGACCATCGACGTCAACGCGGAAAGCACACCGGCCCTGTTCGCACTGATCGACGAGGGTGGCTCCGCGGCGCTTGGGGATATCCTGCGCGACCCGGTGGCGCGTGAGCAGCAGCTCGCTTGCGTTCCGCTGGTCATGCGCAGCGGTGAACGCATCGAAGTCATGCCGGACAGCCGCCAGACTCTGGCTGGCGGTGACCAGGTCTTGTTCTGCGGCAGCGATCAGGCTTGCCTGACACTGGATGGAACGCTGCACAACGAGTATACCCTGCGCTACCTGATCACCGGCGTGGAGGAAGCTCGCGGCTGGGTCATGCGCTGGTTCAACGAGCGCGGGTCAAGTAACGAATCCCGTGCGCGCTGAGCGATTCCTCTATTCCTCCTGCGGTGTGCCGCGCGTTTCAATCCGTGGCTCAGCTTGCACCACTTTGTGGGTGAAGGCATTCGTCGGATCAAATCGACGCTCAACCTGATGTCGCGTTGTCTCGCCTGCATCACTTGTTTAGCGCTGCTCGGAGTCGCACAGCAAACAGCGGCTGCCGGGGAGTCGGACAAACATCAGGATCTGTTCGTCACTGCAAACGTGCAGTTCACGTTGTGCCACGAACTGACCCATGCGCTCATCTATGCGTTCGACGTGCCGGTACTGGGCCGCGAGGAAGATGCGGCAGACCAGATTTCCGCGATCTGTTTTCTTCATCCAACACACGAGAATCGGCGCGATCCGCAGGCTGTCGAAAAGCTGGTTGCGGTTGCCGATGCCTGGAGGCTCGAATGGGAACTGGACAAAGACTCGGGCGACACCGCTTATTGGGACGAACATGCTTTGGATATTCAACGCTACTACTACGTTGTATGCGTGCTCTATGGTAGTGATCCGCTTCGTTTTGAGAACCTGCCCGACCAACTCGGATTGCCATGGCAGCGCGCCTGGTCTTGCGCGGACTATGAGTACGAGCAAATCGTCAAGGCCGGCAAATGGCTGCTCGAAACCTACGGAGTTGCCCGTGATCCGGCGACGAATCCCCGTGCTGGAAAGGTCAGGGTCGTATACGCCATCCCTGGAGAAAACAAACAACGCGCGTACTCAATACTCAAGGCATCGGCACTTTTCGAACGTAAAGCGGAATTGATGAATGCTACATTCGATCTGCCGTACGATATTGCAATCGTAGCCACCGACTGCCTTGGCGAAGCAACGGCGTACTGGAGGCAGGATCGCCGCGAGGTCGTGTTCTGTTACGATCTTGTTGAACGATTTGACCTGCTCGCAAAACTCCGCCGGTGTATTCTGGGAAGCCACACCGGACCGGCAAATCGACGACCGATGGACCCGGCGCGGATCCGGCAGTGTCTGGCTGGTATACGATGACTGCTGCGTGTTCCGGATCTGCTACTGACCGTGACGGACGCGATCATGCGTCGCGGCTACAGCTCCACGCACTTGATGCACATCAAGAGACAGCGAGACCACGCTGGCACAATTCGTTTATCCCCGTATGTATCCGCAGGCTCACTGAGGCACTCACGAGGGAGAGCGGAAATGCAAAAGGCTGCTCTTTATACGTCCGGTGCTCTTTTCGCCGCCGGTACCGTGTTTCACGTGGTGCGGCTGTTCACACATATCGGGATTGTTGTGGCTGAGATGGCAGTAACTCTTTGGAGATCGTTCCCCGGGGCACTCGCTGCCGCCGCACTTGCCTTTTGGATGTTGGTCGCGGCGCGGCGCTCATAGGCGAGGCGTAGCGTCGGTTTCGAGCTGGGGTCACACTGCCCCCGAGGCGGTAGCCTGTTCGACACCTAACATAGCGAACGATAAATAATGAGAAATCCGGCGTTACCCGTGCTGTTACTCTGGTTCTGCTCCGTAGCCGTCGCGCAGGATCGCGTCACCCTGCCGCCCCCTACATCCACCGGCGTGGTCGTGCCCGATCGCACTGTTACATTGGCCGCGAAAATCGTCGGCAGGGTAAAAGCGGTCAACGTCAAAGAGGGTGAAAGTGTTGCTGCTGGCGCCATTCTTGTCGACATCGGAGATGCGGAGCTGCGCGCCAATCTCGCGGCCGCCAAAGCTCGATTGCGGATTGAGGAGATCAACAGGACCCACCAGAAGAAGCTGGCCGATCGTGTGCGCAGCCTGCGTGAACAGGCCACCGTATCCGAGGAAGTTCTGGACGAGGCCAATTTCAAAGTGGCGACCGGTGAACAGCGCGTGGCGAGCGCAACGGCTGAAGTGGCCAGGGCCAAGGCCATGCTTGACGAAACAAAAATAAGTGCACCCTTTCTCGGTGTCGTGATTCGCAAGAACGTGGAACCCGGCGATGTGACTGCTCCCGGCGAACCGCTGCTGATACTGGAGGACCACAGCACATTGAAGTTCCGCACCAGCGTCACAGAACGGGAGATCACCCGGATCGACAACGGACAGGCGATCACGGTAACGATTGATGCGCTCGATGATAGGGCGCTGGTGGCCACCGTCACTAAAATTATTCCATCCGGTGACCTGTCTACCCACGAGTTCGTGGTCGAGGCTACGCTTCCGCCGCGGGAGAAACTTTTTCCCGGCATGTTCGGCAAAGCGGACTTCTCTCCCTAGCCGGTTGCCCATGAAAGGCGCTATCCGCTTTTTCGCGAACCAGCCGACGCTCGCTTACGTTCTCACCTTTCTGATCGTGTTCATGGGCGTGAGCGCGCTGACGATCATCCAGCGTGACAACTTTCCGAGCGTGGACCTTCTGGAGATGACCGTCACCACGCGCTACCCCGGCGCGTCCCCCGAGGATGTCGAGCTCAACGTGACCAACGAGATCGAGAACGAGCTCAAGGAAGTCGACGGTATCGAGAAGTACACGTCGTTCTCGATGGAGAACATATCCATCATCCACATCTGGATCGATCGGGAAGTGCGTAACAAGAACAAGGTGAAGGCGGACGTCCGGGATGCAGTCTCGCGGGTCTCGGGCCTGCCGGTCGAAGTCGACGGAGATCCCGTGGTCGAAGAGTTAACAACATCGACGGCTGTTCCGGTGATTGAAGTGGGACTGACGGGAGATGTTCCTTATGCATTGCTGCGCAATGCGGCGCGTCGTGCTGAGAAGGCGCTACTGAACCTGCCCGGTGTGCGAAGTGTCACCAAGTACGGCTACCTGGACCGGGAGATCAAGGTCGAGATCAAGCAAGACGCGCTCGAGCGGTATCAGATTGCGTCAAACGAGATCGTCAACGCCATCCGGGGCCGCAACATCCGCGTGACCGGAGGGTCCTTCGAGTCTTACACCAGCGAAAAGAACATCGTCACGCTGGCGGAGTTTACCGACCCTCTGGAGGCTGGGGAGGTTATCGTGCGCGTCAGCGAAGGCGGCTCGACCGTTCGCGTCAGAGATCTCGCGGGGCTGCGCGACGATTTCGAACCCGCCAAAGTCTTGTCTCGAATGAACGGCATGCCGGCTATCTCCTTCGTGGTGTTCAAGAAGGAGTCCTCGGACATCATCCGCACAGTAGAGGCGGTAAAGCAGCTCGTTGCGGACAGTCAGCACCAGTTGCCGGAAGGTATCAGTATCGAGTACTCCAACGACAAGTCGCGACTGGTCGCCAATCGCCTTAATGTCGTGGCCTCCAATGGCCTGCTCGGCCTGGCGCTGGTCATGCTCATGCTGACTCTGTTCCTGAACTGGCATTCGGCGTTCTGGGTGGCCCTGAGCATCCCGGTGGTGTTGCTCGGGACACTGTTCATGCTGCCACTCTTCGGCGCCTTCCTGGACACAATTGCCATGGGCGCGATGATCCTGGTGATAGGCATTATCGTTGACGACGGCATCGTGGTCGCGGAGAACATCTGGCGCTATCGGGAAATGGGCGAAGCGCCCCTGGATGCAGCGGTGGAGGGCACCTACACGGTTGCCAAGCCGGTGATTACGACGGTTATCACCACGGCTCTGGCATTCGCACCGATGTTCTTCATGACCGGGATGTTAGGCGACTTCATCTTCGTGATACCGCTGGTTGTGGTGCTTTCGTTGACCGTGTCGTTGATGGACACCCTGTTCATCATGCCGGCGCACCTGATCTCGCGGGGGAAGGTCGGCGGCAAGTCGGAATCGATGAAAAAGACCGAACGGTTCGAGCGCTTTCGAGAGTATTTCGGAGAAGTCCTGCATCGCCTGTTACCCAAACGCTATGCCGTCCTCGGCGTATTCCTCGCGTTGATCGCCGGCGCGTTCCTGTACGCCACGAAGTTCATGGACTTCGTCCTTTTCCCTACCCAGTCAGCAGACGAGTTCTATATTCTGGGCGAGCTCCCCAGCGGTTCGTCGCTGGACCTCACGGCCGATAGACTGCGGGAAGTCGAAGCGCTGGTGGCTGCATTACCGAGCGACGAACTCGATTCGTACACGACCCGTATCGGCACACACGGTATCCACAATCTCGGCGAGAACGAGAACTGGGCGTTGATGGGCGTGTATCTCACGGCGTTCGCAAAACGTGACCGCAACGCCGATGAAATCGTCGAGTCCTTGAGGGCGCAAACCGCACGTCTCGAAGGTTTTGAGAGATTCACCTACGTGGTCGACAGTGGTGGCCCGCCGGTCGGTCGTCCGGTGCAATTACGCCTCGTCGGAACCGACGACGAACAACGCAAGGCGCTCGCGGATGCGGTAGTGGCGACGCTTGAGCAAGTCGACGGGGTCACTGACATCGAACGCGACGACAAGGCCGGTAAGCAACAGATCGTCGTGGACCTGGACTACATACGACTCGCCGAGCAGCAACTGAGCGTCGCCGACGTGGCAAGAAACCTGCGGCTCGCTTACGACGGAGAAATCGTAACCTCAGTACGTTACGGCGACGAAGATGTCGACTTTCGCGTAATTCTCGAAGAACGGGCACGCCGCTCCGTTGAGGTCCTCGGCAATCTCATCATTCCGAACCGCAACGGCCGTTTCGTGAAGCTGCAGGAAGTGGCGGATTTCAGATTGGACGCCGGGCCCTCGAACATCTATCACTACGACAACGAGCGTACTATCACGGTGTCGGCGAACATCGACAAACAAAAGACCACGCCGCTCCTGGCTACAAACGCCGTACTCGACGCTTTTGTCGTGCGACGCGACTGGCCGGGGATGCGCATCGTGGCCGGCGGCGAAGCCGAGGAAACACAGAAGTCCATGGGCAGCCTCGCGGTGGCGTTCGCGGTGGCCGCGGTGGGCATCTATCTGGTGTTGCTGTTGCTGTTCAACTCCCTGACTCAGCCGCTGATCGTGATGTTCGCTGTGCCGTTCGGGCTCATCGGCGTCATTCTGGCGTTCGCGTTGCACGGGCAGCCAATCGGATTCCTCGCCATGCTCGGTGTGATCGGACTGGTCGGCATTGTTGTCAACGACTCGCTGATCCTGGTCGACCTCGTCAACCGCATGCGCGATGCAGAGGCTGAAACCTCCACAAACGTCATCGTCGATGCCACCAAACATCGGCTGCGCCCGATACTGCTGACATCGGTGACCACGGTCGCAGGCCTCTTGCCGATGGCATACGGCATCGGCGGCTCCGATCCGTTCTCTGCTCCGATGGCCCTCGCGATGGGTTACGGCATCCTCCTTGCGACGCCGCTGACTCTGATTCTGCTGCCCTGCACGATGCTAATTCAGAACGACCTTGCAAGGCTTGCCCGAAAAATGATGGGAAGCTTCGCCAAAAGATCGGAACAAGGTAAGGCCTAGCCCGCATACTCTCACCGTATCGCCGAACCCGCTTCCTCCGGTTTCTCTAGGATATATACTCGGTGCAGCACTAGCGCGGAAACGTGCACAGGCGAGGATGCGAACACCATGACTCAGGGAGACAACAATATGGCGGGCATTAAATCGCCGGTGCCGATGCGCGTGCTGTCTTGATCTGGCTCGCGTTCTTACTGTGCCTCGCAGTGACCGGCGTGGCCGGTGTCAAGTTGTCGCAGTATGGCGACGCCATTGCGGACAAGACGGGGATCGGCCGCACCTGGGTGGGGCTTGTAATGCTGGCGTCAGTCACGTCGCTTCCCGAGCTCGTGACCGGTGTGAGTTCGGTCACGGTGGCGCAGGTTCCCGAGATCGCACTGGGAGATGTGATGGGAAGTTGCGTGTTCAACATGCTGATCATTGTCGTGCTCGATTTCCTGCACCGGGGCGAAACCATGTATACGCGCGCGGCGCAGGGGCATATCCTCGGCGGCGGGTTTGGCATCGTGCTGATCGGCATCGCCGGGTTCAGCATCCTGCTTTCCGCCATCGGCCTGCCCCTTGGGATTGGTCATATCGGCCTGTATACGCCGGTGATCTTGTTGACCTACGCCGTAGCGATGCGCACCGTGTTCCGTTATGAGTCGCGCCAGGTGCAGCAGTTCACCGAGCGGGCGCCCGACAAGTACCCTGACCTGACGGTTTCTCAGATTATCGTCCGCTACGCGATTGCCGCGGCATTCGTGGTTGGCGCGGGCGTATTGCTGCCTTTCGTCGGGCAAGGTCTTGCCGAGCAGATGGGCTGGAACGAGAGCTTCGTCGGAACACTGTTTGTTGCGTTCGTTACTTCGGTACCGGAGCTGGTGGTCACGGTGGCGGCGTTGCGCCTCGGTGCGCTGGACATGGCGATCGGCAACCTGTTCGGCAGCAATCTGTTCAACATAACGATCCTCGCGATAGACGATGTGCTGTTCGTGCAAGGTCCGCTGTTCGCGCATGTCTCCACCGTGCATGCCCTGTCCGCGCTGTCGGCAATCATGATGACCGCCATGGCTGTAGTGGGTTTCATGTACCGGCCGAACCATCGCCTGGCGGGCACGGTCGGGTGGTCGAGTGTCTTTCTGCTGATTGTGTATTCCATAAACACACTGGCTCTGTATGTCCATGGTTGAGCCCGCGCCACTTTCACCTCCGCTCGTGCGCAGTTCAGGTATCCATAGCTTCGGGGCAAGGAACAGCTGGACGACTGGCTCGTTCAACAACGCGAGCTCCGCGCGTCAACGCCGTCCAGGGTACTGCTTTGCGGCAGCGATGAGGCTTACCCGACCCTGGGCGGAACGCTGCACAACGAGTACACCCTGCGCTACCTGATCACTGGCGTGGAGGAAGCGCGCGGCTGGTCATGCGCTGGCTCAGCGAGGGACGTTCAAGTAACGAATCGCGCGCGCTGACCGCCTCTGGCCGTGTGGCACTGCTTAACGGTCTGTTTGGGACGCCGGAATGAACCCATCCCGGCGCCAGTCCGGTCGATCCGAGCGGTTTGAGGTGTCGGGTTCGGCTCAGGCGGCCTGCCTGGCTCCCGGTGCAATTTCGCGGGCAATGGACTCGAGCTCGCGGAGCTGGGCGACGCTTTCGACGCCATGCGCATCGATCGCGTCCGCGGCATCGGCGATCTCGAAAACAAGGCCCGGCTCCCGTTCTTTCACATATACAACCAGGGTGCGACAAAGCGCTTCATATCCATAACACTGCATGGCTGCTACTCCTTGGGGGTTTGGTATCTTGGGCTCTTCGAAAGCCGCGGTGCACCCTATCGAAACGAAACCGTTCGAACCGTGCGCTAGCTCACTATTTTTGGATAACGGATAACGGGGTCGGACCACGCCAACTCTCTGAATTAACTGAGAAAGCACGTCGTGACACCCTGTTTTCCATGCTTAGAAGCTCGATTTTGAACGGGAAATCAGGCCGCTAAGCACCATTCCGTGACCAGCTGATTCCGTACGCAACGCGGGCCACGGGAGACCGCGCAGTTAACCAGCCGATTTCGACCCCGGAATCGCCGGTTTAAACCTCGAGACATCGCGGTTCACCAGCCAGTATCGATTGTACTCAAGCAGATACGCTGGTCCGACCCCCATGACCTTAACTCTCGAACAGCGTCGATAATCACCCTGTTCTGCCCGCTGCAGGTCCTGGCGTTAGAGAAATCCGGGTGACGTTAACAGTTCGCCCGAGCGAATAGCTCGAGCCTTGCACGGCCACAGCAAGATAACGCGCTAACGCAGGGTGCGTGCGAACGCGCGAACGTCCTCGATCAGCAGCTCTGGCTGCTCCAGCGCGGCGAAATGGCCGCCCCGGGGCATCTCGGTCCAGCGCTGCACGTTGTAGATCCGCTCGACATAGCTGCGCGGCGGCCAGGCCAGAAGTTCCGCGGGGAACAGCGCGCAGGCCGTCGGCACTTCCACGCGCTTGCCCTCCGGCGACAGCACGCGCCCACCTTCCTCGCGCCGTCCGTAGTAGATCCAGGACGCCGTGTTAAACGTGCGCGTCACCAGATAAACCATGATGTTGGTCAGCAGATCGTCTTTGCTGTGCACACTCTCGATATCGTCGCCATCGGTATCCGACCATGAGTTGAACTTCTCGATGATCCAGGCGGCGACCCCGACGGGGCTGTCCATCATGGCGTAGCTAAGCGTCTGCGGTTTGGTCGCCTGTTGGGTGCGGTACCCGTTCTCGAGTTCCTGCTCCTGCTCGAAACGCGCGGCCCAGGCTTCTTCCTCCGCTCCCTTCGGCGGGTCGGGATGACGCATGGTCAGGATATTGATGTGGATTGCCCGGCACGCCGGCGCGTGCTCGTAGCCGAGCCAGCTCGAGATGGCGCCGCCCCAGTCGCCGCCCTGGGCCAGGTAACCGTCGTACCCGAGCACACCGGTCATCAGCTCGGCGAACAGCGCGGCCATCCCGCGCGGTCCGATAGGGCGCGCCGGGCGCCCTGAGAAGCCGAATCCGGGCAGAGACGGTGCGATCACGTCGAACGCGTCCTCGGCGCTGCCGCCGAAGCGCTCGGGATGGGCCAGGGGTTCGATCACGTCCAGGAACTCGACCACCGAGCCGGGCCAGCCGTGGCTGATGATCAGCGGCAGCGGTGACGGACCGCTGCCTTTCTCGTGGATGAAGTGCAGGTCGATGCCCTCGACCGGAGCGATGTAGTGTGAGAATCGCTTGATCGCGGCTTCGTGCTGGCGCCAGTCGTACTCATCCAGCCAGTAGGCGCACAGTTCCTTCATGTAGTCCAGGTTGGTGCCGTAGGCCCAGCCGCCGTCATCGGGCATCTCGTGCCACTCATAGTCGGCCACCCCGGCGCGGATGCGCTCCAGGACCTCGTCCGAGACGCAAAGATGAAAGGGCTTGAGAAAGGTCATGGCGATACCAGTGCTACTCGGAGGGTGCACAATCACACCACCGGCGATTGCCGTATCGGCCGTGGATCGCACGCTGGCAGATGCAATCGCGGCAGGTTTTCTTGCGTATTTGTACGTTCCATTTACCATTCCGCTTGCAGAAAGTAGCCATGGAAACCTCCATAAATTGTGTCAAAAAGTGTGACTGGAGGTGTTTTTCGAGTTTGAGGCGGGAGTTTCGAAGCCCAAGGGCTAAATAATAATCTCCCTGAATCAACTGGTTACGTTAAAATCGCAGCACAACGCGCCCGTAGCTCAGTTGGATAGAGTGTCGGCCTCCGAAGCCGAAGGTCACAGGTTCAAATCCTGTCGGGCGCGCCACTTCCTGCCGCGCCACCGCGAGGGGTTATTCACCCTGTCCTGGGGGGCCGCGCTTGGGACGCATCAGGTCTCGCTAAGGAGCTTATGCGCCAGGTCGTGCTCTTTCTGCTCATGGGCATCGAGTTGCGCAACGAGAGAAGCTATTCCATCCACCAGATCGGCCCTCTGCCCCGGCATGCGGACCTTCTCGAGCAGACCTCCCACAACCGAAAGAATCATGCAGTGCTCCTTCACGAGCTCCTGCAACTCACCGTGGTGTGTCGAGCCGTGAGCGCCCATGATCTCGTAGAAGCCGCCGGGAAACTGCTCGTGGGAGAAGTGATCTATCAGTGTGGTGTGGAGTTCTTCGAGCAACCGCTCCACGTCTATGCCATGTTCGGCAGCTCTCAGCCGATCGAGGAGGCTCATAAGCCTGCGATGCTCGTCTTTCAGCTGTGCATGCGCGAAATCGAGCCGGCTGGTGACGCCGCCCGACATTAAACGACCGGCGCCCCGTAGCCCCAGCTGTACGGCACAGGTCCGGACAGCGAGACCACGTCGCCGTCCTCCAGCACATAGCCGGTGCGCACGCCGTTGAGTTCTCGGGTGATGTCGCGGCCGTTGACGAAGATGAGGAACACGTCGTCCGCGGGGATGCCGTATTGCTTGAGGAGGTCCGCGATCGCGCTGCCGGCCGGGAAGCTCGTCCGGTCGAACAGGCCTTCGCCGTTGCGGAAACGCGCGATGCTGTTGAAGAAGCGGACTTCCACGTTGACCTGCACCCCGCGGGCGTTGTGACCGAAATTCACCCCAGACTCTCCGCGATGCTGCAGTTTGCGTGCAAGCGTAGCGAGCTGGTGTTAGTTTTTGCTTGACCTTGGTCAAGGCACGGATCAGTCCGGCTGTCTGCTCAATAATTCATCGTGCGCTCGAACGCGGGGCGCGCGAGCATCCGCTCGAGATAGTCCTCGGCGGCAGCGCCCGGGAGCGCCACTTTGGCGCCGCGCGCCCAGTTCAGTGTGTGCGCTACAAAGATATCGGCCAGCGTGAAGGCGTTGCCGACCATATAGTCGCGGCCGGCGAGGTGCTCCGCGAGGATGCTGCTGGGGTGCTGCCACTCGTAGGCGGCCAGCTCGAGCATGGCGGGTATACGTCGCGCTTCCGGCAGCACGAAACGGTGCTTGGCCATGCTCCACAGCGGCTGCTCCAGCTCGCTGATCACCCAGAAAATCCACTGCTGGCACAGCGCGGCGTCCCGGCTTCCCGGTTCGGGCAGCAGGCGCGCGTTCGGGTACTTCAGCGCGAGGTAGTTGCACACCGCGCCGGACTCGAACAGCGTGATATCGCCGTCGACGAAGGCCGGCACCTTGCCGTTGGGGTTGATGGCCAGATACGCCGGCTTGCGGTGCTCGCCTTTGCTGAGATCGACCTTGTGGAAAGTGAACTCCGCGCCGATTTCCTCCAGTGCCCACAGGACGCGGCGTGTGCGTGAGGAGGCGACTCCGTACAGTTCCATGGGTAAGCTCCTGCGCCGAAGGGTCGGCTATGGGCTCGATGATACCGCGCGTCTCCCGATGGTGTAGCATCGCGAAGCGGAACAGCTGCGGATACACCGGATGAGCGTTCGCATCGTCCAGCTGACGGACTTGCATCTCTACGAACAGCGCGATCGCGTGCTCGCCGGGGTTCCCACCTGGGAAACGTTCGATGCTGTGCTGGAGCAGGTGCGCGAGCGACACGCGGACCTCGACTACCTGATTCTGACCGGCGACCTGGCGCAGGACGAAGCCCCGCAGACGTACATGATGCTGCGCGAGGCGCTCGGCGAGTGGCTGCCTCGCTGTCGCATCATCCCCGGCAATCACGACGATCCCGTGCAGCTCCGCCGCCTGTTTCCCGAGCTGTTCCACGATGCGGCCGATCGCCTCACGTTCGACTTGGACACGGGCGGCTGGACCATCATCGGGCTCGACTCGCATGTGCCCGGGGACGTGAAGGGGCGGGTCGGCGCGGCGCAGCTCGAGTGGGTACGCGCCCTTCTGGCAGGCGAGCCGGACAGGCCCACTTTAATCTTCATCCATCATCCACCGGTGCCGCTCGGCGTGGCATGGCTGGATTCGCTCGGGTTACTGGCAGCGCAGCCGCTGGTGTCGCTGATCGAGGGTTCGCCGCAGGTCAAGCTTGTCTGCGCCGGTCACGTGCATCAGGCCTGGTCCGGCGAGATAGGCTCGGCGGCCATTCAGACGACGCCGTCGACCTGTGTGCAGTTCGGCGCACGCGCGGAGAAGTCGTTCGACAGGCGGGCGGCAGGCTATCGCACCATCACGCTCGAACCCGACGGCCGCTTCGAGACGGACGTGCACCGCCTCCCGGCCGCTCCCTGAAACTGACGAGATTTCATCAATTTGGGGAGTGTCCCCAATTGTTGGGATTTCGTCAGCCGGCGATGTAGTGCTCCAGCTGCTCGATGATGAATTTCTGCTCGGCGATAAGGGCCTTGACCAGATCGCCGATCGAGATCACGCCGATCAGGCGGTCGTTCTCGACCACCGGCAGGTGGCGGATGCGTTTGTCGGTCATCATGGCCATGCACTCCTCGATCGACTGCTCGGGGCGCGCGCAGGCGACCGGCGTGGTCATGATCTCGGCGACTTCGATCTCGGTGGAGTCCCGCCGACCGAGCGCCATCTTGCGTACGTAGTCGCGCTCGGAGACGACCCCCACCAGCTGCTCGCCCTCCATCACCACCAGGGCGCCGATGTTCTTCTCCGCCAGTATCTGCACGGCCTCGTGCACCCTGGCCGAGGGGGTGATGGCGTAGACCTCGCCCTTGTTTACCAGTAGCTCGCGAATCCTCTTCATATCGGTCTCCTCAGGCTTGGCCTTACAGCACCCTACAGAGGCGCGCCCGCCCACAGGTGCGAAAACTTCACGCAGTGAATGAGTATGCTTCGGAAATCGGACAGATTGATTGCCGGCGGCAGCGGCAGGGATTGCGCACCCTTCATTTTCTTGAAGAAGGTCGAGTCGTCAGCGGTCTTCAACAGACCCACGATCAGCGCCCGCTCGGTCGCGTTCTCGTTGGTAATCCGGTTGAGCCGCTCTTTGCTCAGCACAATGTGCAGGTCCGGGCCATTCTTGGTTTCGAAGTCCTCGTCCAGCTCGACCCGGTGCTCGGCGCCGTCGCGCACGATACGCCAGGTGCCGCTGACCTCGTAGTCCAGGGTCTCCCAGCGACCTTCGGCGACAATCTGCGGCGCCCCCAGCACCGGCAGCATGCAAAGGGACAGCATCAAACCGCAAAGAATTCTGCTGTGCATGGCTCCTCGCTCCTTTTGCGCCGCGATCCCGCGTGCCGCTGCTATCGGTGCGGGACTGGTTCATCCGCGAAACGCAATCGTAACAACTCACGGGACCCGGGCTAAACCCGCTTAGCGATCCGTAATGTTACACAATGGCGGCGCGTCGCAGCACCGGGGTCGACGCAGGCCGCCGCGCGCGGGCGCACTTGAGCGGCTCCCGATTACGGCGCAGAATCCGGTGGCTATGACCGAGCAGCCGCAACCCGCCCCCAGCTGTCTGGACGACACCGAGCCGGACTTCATCTCCATCGAGGCGGCGCGGGAGGCCGTGTTCGCCGCCGCTCCGGCGCTCGAAGGATACGAGTACCTGGCGCTACAGGAAGCGCTTGGCCGGGTGCTGGCCGAAGATGTCCAGGCGAGCATGAACGTGCCGCGCCAGAACAATTCCGCGATGGACGGTTATGCGGTGCACACGGCCGGCGAGGGTGTGAAAGCGGGCACGCAGTATGCGGAAACCGGCGTGGCGCTCGCCGGGCAGCCGTACGCCGGCGCCGTGGGCCCTGGTCAATGCGTGCGCATCACCACGGGCGCCTGGGTGCCGCAGGGCGCGGATACCGTGATCATTCAGGAGCGCGTGCAGGCCGACGGCGGCACGGTCGTGAGCCTCGACGACGTGACCCTCGGCATGAACCTGCGCCAGGCGGGCGAGGACATCAGGGCCGGCGAGGTCGTGGTTGCGCGTGGAACGCGTCTGTGGCCGGCCCACATCGGGCTGCTGGGCTCGCTGGGCATCGCCGAGCTGGCCGTGACCCGCCTGCCGCGGGTGGCCTATTTCTCGACCGGCGACGAGGTGCGCGGACTGGGCGATACGCTATCGGACGGCGCGATCTACGACAGCAACCGGCACACCGTCGCCGCGATGCTGCAGCGCGCCGGCATTGCCGTGATCGATCTCGGGGTCGCGGCGGACAACCCGCAGGCCATGCACGATGCGCTGGTCGCCGCCCGCGACATGGCGGACGTGATCATCACCTCGGGCGGCGTCTCGGTAGGCGAGGCCGACTACCTCAAGCCGGCATTGGCGCGTCTCGGCGAAGCACGCTTCTGGAAAGTCGCGGTACGCCCTGGACGGCCGTTTACCTTCGGGCTGCTGGATCGCACGCTGTTCTTCGGACTGCCGGGGAACCCGGTGGCGGCGATGGTCATGTTCTACCAGCTGGTGCATCCCTGCCTGCGCCATCTCGGCGGCGAGCGCGAGCGGTTGCCGCTGGAGCTGTCCGCGGTCTGCCAGTCAAAGCTGCGCAAACGCCCCGGACGCATGGAGTACCAGCGCGGCGTGCTGTCATACGATGCCCGCGGCGAGCTTCAGGTCGTCAAGACCGGCATGCAGGGCTCCGGCATACTGAGCTCGATGGCCGCCGCCAACTGCTTCATCGTGCTGCACGAAGACGCCGCCACAGTGGAGCCCGGCACCCGCGTGAAAGTGCAGCCGTTCTACGGCTTGATGTAACCCGCCCCGGACGCGACCCGTGGTGTGTCAGTCGTCCCGGCAACGTGCACTCTTGTTGTGCCGTGCCCGCGGCAGCGCACCGGAACGGTGCGTCCCGAAACGCCGTACTGGGTGCTAACTCACTGAATAGAATGCCGTTTGCGGGTTGGCAAACGGCTTGCAGAAGGCTCCTCAGTTAACCAACCGGGGAGACACCCACCGATGGATGCCGTTACCGAACTCAGCTACGCGCTGGATACCTTCTACTTTCTGGTCTGCGGAGCGCTGGTCATGTGGATGGCCGCCGGCTTCTCGATGCTGGAGGCGGGCCTGGTGCGCGCCAAGAGCACCGCAGAGATCCTGACCAAGAACGTCGCGTTATACAGCGTAGCCTGCGTGATGTACCTGCTATGCGGCTACCAGATCATGTACGGCGGCGGCTCGGACAGCGGGATGCTGCCCGGATTCGGGTTTCTGATCGGTGCCGAGAACAGCGCCGATGCGGTGCTGGCCGGCGGTGAGGACGCGCCCTACTACGCCGTGCTCTCGGATTTCTTCTTCCAGGTGGTGTTCGTCGCCACCGCCATGTCGATCGTCTCCGGCGCGGTCGCCGAACGCATGAAGCTGTGGGCGTTCCTGGCATTCGCCGTGGTCCTGACCGGCTTTATCTACCCGGTGCAGGGCTACTGGAAGTGGGGCGGCGGGTTTCTTGACCAGATGGGCTTCCTGGATTTCGCGGGCTCCGGCGTCGTGCACCTCACCGGTGCAGCAGCCGCGCTCGCGGGCGTGCTGCTGCTCGGACCGCGAAAGGGCAAGTTCGACGCCAACGGCAAGCCGCGCGGCATGCCCGGCGCCAACCTGCCGCTCGCGGCGCTCGGCACATTCATCCTGTGGCTGGGCTGGTTCGGGTTCAACGGCGGCTCGCAGCTGAAGCTCGCCAGCATCGCCGACGCCAACGCGGTGGCACTGATCTTCGTGAACACCAACATGGCGGCCGCCGGCGGCGTGATCGCCGCGCTGATCATCGCGCGCCTGCGCTTCGGCAAGGCCGATCTGACCATGGCCCTGAACGGCGCGATCGCCGGTCTGGTGGCTATCACCGCAGAGCCACTGACTCCCACACCGCTGCTGGCCACGGCGATCGGCGCCGTCGGCGGGCTGCTGGTGGTGGGCTCGATCGTCGCGCTGGAGAAGCTGCGCCTGGACGATCCCGTCGGCGCCATCTCCGCGCACGGCACGGTCGGTGTCTGGGGGCTGGTTGCGGTGGCATTTTCCAATCCCGAGGCAAGTTTCGCGATCCAGCTGCTCGGTGCCGGGGTGATCTTCGTGTGGG
>JAHELT010000287.1:0-40679 GCA_024644045.1 Chromatiales bacterium | reverse complement strand
GCCGGTTCCGAGGTGGGCGAGCAGAGGCCGCAGGGGAAGCCGGGCCGCGTCGCTGTTTCGAATCCAGCCGAGGGCGAAGACGATTCCGTAGGCGAGCGCGAAGGCGCCGACGGAGATCTTCGTGTGGGTGTTCGCGACCAGCCTCACGGTGTGGGCGGCGTTGCGGGTAATCATCGGCATCCGCATCAGCGAGCCGCACGAAGCCGAGGGTGTGGATATCGCGGAGTGCGGGCTGCAGGCCTATCCGGAGTTCACCAGCGCCGATGCCTCGATGGTGGACACCGGCGGCAGCGGGACCCGGCGCGCCCGGCCCGCGATGGCTGGCGCCGCGGCCGAATCCAGCTGACGCCTGGCGGGGTCGGGCGCGCCCGCCCCGGCCCCGTCAGTTGCTGTAACCCGGGGTGTTGGACTCGACCCAGCGCTCGCCCTGCTGCAGGGTTTCCTTCTTCCAGAACGGCGCCTTCGATTTGAGGTCTTCCATGATGAACCGGCAGGCCTCGAACGCCGCTGCGCGATGCGCGGACCAGACTGCCACCAGCACGATCGGATCGCCCGGGTGCACCTCGCCGATACGGTGCAGGATCATCGCCCCCAGCAGCGGCCAGCGCTGCATCGCCTCATCGCGGATCGCGGTCAGGTGCTTGTCGGTCATCCCCGGGTAGTGTTCCAGGAACAAGGTGTCGACGCGCTCGTCCTGGTTGAAATCGCGCATCGTGCCGACGAACGCCGCGCTGGCGCCCGCCCTGGTCTTCAACTCGGGATGCGCGGCCTGGTAGGCCGGTATTTCCTGCCAGGGGTCGAAGGCCTGCGAGCGGATCTCGATCATGCCGCGCCGCCGGTCACCGGGGGAAAGAACGCGATCTCGTCGCCGTCCTCGACCGCGCAGTCGCCCTGCACATACTCGAGGTTGCGCGCCATCAACACGTGCTCGGGCATCGGCTGACCGGCAGCCGCAGCCCACACGTCGGACACCGACATGCCGGGACGCAGCGGCAGATCCAGATCGCCGGCGCCGAACTGCTCGCGAAGACTGGCAAAAAACTTCACCCGTACCATGCGCGAAGTCTAGCCCCTATTGATCGCGAGATCACGCAGGTGCGGCGCTTGCGGGCGGTCTTTGCAGCGGGTCTAATGCGGGCTCGGGATGAGCGCAGAGAGGGCTGCATGGCGGAACGAGAGTTCAAGTCACTGGGTATGGCGGTACTTACGGCGTCGGACTCACGTGACGATGCCACGGACAAGTCCGGCCACCTGCTGGTGCAACGCCTGACCGACGCCGGGCACAGGCTGATCGACAAGGTGGTGGTTCCCGACAGCATTTACGCCATCCGCGCCGCGGTCTCGCAGTGGATCTATGCCGACGCCGTGAACGTCGTGCTGACCACCGGAGGGACCGGCGTCACCGGGCGGGACGGCACGCCGGAGGCGCTGCAGCCGCTGTTCGACAAGACCATACACGGGTTCGGCGAGATGTTCCGGATGCTGTCCTTCGATTCGATCGCCACCTCCACGCTGCAGTCACGTGCGGTGGCGGGTGTGGCCAATGCGACTTACGTGTTCTGCCTGCCGGGCTCCCCGGGCGCGTGCGCCGAGGCCTGGGACAAGCTGATCTGCCATCAGCTCGATTACCGCACGCGGCCCTGCAATCTCGTCGAGCTGATGCCGCGCCTGCTGGAGCAGTGAGCGCTCCCGGATGGCCGGAACAGGAATTGCTTCACGCCGTCGATGCCCCGGTGGTCTTGGACTTCGCCGGGTGGACTCGCTGAGCGGCGCGGGGGTTGCGCCGTCTCCGCGGGGCTCCGCGGGAAGGAACACAGCGTGATGGACACGATACTGCAAACCGTTGCCAGCGTACCGCGCAACGGCTGGTTTCTGCTGGCGGCGGCAGCCGTCATCGTTACGCCGTGGCTACTGCGCGCGCCGTTGAGGCGTTACCTCGATGCGCGCCGCATCCAGCGTGCGATCCGCAGCCTGGGCGCCCGGGTAGCGAGCGACATCACGATCTCCGACGGCATCGACGGCAGCGCCTGCATCGATTATCTGGTAATGACGCCGCGTTACCTGCTGGTGGTGCTGGTAAAGCGCTACCCGGGAGCGATTTTCGGCAGCGAGCGGATCGAGCAGTGGGCGCAGGTCATGCGCGAGGGCAGCTACAAGTTCCCGAACCCGCTGACCGAATTGCAGGACGTGGTGTCCGCCGTACGAGCCCAGCTGCCGAACGTGCCGGTTAAAGGCGCCGTGCTGTTCGATCACGACAGCGTGTTTCCTAAAGGCAAGCCCGAGGGCGTGCTGCACGTACCCGACATCGACCCGCGCACCGGCGGTCGGACGCAGCTCTCCGATATTCCGGAGGAACTGCAGCAAGCCTGGTCGCGTCTTTGCCCCGGCCAGTAAGCGCACCGGCGCAGAGCCGGTATCTGCCGTATCAGTCTTGCGCCGCCGAATTACCGGTCGCCTGCCTCGACCCCGTGCATCCCGGGACATGGCGACGGCGGCGTATAGAGCACTATCGCGGTAGCAGCTCGAGCGGCCACATCAGTGCGGATGCGGCCTGCGTCTTGTAACCGGACACGGGGAAATTTCGCGTGCGAAATATGGACACTCCGTAATCTGTCGCTTCGGCGCAAAACGTCGTGCATGCTTAACCGGGCATGACGGTCAGTGCCTATGAGACACGTATCACAGATTTGGAAAACAGATGCCGGTTAGAAAAGGTGCAGGCATTACCAGGGATGTGTGGTAAGTCCGTTGCGCTAAAAAGCACAATTCTGCTGACCGTGCTTTGGATCGTCTTCCTTCCGGCGAATCAAAAATACCACCGGGCGACAGCGTACAAATCGTGAACTGTACGGTTCGCGGTATGTGGCGATTTTGTGAAACTGTGTTATTGGCTCTCAAGTCGATAACGCTGAAAGGAGAGTGAGAAAGTTGACCGCGCGCGAACTGCTTACAGTACTGGTTGGCCGATTCGGACCGGGCGCGATTCTGATCGTGGTGGTACTCGGTGCTTCCGTGTGGTCGATTACACACTGGACTGCGCAACAGAGTGAAACCGTGTCGGTGTTCTGGGGCATGGTCGAGTACACCAAAGGCAGCAACCCGCAACAGAGTACAGGGACGGGCACTGGTTTATCGCCGGCGGGCGTCTATCTGCTCCGCGCCGCGGTGTCGGGAGACCCCCTCATGCCCGACCAGGTCGCTATCCGGGTAAAAAGCGACTGGCTGTCTCACCCGGCGGACGTTGTCGGGTTGTGTCTGAACCAGACCCTCGCACAGAACAGTCTGCTGACGCCGGACACCGTTCGCCTCTGCTGAATTACGGATGGGTCAGTGTGCCTTTGAAACAGCTTGTCATCGCATCGCTTACGCTCAGCGTTTTTATCAACGCCGCGAACGCAGAGACGCTGGCCGAGATGCTGCGGCGCATGGACCGCGAGCTCCAGGAAGTGCGGGCGTTGACCCGGGAGCACGAGGTCGCACTCGCCAGCGTTCCGAAAGGCGCGGTCGTTCCGTTCCGCCTGGTGGAGTGCCCGTCCGGCTGGAGACTGTTTTCGAAAGCTGCCGGGCGCACGATTATCGGTGCCGGCAAGGGCGAGAATCTTACCGAAAGAGCACTGGGGGAACGGGGCGGTGAAGAGAACCACCGGCTTACGCACGACGAGTTACCGCAAGTTGAAGTCACAGACGCGGACAGCGAGGCGGGTGGAGGTTTTCACGCCGGCGTACCCCGTACCCGAGACAAACGACTCGAGGCCGGTACCCGTTCAATTGAAACGCCGGGCACGGGCAAGGCGCACAGTAATATGCAACCGTGGATCGCGCTACTGTACTGTGAGAAGCAATAGCGCCGATCGTCGGTCTGAGTAAAATCCGGCCCGGACATGACCTCTGCCGAAGCAGATGGCCTCCCGCTCAACGCGTGGCCGCCAGCCGTGCGAGATGCGCTTCCATCGCACTGCCCACATGCAGCTGAGGCTGCGACGGCTGCAGACCCTCAGCGCGCTCCCGCGTGGCTATGGCCGTTTCGGCCTGTCGAAACGCATCGAGGAACGAGGCCGCCCGCGGCAGCGCATCGCGAAGGAAAGCTTCGCCGAAGTAGGTGAAGTCGCGCCCGTTGCCGCAGCCGAACGACTGCCGCTGCGCGTGGGCCGCGGTCGCGATCAGGGTGTGCTCTGAGGCGAGCGTCTCGATGAAGCTGCCCGAGAAACAGGCCGACACCACGATGATCCGCCACCTGATACCGGCCCTGTCGAGCATGCCGCGCAGGGCCTCGGCGTCGATGTCGTTCGGCTCGAGCGGGTAGAACGACGCAGACAGGCGAGCGTTGCGCGAACCGTGCGAGGTCAGGTACAGGAAGAGGATATCCTCCTGGACGTCCATCTGCGCGGCCATGCGCTGCAACACCCGATCCAGGTTGTGCCCGGTCGCGAGCGCGGTATCCTGCAGCGTGCTCACGTGATTGATGAGCACCGCGGACCGGCCGTCGGTGCCAAAACGTTGGTCGAACAGACGCTGCGCGTAGCGCACTTCGGATTTGAAGACGTCCTGCAACGCGTAGGGTGCCACGCCGAGGAAGTAGAGATCGATTTGCCCCGGCGTCGACGCCCGGAGCTCGATGGCGTCCACCAGCGGGACCTGGCGGTAGTAGGTGTCCTCCACATTGACGCGCTCGTGCTCCGAGTAGGTGAGCGTACCATCGTCGTACCAGAACTGCGCGCTCGGCAGCAGCAGGGCCGGAAGCGTGTTGAGCAGCCCGTAGAGCAAAGTGCCGACCAGCGCCCGCGCCGGGTTGATCGCGGCGAGCAGGCCGAGGGCGCGAAACACGATTGCCAGGAACCACGCCACGGCGGCCCACCATAGAATCCAATGCGCAGCGTCGGTCAAGCTCGCAGACAGCTCGAGCAGCTCGACCGCAAACAGGTAAACGCCCGTTGTCACCGGCGTCACTGCGACCAGCATAAGCAGCAGTCGCGCGAACGACGCCGTTCCGGCCAGCCACGCGCAGATCAGGTACACGCTGAACACGAACAGCATGTATTCGGTGCCGACCGAGGTGATCGCGTACACGTCGAAAACCCGCGCCGCGCCGGCGGTGACAAAGTCATAGAGCAGCAGCATCGCCAGCTGCAGCACGATCAAGGCGGCCGTCTGGCGATGTGAGACGTGGAATTCGTCCGCGCGCAAAGGGCGGAGGAACGCTAGCCGCAGACCCGCGCCCAGATTCACCAGCAATGGTAAAGGGTGCGGTTCCGTGCGGGTGTTCCAGGCGTTGTCGTCAGGCATACTGTCCGCGGTCAGCAGGGCAGAACCCTACGCTAGCAACTTAATGCGCGGCTGTCTGCACCTCGTCACAGCCGGCCGCGCCGCACGGTGGTATTTTCGGAGCGTGAAGACGAAGATCTATCTCCTGGGCGCGCGCTCTCTCGCGAAAGCCGAGGGCGTGTCGATCGAGCAGGCGCGCGCGGCGTGGAAAGAAGCGCACGAAGCGATCATTTACCGGGAGGAAGGACGGGTCGCCTCGGTGCTGGCCGTGGCCATTGTCGCGTTAGTGCTCAGCAACCTCGCGGGAACTTTCTGCGTTGGTTTCTGCGAGATTCTCAAGCACCTGGGGCGGACCGTTGCGTTCCTGCTGGTGCCCTCCTACATGGCGGTTGCCCTGTCCGCCCGGGCGAAGCAGACGCTTGAGAGCCGGGGCCCCGACCAGAACCGCTGAGCGCGGGACCGTTACCAGTGCTCCGTGCCGGGCTCGCCCTTGAATGGACCGGCCAGCTCATCGGTAACCCAGCCGCCGTAGAACCGGCCCGGCTGCGGGCGTACACGTTGGCCGTCGACGAAGCACGCGACCCGGCCGGGGTAGAACGCGAAATGATCCAGCAGCGCGGCGAATGCCTCGTTCGGCCGGGGGTAACTCCAGGCGACGGGCCCGCGCTCAGTGGCACCGGCCAATGCCCAGTACTGCGCCGCGCCTTTCCATTCGCATACGGACCGCCCCTCCACGGGTTTGAGGCTGGCGCGGTCGACGTCGGCGCCCGGCAGGTAAAAGGTCGGCGGACTCGCCGTCTCGCAAACACGCATCGCATTGCGCGTCTCGGCAATCACCTGCTCGCCTGAGCGAACCAGCACCAGACGGTTGTCGGCACTCAGCCGCGGCGGACGCGGATAGTCCCAGACCGATTCGAAGCCCGGTTCCGGCGCTTCGGCGAAAGGCGGCCTGTGCTGGCCGCAATACTTCCACACGTTTCACCTCCTGTTTTGAGCCGGTGGCTGCGTTCGGGCATCCAACGCCGCGACATCGCCGCCGCAAGCGCCTGACGCTTTCGGCGCTATCACGGGCCGGGGGCTCCGGTCGCCGGCGGCGCAGAGGGGACATCCTGCGCCTGACCGCCGCTCACCGTTCGGTGAGATTGACCTGGTCGTAAATCGCCGTCACGTTGCCGAAGTTCAGGATCAGCGTGTGCGAGAACCGGTTGCTGGAGTCGTGAAGGTGATATTTGAAGCGCGTCTGCGGCTCACCCTGCAGGAACGCGTCGTAGTCCTTGGACAGTTCGCGCACATCGCTCACCGCGTCGCCGCCCCAGGTTGCCTTGAATGGCCCCAGAATGGCCCCGCCGGCGAGGCAGATCGTGACCTGGTGATTCTTCAGCGGCTTCTCATCGGACATCGCACGGACTCCTGATCGAGCGGTTTCCGCTACTGTGCGCCGCCCGTCGCCCTTAATCAACGTCCTTGTGCTCGCCACCAGGCGGGGTGAAATTTTCACCGATTGGCCGTGATCGGCGGCACAGCCGTCTTGCCGAACCGGCGTTAGGCTGAACGCCACACTGCAAACCGTTGGATTAAACCATGAGCCCGAATATCTATGCCATTGCGACCCTGTTGCCAGCAACCGGCGCGGAGTCGCTGCTTTCGTCCGTGCTGATGTGCGGCGTGGTGCTGGGTGCCGCTCTGCTCTACAGCATGAACAGCGACCGGCGTCGGTGAGCCGCAGCTGAGCAAGGGTGACATACAAATACGACAAATGGCTGATCGTTCCGGTGCGCTTCCTCGCGGCTCCGGAGTTCCGCACTGTCCACGGCACGTGCAGCAGTGCCTACTGCGGCCCGGAGCAGCGGCGCCGAGCGCGCCACCGTGCGGCCCGCAATCGTCCGCGCCCGAGCCTGGTGCTCGCGGCCTGCGCAAAGCGTCCACTCGAAGCGACTATCCGGCGAAACGCTCGCTGAGGTAGGCGAACACCGCGCGCATCCCCATGGCCTCGCCGCCCTCCGGCCGGCCGGGGCGTGCTTGCGTGTTCCAGGCCATGAGATCGAAGTGCACCCAGGGCAGCGGCGCATCGACAAAGCGTTGCAGGAACAGTGCCGCGGTAATGGCGCCGGCGTAAGGACCCTTACCGGCATTGAGAATATCGGCCACGTTGCTCTTGATCAGCTCGCGGTAGGGTTTGTGCAGCGGCATGCGCCAGACCGGGTCGTCGACGGCCTGGCCGTGGCGCGCGATTGCCGCCGCCAGCGCGTCGTCGTCGGTGAACATGGCGGGCAGATCGGTGCCCAGCGCAACGCGCGCCGCCCCGGTCAGCGTTGCGAAGTCCACGATCAGCGCTGGTTCGCCCTCGCTCGCCAGCGCCAGGGCGTCGCCCAGGATCACCCGGCCCTCGGCGTCCGTGTTGTCGATCTCCACGGTCAGGCCACGCCGTGTAGCCACCACGTCGCCCGGCCGGTAGGCGTTGCCGGCAATCGCGTTCTCCACCGCCGGCACGATCAGCTGCAGCCGGACCGGCAGGCCCGCGCTCATGATCAGGCGCGCAACACCCATTGCATGCGCGGCCCCGCCCATGTCTTTCTTCATCAGACGCATGCCGCTGGCCGGCTTGATGTCCAGGCCCCCGCTGTCGAAGCACACCCCTTTGCCGACGATCGCGACCCGCGGGTGCGCGGGATCGCCCCAGTGCATGTCGATCAGGCACGGTGCCTGCGCGCTGGCCCGGCCCACGGCGTGCACCGCAGGGAAGTTCTTCTCCAGCAGCGCGTCGCCCGTGATGATGCTGCAGGTGGCGCCGAACTCATCCGCCAGCGCCTGGCAGGCGGCGGCCAGCGCCGCCGGGGGCAGCGCGTCGGCCGGCGTATTGATCAGATCGCGAACCAGCCCGATTGCGGCGGCGGCGTCCTGCACGTTGCGCAACGCCTGCGCGTCGCCCAGCGCGAGCACCGGCGGCGCGTCCGCATTCGGATCGGACTCGGTACGGTAGCGGTCGTAGCAGTAGGTGCCGAGCACCCATCCGAGCCCGATGCGCTCGCGTACGACCGACGGGGTGTCGGCGGGCAGATGATAGTTACCCGGCGGCAGGCTCGCGGCCAGCGCGCTCAGCGACCAGGTGTCTATCGGGTCCGCAACGCCGGCGAGGACGCTGTGCAGCGCGCCATCCCCGTCCGCGACCAGGCAATGCGTGCCGGCGGCTGCCCGGAAGGCGACCGCCCGCGTCCAGCGTTCGATTTCCGGCGGCTGTGTCTCCAGCCACGGCGGCAGCACCGTTTCCGCCAGGGGGATGATAGGTATCGACGAGTCGCGGTGCTCGTCGACGAGGACGTCTTCACTCATGTGCCGTTCGCACCTGCCAGGGTCGCTTCGCCGGGCCGCGAGTATCGCACACGCCTGCGCGCACGACCGTTACCGTCGATCCGGGACCGGTCAGGGCGCTGGGTGCGGCCCCTTCAAGGGCGAATCGGAATGCTGTAGAAAAACACCAGTGAGTTGTTGCCCGGATTGCTGTTCGAGATGCCGGCGTTGGAGATGTGATAGAACTGCGCACCGAGCGCGTGTCCGCCCTCCAGCCCGTAGGCCATCTCGACCCCGCTGCGAAACTCGAGATCGCTGCCCAGGGGCTTGCTGTCACCTTCGTTGTAAAAAGTCAACGCGAAGCTGAAGGCGGCCTGCCAGCCCGCCCCGAGAAAGTGGCCCCAGCGCACGCCGGTGTACAGCCAAGACGCATCGTCGGCGTTCGCGGCCGTGCCGATAAGCGGCGCTATCCGCGTGTCCTCGATCGGCGACAAATAGAGCTCCACGCCAGCCTCCAGTGCGTCGCTCTCGGTATTGTCCAGCCAGGCGTCCGTGTTGAACACGCCGGCGTAGGCCCGTAGCTCGAGATCCGATCTCGCGTACGCCGTGCTGGACAGGGACACCAGAACCAGAAGGGCTGGAATCAGGGTGGAGCGCGTCGCTCCGGTTGCAGAGTTACATGAACGTGGCATGCAGCACCTCCGCTCCTTGCTCGATTGTTATTTCGGCACTCCGGCCGTCGAGCTTTACAGCGCCTCGAACATTGCACGGTTCGCCGGCAGCCGCGCCGCTGCAACCGGCGGCCTGCTGAGGAGGTGTAGCGGCGGACATGTTCGCCCCCCTGCGCTTGACGTCTGCGCGAAGGGTGCAGCGGTCGCCGGCCGAACGGCGACGGCTGATTACTGCCCGCGCCGTGCATTGTTGCTCTGTGCGCAGGCGGTTGACGGATGTTCCGCCGGTACCTCGATGGCCGTGCGGGAAGCATAGCACAACCACTTGCGGCGGCGCGGCGGCGTCAGCGGCTTCAACGGGGTTCGTCGCGCGGCCGACGACACTGCTCACAGCGATCAACAAGGCGAGTGTCGCGTTGGGGTTGAGAACGCCTCGGGCGAAACCGTGACCGCGCACCTACATTGAGGATTCAGTTTCGCGTCCGGCGTGCCGGTGATCGCTACGCTCAGCGAGAAGGTGACCTGCGACATACTAGCAGCGCGGGCAGCCGCTCAGGCGAGACTGTGCTTGCTCGTTTTTGCGGCTTTGCCGAGCGCCGCTGTGGTGCCGGTGATGGCCTTGCGCACGGCGCTGTCCGTGATCGCCATCTGCACGCCCGCGGCGGTGACCGAACTGCGCGAGGCGGTCCGGGCGAGCGCTTCGCTGACATCGAGTTCCGCCAGTCCCTTTTCCGTTACGGCTGCCGGCGGGGCAGCGGGCGCATCATCGCTTTCCGTCGCCCGCTGCGGTTCGGCTTCGCTGCCCGCGCGGGGCTCGGCTTTCTCCGTGGCGAGAACCGGCTGGCCGGTCTGGGTGACGACCTCGCGCAGGCCCGTTTCGATCGCCGCGGCGCCACGCAGCCCGGTCTCGGAAATGGCGGCATGCAGACCGCTCTTCAGGTCGTCTTCCTCCGCGGCCGCGGGCGAATCCACGCCCGGGTCGGTGATGGCCTTACGCAACCGGATATCGGTCACCGCGCCGTGTGCGCCGATCTCCGAAATCGCCTGACGGATGCCCGTTTCGGTCACGGCGGCCCGGGTTTCGCTGACCACGATCGGCAACTCGGTGTCGGAAATCGTAGGATACTCGCCGGAGTCCTCATTCTCGCGATGACGCTCGGCGTGGAACGCCGCGATCAGCTTGCCGGCGCGGCTGGCGAACCGCGCATCGAGGTCCATCGCCTTCTCGAGCGCCGTGAGGCCACGTTCATCCTGCCGCGCCGCCAGGAACTTGCCGACCGCGTAGTTCGCCGCCGCATCCCCGGCGTGCAGCTTCAGCAGTTGCCGGTAGAAGGGCTCGGCTTTCGCCGGCCCGTGACAGCGCTCGACCAGCGTCGCCAGCTCGATGCTCTCGCGCGGCGACAGACGCTCGGCGCGCGATTTCTTGTGCAGCCGCCCCATTCGGCGGACTTCCTTCTTGGCCTGTTCATGGGTTGCCCGCCAGCGTTTTGCGACGCGGCGAGCCCAGGCCCGGTCCAGTTTGCCGATGATGGGCTTCAGCATGACGTCCAGGAGCACCCGCGAGGCGGCCTGACGCAACGGCGAAGGCAGGCGCGGGCTGCTGTGGCCGATCTCCGCCAGGCGGCGGCGTAGAGACGGACGCGGGTCGTTGGCAGCCGGCCGCGTCGCGAACTCGTGCTGCAGCCAGCGCTTCGCGTCGGTGCTGGTCCAGTAGCGGTTGAACTTCCGGTCGATGCCGCTGTAGAACATCGGCGACGGGGTCGGGCGCTTGCGCGCCAGATCCATGATGGCCGGCATGTAGCGTTCGCGCAGATAGTTCTCGGCGATCACCTGAGCGGTCAACAGCTCGGCCACGTCGCGGTCGTTGACCAGATCCATCATGTAACGATCCCCGTACACCTCGTGCATGCGCGCGACCTGCACGCTGCAGCGCTGATACAGCGGCGCGTACCAGAGAAAGAAAACGCGTACGACGATGTTGTCGATGCCCCGCCAGTCGGGACAGGCCTTCAGCAACGCCGGGCCGAAATAGCGCAGCGTCGCCAGCCAGCTGACCAGGCGGTTGTTACGGTGTGACGACTGCCCGAGGCGGCGCGCAACCAGGCCCTTGAAGTGCAGGGGCGCGAGCAGCTGCATGGCCGCGAAGCCGATCACCAGCGAATGCGAGTAGCTGAACGGGTAGCCGTTGAACGGCGTGTAGACCATGCGCACGTCCATGCCGTCGTCGATCAGGACGCGTGCCAGGCGTGGCGCGCGAGTCTGCTCGCGCACGTGCTCGATCATCTGAAACAGCTTCGGCGCCACGGGCTCCGGCAGCGGAACGTGGTTGGGCGCCTGCGGGCGGATCTGGTAGAGCTGGTAGCCGATCAGCGCAAAGGCGGCGCTGGCGAACGCGCTCTGTGCGAGATCCAGCCATTCCAGGCGCGTGGCGAAGAACATCGCACGCCCGAGGTAGATCAGTGCCAGGACCGGGAAGCCGAGTATATAGACGTACGCAAGCAGCGCCAGCATCACCGTCAGCACAAGATACAGCGCCGGCAGACGCTCCCTGAACCGTCCCGGATTTCCGCCGGCCGACTGGCCCGGCGATTTCGTTTTCCTACGCCAAGTGATCATGCACGCCCTCACGTGTGCAGGTCCGCGGGTTGTTTTGTAACTGCTCTACGGCACCCGCGCGACCCAGCTAAGCCAACCGTTCCCACACACACCATCGAGAACCGCGCTGATCGCGAATTGCGAACATCATGCAACGATAGTTCCAAGTCAACAGAAAAGTTCCGAAGTGTAAAAATATACGACAGTAGCGGTCGGCGCAAACGCGCGGCAGCGCTTACAGGCGGCTTATCGGGGCCGGTTCCCGCTATCCAGGCGGGTTTCCAAAGCCTGACGGTCTCGTTACGCCTTCTGATTTGACGAGATCTCGCCAGCGCAACGGCGACGGCCCGCTCAACCGGACAGCCCTCAGGCCAGCTGGGTCGGCCCCGTCTCCTCGCTGGTGTAGCGCGCCAGCGTGCCGTTGATCTCCTGCATATACGCCAGCAGTGCCGCGTGCGCGCTCGCATCGGCCTCCTTCAGTGCCGCCATCTCCCGGGTGAAGCACTTGACCTGCAGATCATGGTCGTGCAGGAGCTTGTCGAGCAGCAGGGTCTCACCGAGATGCGCTTTCGCCAGCGAGCCGTAACGGTTCTCCAGCCCGGCGAGCAGCGTTATGTGCCGCTGTTTGGTGGTTTCCATGGCATTGTAGGCCTGCCAGGCGGCGGCGGCGGATTCGGGAAGGTAGTTCATCGGTGCTGGGGTCGGGCTTCTGGTCAGGCGTGCGGGCAGGTCGCGCCCGTGCGGCGAGCCGCGCTAGCCGCCGATGTAGGACATCTCGATCTTCGGCAGGCTCACTGTCGCCTCGCTGCGGACCTCCGAATAGCGATCGGTACGCGCCGTCCAGATCGCGCTCAACCGCTGACGCAGCGCATCGTCATCGATACCGGAGCGGAGCGCTTCGCGCAGGTCGTGGCCCGAGGTTGCAAACAGGCAGGTATACAGCATGCCCACCGCTGACAACCGCGCTCGCGTGCACTCGCCGCAGAAGGGCTGCGTCACCGAGGAGATGATGCCGATCTCGCCGCCGCCGTCCGTGTAGCACCAGCGCTTGGCCACTTCACCGGCGTAGTTGGCCTGCAGGGGTTCGATCGGCAGCTCGCGGTCGATCATCGCGGCGATCTCCGTGGCCGGCACCACGTCGTCCAGGCGCCAGCCGTTGGTGTGGCCGACATCCATGTACTCGATGAAGCGCACGATGTGCCCGGTGCCGTGGAAGAAGCGCGCCATGGGCACGATGCTGTGCTCGTTGGCACCGCGCTTGACCACCATGTTCACCTTGATCGAGCCGATGCCCACTGCCTCGGCGTTCTCGATGCCCTGCAGCACCTTCTGCACCGGGAACCCCACGTCGTTGATGCGCATGAAGGTTTCGTCGTCCAGCGCATCCAGGCTCACGTTGACGCGATTCACGCCGGCCGCTTTGATGGCGGCGGCACGTTCGCGGGTCAGCAACGACGCGTTAGTGGTCATACTCAGGTCTTCGATGCCGGCGATGCCGGCCAGCCGCTCGAGCAGGCGTTCCAGATCGTGGCGCACCAGCGGCTCGCCGCCGGTGATGCGCAGCTTGCGGACCCCGAGCTGCGCAGCCGCGGCCGCCACGCGCTCCAGCTCCTCGAAGCTGAGCAGCTCGCTGCGCGGCAGGAACTTGTAGCTGGCGCCGAACACTTTCTTCGGCATGCAGTACACGCAGCGGAAATTGCACCGGTCGGTGACCGAGATGCGCAGATCCCGGACGTGGCGTCCCAGCCGGTCGGTGATGGCCTTGCCTGCGTCTGCCGTCATGACGTATCTCAACCGCCTCCGCGGCGGAAATAGAGCTCGAAACGCTGCATGAACTCGGCGCGTTGCGCCGCGTTTACGTGCTCGAAGGTAAAGTAAATCGTCGTCACCGGCAACTCCAGCAACGCGATCCGGCGTACGCGCTCCGGTCCCAGGCGGATGCATACCTGGCCACCGGCCACGGCGATGTCCGCGCCGTCCTCACGCATGCTGAGGCCGGCGTCCGCGTAGGTGCGTTGCAGCGCGCGCCGGAACTCGGTGTGCGAAAACCCCATCTCGCGCTCGAACGTCTCGGCGATTTCACCGGCGGCACTACGCGCGGCATCATCAGCCACCGAACATTTTCTTCAGATTGTCGAACCCGGCCTGGTAGATACCCTGGACGACTTTCACGGCGTCGGATTCGCTGGCGCCGGCCGGCGTGAACTCGCTGCCCCACTCGATGCTGCAGCCATCACCGTCGCGCACCACGCGCAGCTGCGAGACGTAATTGGCCACCGGCAACGGGCTGTTCTCGATCGAGTAGCTGTAAGTGTAGTTGTCGTCGTCGTGTTTCTGCAGCTTCTCCACGATGGAGCCGCCACCGACCAGACTCAGCTTGCGCGTCTCTCCGCCGTCCTCGAGCTCGCTGCTCTCGACCGCCGGGTGCCAGTTCGGCAGGCCGTTGAACTTGCCGATCAGCTCCCACATCTTCTCCACCGGAACGTCCAGGTGCATGGAAGAGTTCACTTTCGCCATTTTCAGACCTCCTCAGCGGTGTGGTTCAGTGTAGCCTGCCCGGCTGCGACAGCGGACATCGCCGCCGGCGACCGGCGGCCAGATCGCGAGCGTATCCCCTTCGCGCAACCTGCCGGGCTTGTCTCGATCCTCCTCGCAGGCGAAAAACCCGTTGATCAGCACCAGGTGCGCAAGCTCGCGCGGCACCCGGTACTGGTCGATGATCTCGTTCAGCGTGGCGCTGTTCGCGACCTCGACCCGAGCGGCGTTCTCGTGCGCGCCGGGTGGCAGCAGCTCGCCCAGCGAGGCGTACAGCTTCAGCGTGATGCGCATCGGGTGACCTGGCCGATCGCCGGCGGCCGGCCGTGCGCCACCCTCAAGCGTTGGCCCCGATCGCCTGGGTGCCGGCCAGGTAGGCTTCCATGACACGGGTCGGGTCATCGAGCAGCTTGTCTTTCCAGCGGCCGAGCGCCGTGCGGGTCTGGATCAGCCCGCGAAGCACGCCCACGTGCTGGGTCAGCCCCAGGGCACTGGCGCCCACCAGCACATCCCCGTCGAAGCGCAGATTGAGGTAGCGGTAGCGGTCCCGGTCGGTGAGCGTGGCGCTGTCGCCGCCGTCCACACCCATCCACAGGCCGAACGAGCTGGACACCAGGCCCAGCGTGTCCAGTACGTTCATGTTCACGCTGCCGGGGTGTTCCAGGGTGTTGCCGCCGGCCATGTTGGTGGCCGCGATGTGTCCGTGATCGGCGGCGGTGGGCTGAATCGCCTGCACGCTGTACTCGCCGGTGGAGAAATCGCGCCCCTGCGCGACGTCGCCGGCGGCGTATACATGCTCCACGCTGGTTTGCAGATACGCATTGACCAGGATGCCCTGGTCGGTGTCGACTCCGCTGCCCTCGAGAAACTGCGTGTTGGGTCTGACGCCTGTCGCCGAGATCAGCAGCGCCGCCTCCAGCGTGTCGCCGTTATCGAGGCTCACGCCGAGCCCTTTTTTCGCCGCCTCGACGGCGGTCACTTTGGTCGACGTGTGCACCCGCACGCCCTTGCTCTCGCACCATTGTTTGAGCAGCGTGCCGGCCGTCTCGTCCAGCATGCGTGGAACCATGCGGTTTTCCATTTCCACGACGGTGAGATTCACGCCGCGCGAAGCCAGTGCCTCGAGGATGATGCAACCGATGAAGCCGGCGCCCATCAGCACCACGTTGGCGCCCGGCTTTGCCAGCTTCATGATGGCGCGCGCATCTTCCAGCGTCCAGCAGGGGTGCACACCCGCGCTGTCGATGCCCGGGATCGGAGGACTGACCGGGTGCGAGCCGGTCGCGATCAGCAACCTGTCGTACTTGAGCTTGCCGCCGTTGGTCAGCGAAAGCGTCTGGCGCTTCGTGTCGACGCCGCCGACACGGTCGTGAACGACCTCGGCGTTACGCGCGGCGAAGTGCTCGGCGTCCTTGCGCAGGTAGGTGCCCGGCTCCTTTATCTTGTCGATCAGCAGGTAGGGAATGGCCATGCGCGAATAGGGGGGTTCCGGCTCGTCGCCGACCAGCGTGATCTTCGCATCGCGGTCCAAGCGCCGCAGTGTTTCCGCCGCGATGACCCCGGCCGGGCCCGCGCCTACGATTACATGATGCATGTTCGACTCTCTCTACTGGGTCCGCGCCGGGATACTGCGCTCGTGCAACCGGCGTGCATGACTGTTAACGCAGGCCACCGTGCTTCGCACACGGCGGCATAACCGTACGGGGAGCCACGAGGCTCCCCATACGTCTCCTCCCTTCCTTGGTCGCTTACAGACCCAGGCGCTGCCGGGTCTTGTCCGTCGGTTTCCCGTCCTTGCTCCAGCCGCGCAGCTCATAGTACTCGGGCAGCATGGCCGACAGGCCGTTGACCTTGCCCTCCGCCGGACCGGTGTTCGCCTTCTCGGTGGTAAGGCGCTTGGGCAGGGTATCGTCGGACGCTTTCATGCCCGCCTCGAGATTGAACTCGCGCTCCATGTTCCAGATACGCTCGCCCACCTCGGCGAGACGTTCCGGCGACCAGCCGCCGGCGCAGGCGGCGTCCAGCTGCGGCGCGACGTTCTCCAGCGTCCAGGCGAAGCTCGTGAAGATGCACAACCCCGAGGAGTCGAAGGCCGCCGTGGCGTCCTGGAAGGCCTTGACCAGGCCCGCCTTGCCGTCGGTGACCAGCGGGTCTGTCTTCTCGGGAATGCCCAGTACCTCGGAGGCCACGGTGTAGCCGCGCAGGTGGCAGGCACCGCGGTTGGAGGTGGCGTAGGCCAGTCCCATGCCCTGTATCCCGCGCGGATCGTAAGCGGGGAATTCCTGACCCTTGACGGTCATCGACAGCTCCGGACGGCCGTACTTCTCGCACAGCTTCTTGGAACCGAGCGCCAGATCCTTACCGAAACCCTCGCCGGTCGCGACCATCTCCGCGGCTTTGGCCAGCGCTTGCGCGTTGCCGAACTTGAACGCAATCCCGCCGGTCTCCTTGTCGCCGATCACACCGGCTTCGTACAGCTCCATTGCCGCGGCAACCGTGGCACCGAAGGTGATCGGGTCCATGCCGTCTTCGTTGCAGATGAAGTTCGCGTAGGTGACGGCATCGAGGTCGTCGATCCCGGTGTCGGTGCCCATCGCCCAGGCCGCCTCGTACTCGAGGCCGCCCGAGTTGCCCCAGTACTGGGGCTTGTTCTCAATGGTGAAATGGGTACGGTCGATGGTGGATATCCGCCCGCAGGCGATGGTGCAGCCGAAGCAGCCGGCATTGGTCGTCAGGTTCGCTTTGCCGTCGCTCTTGCGCGGTTCGGCCATTGCCTCCGCGGAGATCTTGTGCGCGCCCTCGAACTGCACTTCGCGCATGTTGCGGGTCGGCAGCGCGCCGATCTCGTTGATCACGTTCATCAGCACCTGGGTGCCGTAGGTCGGCAGCCCCTGGCCGGTGACCGCGTTCTCCGCCAGCACCTGCTTGGCCTCGGTGGTGGCCTGCATGAAGCGCTTCGGATCCTTGATGTTGCCCACGCCCGCGGTGCCGCGAACCGCCACCGCTTTGAGATTCTTGCTGGCCATCACGGTGCCGACGCCGGAACGTCCGGCGGCGCGGTGCAGGTCGTTGATCACTGCCGAATAGAGGCAGCCGTTTTCGGCGGACCGCCCGACCGCGGCGATGCGCAGCGCCGGATCCTGGTGCTTCTTGTGCAGCCACTCGTCTGTGGCCCACACCGAGGTGCCCCAGATCTTGTCGGCGGGCAGCAACTCAGCCTTGTCGTTCTCCACGTAGAGATACACGGGCTTTTTGCTCTTGCCCTCGAAAATGATCATGTCCCAGCCGGCGTTCTTCAATTCCGCACCGATGAACCCGCCCGAGTTCGAGCAGGCCACGCAGCCCGTCAGCGGGCTCTTGCAGATGACCGAGTAGCGCCCGCCGGTGGAGGCCATGGTGCCGGTCAGCGGCCCGGTGGCCATGATCAGCTTGTTGTCCGGGCCCAGCGGATCGCACTTCGGGTCGATCTCCTCGACCAGGTACTTCGTTGCCAGGCCGCGCTGGCCCAGGTAGGTCTGCGCCCAGTCCATGTTCAGCGCCTCCTGCTTGACGCTGCCGGAGGTCAGATTGACCCGTAAGATTTTTCCTGTCCAAGCCATTACTCTTACCTCCTCAGGCGCTGGCGGCCGTGTCGGTTTTACTCGCCCACGCCCGCATACGTTCGTAACCGGTCATGTCGGAATCGATGTAGGTGATCGCCTCGGTGGGGCACGCGGTGGCGCAAGCCGGATCGCCGCCGCACAGGTCGCATTTGATCACCTTGCCGGTTGCCTGGTTGTAGTTCACGGTGCCGAACGGGCACGCGATGGTGCAGACTTTGCACCCCACACAGACGTCTTCCAGCACGTCTTTGGAGCCCGTCGCCGCATTGACCACAATCGCTTCCACGGGGCACGCCTGCATGCACCAGGCTTCCGCACACTGCGTGCAGGTGTAGGGCACGAAGCGGCCTTCCTCGTGAAAGGTGAACACTTTGATGCGGGATTTTGCGGGATTGAAAACGCCTTCATTTTCGAAGCTGCAGGCCATCTCGCACTGCAGGCAGCCGGTGCATTTCTCGGGCGTGATGTGAAGAGATCGGAGCATCGACGCTTCTCCTCCTGGCTAAGGGCGCGGTTGGTGTTTCTCGAGCGCCTTCGGATCATGATTATTGGACGCCGCCCGGGAGATTCGGGTGCGCGTGTGTAAACGACGAGGATAGACGATTCGGCCAGGCAGTGCGAGCCTGCCCTGGCGGTCGTCAAGGGCACTGCCGAAACCCGCGAGACTCAGGCCCTTGACGGCCAACGCGGGGCATCGGAGTGGGACAGAATGCGCCAGCCGCTCGCGACATCCGGTCCGGCGAGCGCCGGACGGGCGAGCGGAGCTGTACCCTCAGCTGCCGCCCTCGCGGGCGACCAGCTGCTCGATCACCTGGATCATCTGCGGATAGCCGCCCGCGCGGCTGGCGGAGGTCGTGTACTTGCCGTTCACGGCCATCGTTGGCACGCCGGAGATGCGGTAGGCGTCGGCCAGCTGCAGCGCCCGGCGCATGCGGGTCTCGGTGGCGAATGAATTCATCGCATCGCGGAACGCCGCGCCATCGATGCCCAGCCCCTGCGCAAAGCTGACGATCTCGTCCTCTTTGCGCATACGCTTGCCCTGCTTGTGAATGGCGTCGAAGAACGGCTCGTGGAACTTGTCGAGCACCTCCAGCACCTCGGCGGCGTAGTAGGCCCGCGAGTGGATCGTCCACGCCGGGTTGAGCGGTGCGGCCACCATCTTGAACTTGACGTTGGCGGGCTTGCGCGCCGCCCAGCCATCCACGTACGGGTGAAAGGCATAGCAGTGCGGGCACCCGTACCAGAAAAACTCCAGCACCTCGACGCCATCGGCGACCTCGGTGGGCTGTGGCGGCGACACGACGTCATAGTTCCCCTGGGCGTGTGCCTGCGCGCTCAGCACGAGCGCAAGCGCGACGACCCAGCGCGCGGTACGAACAGCAGATTTAATCATCTAGGCGGATATCCCGTTCCGGTAACTGGTTGCCCTTCTCAAGACTGACCGCGCGGGGCGGTTCGGAGTTCAATACAATCCCGACATGTAGGAGGCAACCGCCTGGATTTCGTCGTCGGTCATGCGGTTGGCGATGTTGCGCATCATGCGGTTGGGGTCGCTGCTGCGCTCGCCGGCGCGGAACTTCATCAGCTGATCGGCAAGGTACTGCGCGTGCTGGCCGGACACTGCCGGGAACCGCGCCGCCGGGTTGCCGGAACCGCGCGGGCCGTGGCAGCCGATGCAGGCGCCGATGTTGGACCCGCTGATGCCGCCGCGGTAGATGGCCTCGCCGCGCGACACCAGGTCCTCGTTGGCCACGCCGAAGCTGCGTTTCTGCGCGGCGTAGTAGGCGGCCAGATCCTCGATGTCCTGATCGCTCAGGTTCGCCGCCATCGGCGCCATGCTTGGATTGGCCCGCGTTTCGCCCCTGCGGTACGCGTGCAGCTGCCTGCTCAGGTAGCCTTCGCCGAGCCCGGCCAGCTTGGGAAAATTAGGTGCGACGCTGTTGCCGTCGGCGCCGTGGCATGCCGCACAGGTAGCCGATTTCTGCTTGCCGGCCGCCACGTCGCCGGCCGACCACGCCGGCAGCGCCAGACAGGCGGTGGCGACCATCAATCCCGTCAGCGAGATTCTCTTCATTTCGTCGATTACTCCAGTAAACTCCGGCGGGCACCGGAATCCGGCCAAAAAGCGCGCAAATGGTAGCAGGCGACCCGGGAAAATTCGAGGCGAGCGGCGAGTCGCCGCGCGGCGCGTTCGCTTATGATGCGGCGCGCTTCGTGCTGAGCGCGCAAAAAGTCGCCCAGCTGCCGCCGGACAGCGTGTCCGAAGTGGCGTTTGCGGGGCGCTCCAACGCCGGAAAATCGAGCGTGATCAACACATTGTCACGTAACGCCGGGCTCGCGCGCATCAGCAAGACCCCCGGCCGCACGCAGGCGCTCAACTGCTTCCGGGTCGCAGAGGGGCGCTACCTCATCGACCTGCTGGGCTACGGCTACGCCAAAGTCTCGCACGCCCAGCGCAACCACTGGCGGCACGAGCTGGGCCGCTACTTCCTCGCTCGCGAGGCGCTGCGCGGCCTGGTGCTGGTCGTCGACATCCGGCGCGGGCTGACCGAGCTCGACTGGCAGATGATCGACCTGCTGGGTGAGCGCCGTACGCCGCTGCACTGCCTGCTGAACAAGGCCGACAAGCTCGGATCCAATGCCGCGCACAACGTCGTGCGAAGCGTCCGCGCCGAGCTGCGCGAACGGCGCGGCGACGCCGAGGTGCAGCTTTTTTCGGCAACCCGGGGACGCGGCATCCAGGCTTGCCACGCGGTGCTGGACGGCTGGCTCGCCTAACCCGCATGCTGCACGAAAGCGGTGACGAGTCGCTGCGTTTTACAATCAAATCAAACCGTTACGCAGGTACTTGTGCGTCATTGCCAAGGGAAGTTTGTCCCTGTTCACGTTCAGGAAAATCTGGCGTCGCCATCCGACGTCGATAGTGGCGAACGATCCACCTTGAGCAACAGGCCGGCTACTACTCTGCACACGATCGTCCAATCTACTTAGCCAGATTTTCCCTGAGAAGTGACTAAATCGTCTGGGACAATTTGAACAGCCATTAGCTGGCCCGCAGGGCGCAAGGCGCAGGGATGCCCGGAGTTATCCTTCATGCAACAGGCGGCTAAGCACGCGAAATACGCAAAAAAACCAATTATTACCGACACTTAATGTTGCTTCGGGGACGGGAACTCGGCACTGCGGCGGCAGTCTTATCCGGTACAGCGCTGAAGCCCGGCGCTAGCCTACCCGCCTCCCTGGGTAGGCGCCCGGCTTCCCCAGCCGGGAAGTATTGACCCCGGAACCGGTAACGGCTCCGGGGTCTTTTTATGCCCTGAGCCCGACCGAGTGCTAGTGCGCCTCGTCCCAGTTGCCGCCGATACCCACGTCGACCACCAGTGCGACTTCGAGCTGCGCGGCCGCCTGCATGTGCTCGCGCACCATGTCTTCGAGCCCGCGTTCGTGGCCCGCGTCGACCTCGAAGACCAGCTCGTCGTGCACCTGCATGATCATGCGGGCCGCGAAGCCCTCGCGCCGCAGTCGCTCGTCGACCGCGATCATCGCGCGCTTGATGATATCGGCGGCGCTGCCCTGCATCGGCGCGTTGATGGCGGTGCGTTCAGCCGCAGCCCGCACCTGCGCACCGCGCGCGTTGATCGTCGGCAGATACAGGCGCCGTCCGAACACCGTCTCGACGAAGCCGTCTTCCCGGGCGCGCTCGCGGGTCCGATCCATGTACTGCCTGACGCCCGGGTAGCGCGAGAAGTACAGATCGACGTACGCCTGCGCTTCGCCACGCTTGATGCCGAGCTGGCGGCCCAGGCCGAAGGCCGACATCCCGTAGATCAGCCCGAAGTTGATCGCCTTCGCGGCCCGTCGCTGCTCGCCCGTGACGCTCTCCAGCTCGACCCCGAAGACCTCCGCAGCGGTGCTGCGATGGATGTCCTGGCCCCTGGCGAACGCGCCCAGCAGTCCCGCGTCGCCGGACAGATGGGCCATGATGCGCAGCTCGATCTGCGAGTAGTCGGCTGCGAGCAGCAGACAGCCGGGCGGCGCGACGAAGGCCTGGCGGATGCGCCGGCCCTCTTCGGTGCGCACCGGTATGTTCTGCAGGTTCGGCTCGTTCGACGACAGGCGGCCGGTCGAGGCGATCGCCTGGCGGTAGGAGGTGTGCAGGCGGCCGGTGCCGGGGCTGATCATGTCCGGCAGCTTCTCGGTGTAGGTCGAGCGCAGCTTGTTCAGCGCCCGATGGTCGAGGATGACGCGCGGCAGCTCGTAGTCTTGCGCCAGCTCGGCCAGCGCGTCCTCGGCCGTCGACGGCTGGCCCTTCGGCGTCTTGCGCAGCACCGGCAGTTCCAGGCGATCGTAGAGTATCTCCTGAATTTGCTTTGGTGAGCCCAGGTTGAACTCGCCCTCGGCGAGCGCATACGCGCGCGCTTCCAGAGACTTCATCTTTTTCGCCAGCTCGCGCGACTGCTTGGCCAGCATCCCGGTATCCAGCGCCACGCCGTTTCGCTCCACGCGCGAGAGCACCGGCACCAGCGGCATTTCGATCTCCTCGTACACGCGGCGCAGCGCGGGCTCGGCCTGAAGCATCGGCCACAGGTGACGGTGCAGCTGCAGCGCCACGTCGGCGTCCTGGCACGCGTAGGGCGCCGCCTGCGCCAGGTCGATCTGGTCGAAGCTCAGCTGTTTCGCACCCTTGCCGCCGATCTCCTCGTAGTGCACGGTCTTGACGGCCAGGTACTTCTCCGCCAGCGAATCCAGGTCGTGCCGCGTGGCGGTGGAATCGAGCACGTAGGACTGCAGCATGGTGTCATGCGCGATACCGTTCAGGGTGATGCCGTAGTTGGCGAGCACGTTGCGGCAGTACTTCAGGTTCTGGCCGATCTTCGGGCGCTGCGGATCCTCCAGCAACGGACGCAGCTGATCGAGCACCTGGTCGCGCGCGAGCTGCTCGGGCGCAGCGGAGCTGTCATGCGCGAGCGGCACATAGGCAGCCTCGCCGGGCTGCACGCTGAAAGACACGCCGACGATCTCCGCTTCCATGTATTGCACCCGGGTGGTCTCGGTATCGATACAGAAAGCCTCCGCCGCCCGCAGCCTGCCGAGCCAGCCCTCGAGGTCACCGGCGCTGAGAATGGTGGTGTAATCGCGCGCCGCGGCCGGCTGCGGCTGTGCCGGGGCCAGCGTCTCGACGTCGTCCAGCCAGGAGCGGATCTCAAAACGCGCCAGCAGCTCGCGCAGCCGCGGCGTGTCGGGTTCGCCAAGCGCCAGGTCCTGCGGGTGCACGTCCATGTCCACGTCCAGCTTGATGGTTACCAGCTGGCGTGAGAGCGGCAGGTGCTCGATGCTCATGCGCAGGCTCTCGCCGATCTTGCCTTTTACGCTGCCGGCATTCGCAATCACCTCGTCGAGCGAGCCGTACTCGGCAAGCCACTTGGCGGCAGTCTTGGGACCGCATTTGGGGACACCCGGGATGTTGTCGCTGGTGTCGCCGACCAGCGCGAGAAAGTCGATGATCTGCTCCGGCGGCACACCGAACTTTGCCAGCACCGCGTCGCGGTCGAGCAGCTGGTTGCTCATGGTGTTGATCAGCGTCACTCCCTCGCCGACCAGCTGTGCCATGTCCTTGTCGCCGGTGGAAATCACCACCTGCATGCCGGCTTCGCGCGCCTCGCGGGCGAGCGTGCCGATCACGTCGTCGGCTTCGACGCCCTCGATCACCGGCATCGGGTAACCCTGTGCGGCCAGCAGCTCGTGCAGCGGCGCTATCTGACGGCGCAGGTCGTCGGGCATCGGCGGACGCGTCGCCTTGTACTGATCATACAGCGCGTCGCGAAAGGTCTTGCCCTTGGCGTCGAAAACCACAGCCATGTAGCGGGGCTGGTAGTCGGTGCGCAGCTTGCGGATCATGTTCCCGACCACGTAGATCACGCCGGTCGGCTCACCCCGCGAGTTGCTCAGCACGGTGCGTTGCTTGTCCAGGGCGTAGAACGCCCGGTACAGGTAGGACGATCCGTCCACCAGCACGAGGGGGGCTTTGTCGCTCATTGAATGCTGCGCTATCGGCCTTCGTTTGTATGGGACGCTGTGTACGCTGGCCGGCTACGGTACGGAGTTTCCGAAGCGCATTGCAAGTGCCGCTGCGGATATTCGCCGGCGCGTTCGACACTGTGACGGCGCGGCGCGGGTTACGGCACCCGGGCCTGTGATGCAGATCGCGTGTTCGGCGCGCTCGCGCGTTAGAATTAGCGCCGCCATCAACGCGAGCGAGGCTTATGTATCGAAAACTCCTGTCCGCCACAGCGCTGGCGCTGTGCCTCATTCCGGCCGCGCATGCCGATCTGTACATCGGCGCGAAGACCGGTCCGATGCTGGTCGACATCAGCGGCGCCGACGACCCGACCAACGTGGCGCTGACGCTCGGCTACGAGCTGGGCATTCTGGTCGCCGATGTGGGCCTTGAAGCCGAGTTCTCGCGCACCGCCAGCGACGGCGACGTGGCCGGTCAGCCGCTCGAGGTCGAGACCAACGCGTTGTACGTGAGCTTCGTCACGCCTGGGCCACTGTACCTGAAGCTGCGCGGCGGGATCGCCGATACGGAGGTCTCTGTCGGCGCTGCCTCGACCAGCGACAACGATACCTCGCTCGGCGTCGGCCTGGGCGTCAGCGCCGGCATCCTGCGCTTCGAGATCGAGTACACCCAGATCGAGAACGACGTCGATTTCCTGAGTTTCGGCGTGCAGTTCTGACGGGGTCAGCCCCGCTCGCGCACTGCCTGAGGAAAATAGTTCACGCCGTGCGCCCGGCACAGCGCACTTCCTGCCCGTGCCTGCCTGCCTATGCTGAAACTGACCCAAGCAGAATCAGGAAGGGCCGGGCATGGAGACGTTGCCGTTATGGAACAACTGGCTGGCAATGGCCTGGATCGTGCCCCTGGCGCTGGCCGTGTCGGGCGTGGTCGACGTGCTGCTGGTTGGCCGACGGGTCTTCTCCAACCCCTTGGAGGCGGCCGGTATCAGCGGCCTGCTCGGGACGGTCCCGCTGCTGTTTCCGCCGCTGGCCGCCGGCAGCGATCTGTTCCCGGATCCCACGACCATCGGCCTGGCAATGCTGGCCGGCGCGATCTACACCTGGCACCTGCTGTACTACTTCAGGGTGTTGTTCTCTGCCAACGACGTCGCCTACGCCGAAGCCTTCCTCAGCCTCGCGGTGCTTGCGGTGCCGCTGCTGTCGTTCGTGCTCCTCGGCGAGCGACTGCTCGGCGACCACTACGTGGCGATTGGCATCGCCACCGCCGGCGTTGCCGCACTGACGGTTTCCGGCGGTCGGCGGCTGCTGGCGAAAAGGGCCGTAACCGGCGCCCTGAGCGCCGCGGTGCTGTGCGTTTCGCTGAGCCTGGTGCTGGAAGACGCGGTCTTCCAGCGCTGCGACTACTGGAGCGGAATTTTCTGGTTCGCCGCCGGCGGGACGCTGTGCGCGGCGTACTTCGCTTGGCGTGGCGGATTGCGGCGGGCGCTGCGCACCGTGCGTGCCAACAAAGGCGCCCTGCTCGCCACCAACGCCACGGGGCTGCTGGCGCTGGCGGCCAGCCTGCGGGCCACCGACCTGAGTGACTCGGTGTCCCTGGTAATCCTCATCGAGACCACCACACCGATTATCGTGATGGCGCTTTGCATGACGGCGCTTTGCATGACACCGCTGTGCAGGCCGCTGTCGCCCGCGATCCGCATGGCCCTGCGCGACCAGCTGGACGACGCGCCGGTCAAGGTCGGCGCCATGGCCATGATTCTGATGGGCGTGATGCTGATCGGCCTGCCGCACGCCTGAGAAACAGGGACAGTCCCGCTCGAGTTTCCGCTGATACCCTGAGTCTCCCGTGGCCCACCGATCGGACGTCCATGAACGGCGTCGAGCCGATAGGGATTTATCTGGATGCTCGGCTATACTGGCGCCTCCCTGGATTAATTCGAGACCCCCGTGTTAGCACCTCTGTATGAGCTGGAAGCGATCGTTACGGGCCGTAGCCGGTCTATTTTTCATGATGACTTTGATGCCGCGAGAAAGGAACTCGCACAACTGCGCAACAGCCGAATACTGGTCATTGGCGCCGCAGGATCTATCGGAGCGCACCTCGTAAAAGAGCTGGTTCCACTGGACGTCGGCGCGCTTTGTCTGGTGGATATCAACGAAAACGGCCTTACCGAATTAGTGCGCGAGATCCGTTCTTCCGCCGACCTTTCCGCCCCCGATGAGTTTCAGGCCCTTCCCATCGGGATAGGGGGTAGCGATTTCTCGCTTTTTCTCGCTTCGGCTAGGCCCTTCGACTTCATTTTCAACCTTTCTGCGCTGAAACACGTCCGCTCGGAAAAGGATGTGTACAGCATCCGGCGAATGCTCAATACAAACGTGCTGTGGCTGGACCAGCTGATTTCCAACCTGCGCTATCGTCCCGAACGCGTCTTCTCGGTTTCTTCTGACAAGGCGGTCAACCCATACAGCTTAATGGGAGCCAGTAAAGCCCTGATGGAGCAAGTGCTCTGGAAAGCCGCCGATCGCCATACTGTTTCTACCAGTAGATTTGCGAACGTTGCCTTTTCGAACGGCAGCCTCTTGGACGGGTTGCTACAGCGAGTCCAGAAGCGTCAACCTATTGCGGCCCCGAACAACATCCGACGTTATTTCATCTCCCATAAGGAAGGTGCCCAACTCTGTCTGCTTGCGGCATGTGCCGCTCAAAACAAGGAAGTCTTCATCCCGAAGGGAATGCGGCGTGAAAACTCGAAAAGCTACGATGAGATCGTGGAAACGGTGTTGAACCACCTCGGGTTCAAACCCGTTCGCTGCGAAAGCGAAACGGAAGCCAAAAGCCGATGCGCAGACTTGATTCAAAACGCCGGCTGGCCCTGCTATTTTTTCGAAAGCGACACTAGCGGGGAAAAGCCTCTCGAAGAGTTTCGCGGCCAGAGTGAGGGATTTGATGGAGAGCGATTCCGTTCGGTAGGGGTAGTTAAACCAACGGTCGTGGAAACGTCCCGAATCAGTACATTTCTGGAGTTTCTCGAGAATAGCCAGGCACAGGACAATTTCACCAAGGATGACTTCGTTGCGCAAGTCCGCCACGTGGTAACCACCTTTGAACACTATGAAACAGGAAAAAACCTGGATCAGGCGATGTAGGCACAAAGCGCGTCGATGCGTATCGAATCCATTGGCTGCGGATGCGAACTTCCGAGCCGTTTCCTGAATGCCCTCCGGGATTGCGATGCCGATATTGCGCTAACGGTTACAACGGAGGGCGGCATTCACTGCGGTGTCAATTGAGGCGTGTGTCCATCAGCATGCCCGGGTGAGTGACAACGGCCGCCGTTACAGGGAATATCGGTTCCCCGGCCCAGGGGTATACGCTTCGTGGTCTGGTTGTGTCACCCATTCTGCTCTGGTTCTCCGCGAAAGCGAAGATCCGTTCGCACAACGCGGCAAAGTCATCACTTACAAGGCGCTTCGCCGACGTCGACAGTTTTCTTGATTTTTACGGCAGCGTCTATAAATCTGACAACGCCCGTGCGTGGATGTGAGTCTCGCTTTTTCGACTGTCGAATTATTTTACGAGACCGTGATTGGTATTCTCATATCAGGATACCGTGCAACCCTACAAGGAGTTAAAGTATTGCTCCACTACAGAATACCGTGTCGACGCATTAAGAAACCTAGAGTCTAGTCCAACGTTTTACGTTAAGCTGTGTTACGTCTTTATGACGTCGATAGTAACTCGTTCACAAAACTGAAGCCTAGTCGTCACGATTTGATGAAAAATCCACGAAACGTTACCTCTCACTTGCTGATCAAGCAACGTTAAGTGTCGAAATAGAGACGATGGGTGGTGGCTGCGGCGCGGTAAAAGAATAACCGCCAGTCATCAGCAAGAACGTCGAGGGCACCCAGTACGTTTATCGGCCTAGTGTTTGCATACCGCTAGGCGAGAAGCGAGGAGTAGAGGGAAATGAAGGCCGTTATTCAAGCGGGTGGCCAAGGCACGAGACTGCGCCCCTATACGTTCGTCGTGCCAAAACCTCTGATGCCTGTTGGCGAGCAACCTGTCATAGAGGTGTTACTGAAGTGGCTGCGCCGTTGGGACATAAAGGAAACCTGTATAACTACCGGTTATCTAGGGCATCTCATCAGCACGCTGTGCGGTGACGGCAAGCAGTGGGATATGAAGATTAGCTACAGTAGAGAAAAAGAACCGCTCGGCACGATCGGACCGCTCGTGAACATCAAAGACTATCTTTCCCAGACGTTTCTGGTGCTGAACGGTGATTTGATCACTGATCTCAACATCAATGATTTTGTCGCTTTCCACAAAAGCAGCGGTGCACAGGTCACCGTGGCCTGCACCGACCAGGTGGTGGATGTCGATTTCGGTGTGATTGACGCGCCGAATGGCGACGGCCGGATGCAGGGGTTTCGCGAGAAACCCTCCATGAGCTTCCAGGTCAGTATGGGTATCTATTGCATGGAACCCGCGATCCTCGACCTCATTCCCCAAGGCGTACCGTTCGGATTCGACAATTTGATGCACACGATGCTTTTGCACGACATGCCGGTCTACACCTATAAGCACAAAGGACTGTGGCTGGACATAGGTCAGGAGAAGGATTTCACGCACGTACAGGAAAGGTTCGTCGACGACTACAAACCGCTAATCCTCGGCCACTGAAGTAAATGACCGCCCCGGACGAGAACGTGATTTCGCTTTCGGAGCCCGTGTTGGGCCGCGAAGAGAAACAGGCGCTGTGCGCTGTTATCGATAGCGGCTGGATCACTATGGGAGAGAAAGTACAGGCGTTTGAGCACGCATTCGCGACGCTGCACGGGGTGAAGAATGCGGTTGCCGTAAACTCCTGTACAGCGGGATTGCATTTGTCTCTAGCCGCGCTGGGAATCGGCGCGGGGGATGAAGTTCTGGTGCCGTCGCTGACTTTCGTAGCCACCGTCAACGCGGTTCTCTATGTTGGCGCGACACCGGTGTTCGTCGATATCGCGCGAGACGATTTACCGCACATGTCCATCGATGACGCTGCGGCCAAGTGCACACCTCGAACCAAAGCTGCCATCATCATGCACTACGGTGGTTATCTGATGGATCTGCCCGCCTGGCAGTCCTTCAGCACTGAGCGAGACCTGGTATTGATCGAAGATGCCGCCCATGCACCGGGGATGGATGCCGTTGGCCGCTCGAGCCATGCTGCGGCGTTCAGCTTCTTCTCCAACAAGAACATATGCACCGCCGAGGGTGGCATGGTGATCGCAAGTCACCCGGATGTTCTCGAGCGTATGCGGCACCTGCGCGCGCACGGCATGACCACGAGCACGTTAGACCGACACCGCGGCCACGCTAACTCTTACGACGTGCTGATGCTAGGTTACAACTACCGCATGGACGAATTGCGCGCCGCGCTGGGTATCGTGCAGTTGGCGCGCCTGAAAGAATGGAATGCGCGCCGCCGAGAGCTCAGTCAGATTTACCGACAGCGTCTGGCCGAGCGCTTGCCGGGCGTTAGCGTACCTTTCGGTTCAAGCTGGGAAACCGCGGCCCATCTGCTGCCCGTGCTGCTACCGCAAGGCGCCGATCGATCAAATGTCATCGCTTGTCTGAAACAGCGTGGCATTCAAAGCAGCATTCACTACCCGCCGGTTCATCGCTTCTCTTACTACCGCGAACGTACCAGCTGTCATCTTCCGCATACGGAGTCTTTTTGCTCCCGCGAGTTGACTCTGCCGTTGCACCCATCGTTGCGTGAAAGTGACGTGGATCGCGTGGTAGCCGGACTCGAGGAGAGCATTTCAGTCGAGGCTCATGAGGCCGCCCATGCATAGTCGGTGCGAAGGGGGGCGAAGGGATGCAAAGGTAAGCGTGAGTCGTTACGCGAGGCGATTTGGCCGCGCCAGTGCAATCCCTTCTACGGTGCGTTGAGCATGCGCACCCCTCCTCATAAACCGCTCAGCAATCTCCAGCTCATCCGTGACGTGGCAGAGCGCCCTGTGAAATCGCGACCGCGACCGTTAATCAAGGAGATTGGCAAGCGGTGCATGGATCTGCTGCTCTCCATTACTGGTTTGCTGCTCACGGCGCCGTTGATGCTGGCCATCGCTTGTCTGCTTTGGCTGGAGTCTCCAGGCCAAGTTGTATTTCGCCAGGAGCGATTGGGGAAACGCGGCAAGCCTTTCACATTGTACAAGTTTCGCAAGTTTCCGGCGCGTTGGACGGATATGGGGCCGGGGGTCACCGTTCTCAATGACGTTCGAATGACGACGATCGGTGCGGTCCTCGAGCGAACCAAACTCGATGAGCTGCCACAGTTATGGAACATCATCAAAGGGGACATGTCGGTCGTAGGCCCGCGCCCGGAATCATTGAAGTTCGCCGATCTATTCGTTGACCGATATCGCGAGATACTTGACCATCGCCCCGGTCTTTTCGGTCCGGGCATGGTACGTAACGAGTGTGATCTGTATCCGCCTGATGAAGATCCCGACGCGTTCTACCGACGCGTATTGTTTGTCCACAAAGCAGACCGGGACTTGGCTTATTACCCCACTGCGACCCTGCTTAGCGATTTCATCTGGATAGTCAAGGGCGTATGGGAGAGCGTTGTTGGAACCGTCAACTGGCGGCGAACGTTAACGCAACACCTGGCAACGATAGGCAGCGATGTATTACTCGTGATGGTTGGATGGACGATCACCAACTTGTTCCGTTTCTCCGGACTTCCGCAAGGCGCCGGCGATTTCCAGGTCTACGTCGCCGGGCTGTGGATATTTCCGTTGTGTTTTCTGGTGTGCGCGCTGGTTGCCCGCTGCTATCACTACGGACGACGCCACTTCTACCTCGTTGACGGCATTCATCTGTTAACCGCTTTCACGATCGCATGGTCATGCGGTTTCCTGGCGCTGGTTGCAATTGGTCCCAACGTGTCACTGTATCTTTTCCCGATGGGGTGGTTCGTGTTGTTCTCGCTTCTGGGAGCCGGTCGGCTGGCACTTCGGCTGGGCGCGGAAACAACGCAGATCGCTCGGTCGCAATCACCGAGAATATTACTCTATGGCATCAGGGGTGGCGGCGTTGCACTGGGGAGCTGGATAAAAGACTCGCCCATGGATGTGACTTTCGTCGGCTTTATCGATGACAGCTGGGCACATAGTGCCGAGCGTATCCGCGGCGTTCGCGTTCTTGGAAGTGAACGGGACCTGCCGACTATCCAGAGTATCCACAACATAAACGAGATCTGGATGACTTTCGTGCCGGATGAAGATAAGCGCCGCCGTTTGAACCACTTCTGTCGGGAACATCATGTGAAGCTGGTTATCATCCCGTTACTGGAACCGTTTACACGATTCAATCGTTCCGACGACCCGCGTTCCCAGCCCTCGAATACATTGGCGTAACAGCTTTGCGGCTGAACTCAGTACGCCACGGCCAACTATGCCGAAGCGAAACATACGAGATACGTATGTTGACAACCACCAAGCCACCCATCACCCCAAATGGTCGCCGGCGCGTTGCTGGGTAGCAGACAACCGGTAGTCGAGATAATCGGACCGGCCGGAGCAGGCAAGACCACGCTGGTTCGGGCGCTGCGTGAGCGTTGCGACCGGGTGCAACCGGGCTTGCGTATAAACAGAATAAGATATCTGCAGTTCCTGCTCGGTATCGGCGTTCTGTTCCTGCCTGTATTCGTCCTGCGGTATCCACGCAGCAGGTGGTTTACGTGGCGCGAAATCAGATCGATGGTGTACCTCAAGGGCTGGCATCACATCCTCGGTAAGCGCAGCGCGCAAGCCGACGCAGTGACAGTCATGGATCATGGTCCAATCTTCAGGCTGGTCATTCTACGGGAGTTCGGCCCCGAGATTACGCGTAGCCGGGTGTACAGGCGTTGGTGGGAAAGCGTCCTGCAGCAGTGGATCGCGACGCTGGATTCGATTGTCTGGCTCGATGCGCCGAATGAGATCCTGCTGGAGCGGGTGCGTGATCGTAACGTGCCGCATGCGCTGAAGAAAAAAGCGGCGGAGGAGGCTCAAGAGTTCCTGCACCGGTACAGAAAATGCTTCGAATACGTGGTGACCCGAATAACGGAAAGCGGTGGTCCGCAACCGCAATGCTTCGATACGCGTGAGATGTCCACGGTCCAAATCGCCGATGCGGTGCTGGCTGAGGTGAATTGCGAGATTCGCCAGTCATCGAACAGGGTTGCCACTGTTAACAGAGGACCGGTCAGCATCGAATGAGCACCCAATCCCGCATGGATCGCCCGTGGAAACTGCTCGGCTCCAAAGTACTTTCGAGATGGTTGTTCGACGGTAACCTTACGCGCAAGGCGTATCTGAATGTCGTTGCCTCGCTGCTGGAATTCGCAGCACGCATTGTTGTCAGTTTTGTCGTTATTCCGCTGCTGGTAAGAGGTCTCGGTGACTTCGGCTTTGGGGTCTGGCAGGTATTGCAACGCTTGATCGGATACGCAGATCCGGCGGGAGGCCACGCGGCTCAGACACTCAATTGGACGATCGCCAATAAGCAATCGTCCAAGGATTACGAAGAAAAACGCCGACAGGTGGGCAGCGCCGTCGCCCTGTGGCTGCTGTTCATGCCGCTCGCCGGATCGGTGGGCGGGCTGCTGGCATGGTTTGCACCGCTCTGGCTCGATGTGCCGCAGGACTCTGCGAGTGCCGTGCGTCTGGCTGCCGCGGTGCTGGTCGTCAACGTTATCGCTCTCAGTCTGGTACGTGTTCCCAGGTCGGTGCTCATCGGCGAAAACCTGGGCTACAAGCGTATGGGCATTTCCGTTCTGCTGATCTTTGTCGGCGGAGCCTTGACGGTGCTGGCGTTGTACCTCGATACCGGGCTCGTGGGCGTAGCGGGCGCCACCTTGGCGACAACATTACTAATGGGTGTCGTGTTTTTTCTCGTCACGCGTCGCTATGTTCCCTGGTTCGGTATAGCGAAACCTTCCATGTCGGGGTTGCGATGGTTCCTGGGTCTGACCGGCTGGTTTCTGGCGTGGTCCTTGTTGATGCGGGTTATGACAGCCAGTGACGTTGTAATACTGGGAATTCTCGACACCCCCGAGCTGGTCACGACGTATACGCTTACACGCTATGTTCCAGAGGCGATCATTACCTCCATTGTGCTTGTCGTATTTGGCATTACGCCCGGGTTGGGTGGCATCATAGGTGCGGGCGATCTGGAGAAAGCAACCCGTGTGCGTAGTGAAATCATGTCATTTACATGGTTGCTGGTGACGGCCGTGGGTTCGACGACAATGTTGTGGAATTACTCCTTCGTTGCGCTATGGGTCGGTGCGCAACACTACGCAGGCACGCTTTCCACGTTGCTTATCATCGCGATGATGGTGCAATTCGTGCTGATTCGAAATGATGCAAGTATTATCGATGTCACGCTTAATCTACGCCGCAAAGTTCTCATCGGCTTTGTTTCAACCGTGCTATCGATACTCGTCGCCTGCTTTCTGGTAGTTGTCTACGAGATGGGGATTATCGGTTTGTGTATAGGGTTCATCGTCGGGCGTTCAATCCTGAGTTTCTGTTATCCCTGGATAATCGGCAATTTTCTCGGGATCAGTCTGCGTTCGCAGTTGCGGAGCACGATCCGACCTGTACTGATAACGGTTCTCCTGATGGTAGTGTGCGCAACCACAGCCCCCGCTTTCGTTACGACGACCTGGATCGGGCTGGTAGGCTCGACAGCGGCCACTTTCGCTGTCGTCTCGGGGCTGGCATTTTATCTGGGGTTGTCGGCTACGCAGCGCAATCTGATGTTATCTCGGGTGCGCCTCGTGATAGCGAATAAGGGCTGATCTGCCATGAGTGCAGGATCACCAATGCGATTGGCTTTCTTCATTCCATCCATGCGCGGTGGTGGCGCCGAACGCGTAACGGTCACCCTGGTGAGAGAGATTGCTGCGCGCGGGTATGCAGTGGACCTGCTGTTGGCGCAGTGCGAAGGGCCCAATCTCAATGCCGTGCCGGACACGGTACGGTTGATAGACCTCAAAGCAAGTCGCGTATTGTTCAGCCTTCCGGCGCTGGTTCGATACCTTCGCCGGGAACGACCGCGTGCGCTTCTCTCGATGATGTTCCACACCAATATCGTGACGCTATGGGCGCATCGTCTGGCCGGCATACCGACACGCGTGGTGGTGAGCGAGCGCGTCGGCCTTGAGTGGCGCTTCAAACACGCGACGCGTCGGGTAGGTGCAATCCTGCCATGGTTGATCAAGCGTTTCTATCCCTGGGCGGATGACATTGTCGCGGTTTCCAATGGCGTTGCGGATGAGCTGGTGCGACTCGCCGGCATTCCACGCGAACACGTTCGAACGATCTACAATCCGGTTGTACGCCCCGAGCTGCGTGACAAAATGCAAGCGCCGTTGGATGACGCGTGGTTTGGCCCCGACCAACCCCCGGTAGTGGTCGGTGTCGGCCGCTTGACGGCGCAAAAGGACTTCCCGTCGCTGATGCGCGCAGTCGCCAGAGTGCGGCAAAGCCGTCCGGTGCGGCTGTTGATTCTGGGAGAGGGGGAACAGCGATCCGAGCTCGAGGCACTCGCGCGGCAGCTCGGTATCGAGCAGGATGTAAGGTTGCCTGGCTTCGCAGCCAACCCTTATGCATACATGGCCAGGGCTGCCGTCTACGTTCTATCCTCGCGGTGGGAAGGTTTGCCGGGGGTTTTGATAGAGGCGCTCTATTGCGGGGTCCCCGTAATTGCAACGGATTGTCCGAGCGGACCCCGAGAAATACTGGCAGATGGGAAATATGGCAAACTGATTCCGGTCGGCGACCTGGAAGCTCTGACGCGTGCGATCGAGACGGCCTTGGCCGATGAGATTCCGCGGCCGCCCGGGGAAAGCTGGCGACCCTTCGACATGGAAACTGTCGTGCAGCAGTATGTGGATGTGCTACTGGCGAACTGATCATGTATACCGATACACGTCCCCGCTCGACAATGCGTGTAATCACCTACTGGCTGTCGCTCGGTATGATTTTCATGATTCCATGGGAAAGCATTGTTTATATAGACAGTGTGGGGACAGCGAGCAGGATTGCCGGGCTGGCAGTGGCGGGATTCTGGGTCCTCACGGTTCTCGTAACCGGTTCCTTCCGCTGGCTTCGTGCATTTCACGTGGCGGTAATGCTCTTCGTTTTATGGAATGGAATAAGCATCGCCTGGAGCCTAGATCCTGAGGTAACGTTGCGCCGCACGTTGACGTATTTGCAGCTGTGCGGGATGGTGCTGATTCTCTGGGATGTGTACACGACACCGGCATCCGTCCGAACGGCATTGCAGGTATATGTTCTCGGTGCTTTTGTAACCATTGGCAGCATACTGAGCGTGTACCTGTTCGGTGACGAAGAATTACGTCGCTATACCGCCACTGGGCTCAACCACAACAGCGTCGCGTTGGTCCTGGTGTTGGGAATGCCAGTTGCCTGGTACCTTGCGCTTTTTGAAGAATACCGGTTTCAGAGTTACTGGTTACGGTTACTGAACTATGCTTATATCCCTGGCGCATTTGCGGGTATCCTATTGACCGGCTCGAGGGCGGCTATGCTTGGCATACTGCCCCTGCTGTTGTTTGTGCTGGTGACGCTTGGCAAACTCAAAGTCTATCAGCGTGTCTTACTGCTGATGCTGGTGACCGGATCGTTGATCGCGCTGATCCCGATCATGCCGGAATCCACCTTCGACCGTGTAGTGGCGTCGCGCTCCGAAGCTGCGGGATCCAGTACCGCCAATCGCTTCACCATCTGGTACGAAGGTGCTCGTATTTTCGCGGACAATCCGATTCTCGGCGTCGGAAGTGCCGCGTTCCGCAGTGCCGCGGTCGAAACGGGGAAATCGGCGCACAACTTCGCGCTCACGCTCCTCGCTGAACTTGGAGTCGTAGGGTTCGGTTTATTCATGGCGGTCCTGGGCATGGCTGCCTACCAAGTGAAATCACTGCCAAAGCCCGTGGCCTGGTTTTGGCTGACAGTTTTCCTGATCTGGTTCGTGGGTGCACTGATCCACAGCTGGGAACATATGAAAGTCACCTGGCTGTTCCTGGGGCTTACCATGTGCACGGTGGCTATATACGGACGGCGAACAGCAGGTGCGTCGGGGACCGAGCTGCAGGTCGTTCGGCGCCGGCCCGCTCTATCTGCACGCAAAGACCTGCCCATCTCGCCGAACAAAATGTCGGGGTGACGTGATAGACACAGTACAACAGAAATTCGATGAACTGGCACCGCGGTACTCGGCCAAGTACGAGAAACCCCGCGATATCCTGGGCTTCGAAAAAAAGCGCAGAATGGATCTGCTGCTTGAATTTGCGGTATCAATAGAACCAGCCGCGGTGCTGGATGCAGGCTGTGGATCCGGTGTGGTACTTTCACAATTGTGCGAAAGCCTGCCGGACACCGCGTTGTGTGGTGTGGATCTGTCTCTCATGATGCTCAGGGAAGCAAAAGCCAGTAACGGGCGAGACACGCCGTTTATCCAGTCCGTTGTTGAAAAATTACCGTTCGCCGACAACTCGTTCGATTTCGTTTATGCGCTCGGAGTAGTCGATTACGTCGACGAGCCGGCGCACTTCTTTGCGGACGTTCAACGCATACTGAGACCAGGTGGCTACTTCGTGTTCACGTATCCGAACGGGGATTCCGTCGTACGCAGAGTTCGTCGATACCTGCAAACTAGACTATCTCGCACGGGATCGAGTGTTGCTGCAGAACCGATACGTACTACTGAGATAGACGAGCTGGTCAACAGCATATCCTGCGAGGTGCTGCGGCGCCGTTTCATTACTTATGGCAACGGGCTTATCTCGTTTCCCTGGTCAGTCGCGCTTAGCCGAACTATGGAGAACTATGCCAACGGTAAGAAAATGAGCCGTTATCTCGCTTGGTCATGTTTCTGTGTGGCGCGCAAGACTGAATCATAGTTGTGGATACTGGACATTTTAAGGAGACGGCAATGACAGCGCGGCAGCCGCAACAAGTTGACGGGCGGTTAAAGGTTCTTCGCATCGTACTGTCAATAGGTGAAACCAATGCTGCATACAATCAGTTTTCCTTGCCGTTAGTCGATAAACAGAACATAACGATATGCACTTATTTTGCTTCCAAGTTCAAGCCCACCGACAAGATCACGCTATTCCAGGGAAACAATACCCTGAGAGGTTTTTTTCGGGCACTTAGATCCGCTCTTGCGGTCAGTTGTTACGATGTGGTCCATACGCATAGTTCGCACGTTGGGGTCTTTTACCTGGCTGCTACGTTGTTCAAGTCCAGGAAAGTTGCACCACGGGCAATATTTACGCTGCACAACTCGTTTTCAGCTTATAAGGCAAGGCACAAGTTGCTGCTGATTCCGGTATTTCTGTTTTCTGCGAAAGTAGTCTGCTGCGGCCAGGCGAGTTACGACAGCGTACCGCGATTGTACAGATGGTTGGCCCGCGACAGACTATGCAGAATCAGCAACGGTGTAAATCTGGATCGTGTCGACGAGGTGGTGCGGCGCGAACGGGAGACACGTGGGGACGATCAGTTCTCGCTTCTGACCGTCGGTCGACTTATTGAAGTCAAGAACCCTTTTGTGTTGCTGGAGTCCTTACGGGAAAGCGACGATCGTGAAAGTCGTTTGACGTTCATTGGAGAAGGGCATCTGCGGGACGATTTATCAAAGTGGATTCGCAAGTTCAATTTTCACGATCGTGTCAAGCTCACAGGCTTGATCCCAAGAGAGCAAGTTTACCGCCATCTTCTCGGATCCGATGTATTCGTTTCTACCTCCAGAGTAGAAGGGATGCCCATTGCGGTGCTCGAAGCGATGGCCTGCCGATGTCCTGTTATTCTGTCTGACATTCCTTCACACCGGGAAGTAGCCGATAGCGTGGACTTCATCCCACTGATAGACCCGGACGATATCAAGGGTTTTGCCGAGGAGATTCAGCGATTCAGACGGATGCCAGTCAAGGATAGAGTTCAGATTGGCCTGCGCTGTAGAGAACTGGTGGAACAGAAGTTCAGTCTGAATGCGATGCTCGACGCATACAATGCCGTATATTCCGAAGTTTGCAACGGTCGCCCCCTTTCGGCTCGCTGACTGTCTTCATTCTTGGAGATGCGCAGATGAAGCCCCTGGGACCTGCACAACATCGTAAGTAAAAATTGAAAACGATGTGCAGTATGACCATCATATCACCGTAGCTAACTTTTGCTGCGGCGACTCGTCAAAGATACGCTTCGATCTGACAGTCAACCAATTCGCGGAGGGAGCGAATTGGTGGTGAACGATTCGACCAACATCAATGCGCGTATCGACTACTGCACGATGATGCTTGAGCCTTTCGCATTGAATGGAGTCGTTCCAAGTACCGGGCCAACACGACGAGTCGCCACAGCAATCGCGGTTGAGATCCATCGTATTCTGTCTTGATAGCGGTAATTCGACTCGCTACGCGATCGAAGTCAAGGTATTCATACAGCAACGCATCTGGATCTCGGACAGTCGCTAGGATCTGAGGCGCCGCGGCGCCCGTGAACCAATAGTCGAGGGGATTCCCGAATCCTTTTTTTCTTCGATAAACGTACCGGTTTCCCAGATCGCGCCGCAGTATGTCTTTCAACACTCGTTTGCCGCCTCGGAAGTCGACGGTGTGCGTCTCAGGAATTCGAAACGCCAGCTCGACCAGTTTATGGTCCATGAAAGGAGACCTTCCTTCTATACTCCAGGCCATCGAGTTGCGATCCAGTTTAAACAACATTCGGCAGGGAAGCGTCGTTTTCAGCTCCAGGTATTGTAGCGCCCGTATGGACGTCGGTTGCATGTCCAAAAGCGGTCCCATGAACCCGAACAAGGCCCGCCAGTCGCCGGGCGGCTCATTCAGCAGACTAACCGCAGTCGGATCGTTGTGCAGTGCAAGATAGTCGAGCACGTGTTCGTCAGTAAAAAGCGAAGGCAACCTCTTTATGTGCCGGTGGACCGGCTGGAACGCCCGGCCCAGGAGTTCCAAAAGGCCGCTCAAGCGCGCTTTGCGAAGGGTCTTTCCGAGCGCTGCGCGCTGCTGGAACTGGTAGTACCGATCGTAACCAGCAAACAGCTCATCGCCGCCGTCTCCGGTGAGGATGACCTTGGTTTCGCCGGACGCGCGACGGAACATCTCGTAACTGGCCGGTGACGAACCTCCGTCGAAGGGCTCGTCGAGCACGTCGATGAATTCCTCGTACCGTCGCGCGGCTTCAAGATCGATCATCGTAGTCCGCATATCGATGTGGTAGTGCATCGCCGCTACTTCGCTCCACTCGCGCTCGCTGAAATTCTTCTGCCGAAAGTCGGCATGGTAGGCCCGAGTTTGCGTGCTCGAGGCCTCGGACACGAGCTTTGTGATGAGCGTGGAATCGATTCCACCCGACAGGAACAACCCGAGTGGCACGTCAGCGATGAGTCGATATCGGACCGAGGTCTCAAGCTCGGCACGTACGAGGTGTTCCCACTCCCTCCGATCTGGTCGTGAATCCAGATCCGAAAGATCCAGGTCCCAATATTTGTGCCTGGACATCTGCCGTGCATCAAGATCTATCCAGGCGAAGTGCCCCGGCTCGAGCTTTTGAATACCTGAAAGAATTGTGGCGGGATGCGGTACGTAACCCAGCAACAAGTACTGAGCCAGCGCGCCACGATCGATATCGACGTCGATATCCGGCTGCGCCGCGATAGGCCAGAGTTCGCTCGCAAACGTGAACCGATCTCGCGTGAATTGAAAGCAAAGCGGTTTCTGTCCGATTCGATCGCGCGCGATAAAAAGCTTCTTTGCTGTTCGACAGTAGATCGCAAACGCGAACATACCACGCAAGCGTTGCAAGCACTGTTCTCCCCATTCGGCAAAGGCCAGAAGAAGGACCTCAGTGTCGGAATGGTCCGTACGGAACGTGTGGCCCCTGGACAGCAGATCTTTCTTGATCTCGGCGTGGTTGTATATCTCTCCATTGAAAACCAGATGGTACTCTTCGTCCTGGGTCGACATCGGTTGTAACGCCGAGTCGGAAAGGTCGATGATCGTTAGACGGTGATGCCCGAGTAAGAGGTTTGGAATAAAGCCGGCCGGTACTTCTGGTTCGCGATTGTGTGCGACTGTCGTTGATTTGGACCGGAAGTCTCCAACGGCAACGCCCCACCCGTCCGGGCCGCGATGACGCAAGCGGTGGAGCCGCTGAATCGACTCGTCGATATCGACTCGTCCGTCGAAGTGCACTTCACCGTAAATTCCGCACATCTGTGCTCCTTCGTCTCAGGACTATTTGATACGCCTGCCAGTGTGAGCAGTCGGAGGGAGACACAACCTCAGCCGGCGCTCGAACTTCATGTTTCGTCAGCGACTGGTTGGACGGCTCGCCGCTGTCTTTCGTTAACTTTGTTGACCTCACGGCGTGATTCTTCTCTGGGGCAAAAGCCTCCGGGGAGAACGATGAATCGCCGCCTCTGGTCGTGACGCAGGATTCTTTCAATGTCCAGATCGCGAAAAACAAGCCGAGCCGCTAGATCTCCATCGCCGAAAAGTGATGGCGAGCCGGTTGGGATGTTTCCGCGGACCAGTCAAAGGGCTCGACGTCGACAACGATATGCCTAGCAATTGTTACGCCAAGCAGAGCGCTGTGCTGCACGAAAAAGTCAACACGA
>JAHELT010000020.1 GCA_024644045.1 Chromatiales bacterium | reverse complement strand
GAATCAGGTCACGTCCCGAGATCGCCTGCCCGAGGACCTCGAACAGGGGCGCGGTGAGGCCGACCAGCCAGGACAGCAGCCCCAGCAACGCGATGCGCATGAACATTGCCAGGCCCAGGCCGAGGCGGCGCGCCAGCTCCCGCGAGCGCTCGGGCAGCTTGTCGACCAGAATCGAGATGAAAATGATGTTGTCGATGCCCAGTACGAGTTCCAGCACGGTCAGTGTCGTAAATGCGATCCAGGCATCGGGGCTCGTCAGCAGTTGCAACATAAGTCATACCTTGTTGGCCGAAGAGATAAGGAGCCCGCGCTGTCGCAGTACAAGCTCAAAAGCCGGGCGTGGTGTCCATGGTACCGGGCGCGACCGTGTCGGCGGCCGGCATTCCCAGAGCGACGGTGTGCGTGCCTTCCCGGAAATGCTCGATAGACAGATTCCATGCAAAGCCGGGCCACAGATAGCGGGCCGTCAGGGTTTGCGGCCAGTAGACTGCCGTGTAGAGCGTGCCGAAGCCGCGCGCGTAATCCGTGTTGTAGAGCGGCGCGCGCAGAAAAGCGGCGACGAAGTCGTCAGGTTGCTCGTCGCTGTCGGCGAGCCGGAAGTTGAGAAAGCGCTCGCGCTCCAGGGTGGCGGTGGCGCGCGCGTGGCGCTGCCACTCGACCCGGCCCTGGTGGTTGGTGGTGACCGGGATCTGGCGGACCACGGCCGCCCGGTCGGGGGCCACGAACACCGTACGGAACTGACCGCTCGCGTCGAGCACGGTGACGTTGTAGGACATGTGCGACGGGACGCGGCGCAGCACCTCGACCGCCTCGCTGGTGGTGTCGCACACCTCCAGCACATAGCGCAGGATCAGAGGCATGCCGAAGCCGTCGCCGACCACTTCGCGGCCGCCGAAGGTGAGCGAGACCGCCAGCCCCTTCTCGTTGATTCCGTCGACTACGCCCCAGAGGCAGTCGATCATCGCGAGCACCCGCCGACCGCGCCAGGCGCTGTGCAGGATCGTGCCCTCCAGCAGCGCGGGACTGTAATCGTAATTGCGTACGAGGAACGGCAGTTCCCCCGGCCACACGGCCTGCGAGCAGCCGCTGACGTAAGCCGGCGGCCGGTAGAGCGAGAGCAGGCGGGCCGCGACATCGCCGCCGCCCGCGAGCTCACACAGGCGCTCGTAGGTGCCGCACAGTTCCGGCATGTAGCGTTCGAGCTGCCGGCGACCTTCGAGGTAGCTGGGCCGCGCGGCGTCGCCGTCGCTCAGATACCAGCGCCGGTAGGCTTCCCAGTGGTGCTCGAGAAGGCCTTGCCACTTGGCGCCCGCGCGCCGTTCGGAAACGGCGCGCACGGTGAGCTGGCTGCGCCCGGGCGGGCCTGCGTGGGTGCGGTTCACAGCATCTTGAAGGCGCCCGCCTCCAGCGATACCGCCGGGTGTGCCTCCGCCGGGGCCGCATCCAGCGCCACGCCGGTGTAGTGCTTGAGCATACCCTTGATCCACGCTTTCGCCCGTTCGTTGAGCTCGAAGTCCTCGGTCATCAGGCGCCCGCGCGTGATCAGAATGCCGAGGTCCGCGCCTTCGTAACGGTAGTCACCGGGGCCGCTGATACGCAGGAAGAAGGCCTCGCGTTCGGTCTCGACCGCGCGCCGGTGGTAATCGAAGCGGTCGTAGGACACGGTGCCGTCGCCGCTCAAACGCCAGATACCGGTCTGCGGTGCCGCGGTGATGAAGTCGACGGATTCCTGGGTGTGCTTGATGACCAGCTGGCTCCAAGAGTCGATGTTGTCGGGGTCGGCCCAGCGCGCGTTGAGCGCTTCGAGGTCGAAATCGAAATCGACGCCGCTGAACTCCAGCAGATGGAACAGAAACAGCGGCGCGTCGGCATGCGCGAAGGCAGCGTGGTTGGTCATCGAGCTGGCGCCGGTGACGCGCGGATTGAGTTCCCCTAGGTACAGCTCACCGGAGTCCTTGTCGATCAGGAAATCCAGCTCGAAATAACCGCGGTAGCCCTCGTCGCGCAACGCTTCGCCGAATCTGAACGTCAGCTCTCGCGCCTCGTCGCGAATCGACTGTTTGAACGACTCGGCGAAAATCTCGTTGCCGCACCAGCCGCCCTTGTACGGCGTGAGCTCCTTGAATCCGACCAGCTCGGTCATCAGCGGGCCGACGATGGTGCCGCGCTTGGTGGTGCACGCCTCGATCGCCGAGCCGCGCACGTTGACACGCTTCATCACCTTGATCTCGTCCTCGCCGACGATCCCGTCTGCATGGCGTTTGAAATCGGATTCATCGGAAATGAAGTAGGTGGTGTGGCCGGAGTCGCCGAAGGCGCTCTGCAGAACCAGATCGGGACCGAGATCCGCGGCCACCTCGCGCAGGTGCTGATAGCTGTCGATACGGGACAGCACGTTGGGTACGCTGGGGACGCCCGCCTTGTCGCCGATGCGTACCGTTTCGATCTTGTTGTCGACGCGGCTGCGCAGCTTGGCCCTGGGAAACCAGACTTCGATACCGAGTTCCTTGCACAGCGCCTCGGTGCGTTCGTCGAACATCAGGAACACCGCTTTCGGATCGCCGCCGCGCTTGGCGATGAAGTCGATGACCTCCTTGTGCTCGAGCATGTAGTTATTGATGTCCTCGATGCTCTCGAACTCGCGGTGCGGTGCTTCACTGGGCACCAGCACGTTGGGATGGCGGCCGTCGTAGCAGTCGATGTAGTTGATGTAGCGGAAGTTGCGTACCCACTCACTGATCCCGAGCAGATTGAAATTCGTGGCCGAGATGAAATAGATCGGCGTCTCGTTGCGGTGAAAGAAGCGGCGTATTTCTGAGATGTTCTTGAGTTTCATGGTGAGTCCTCCTCCAGGAGCGGTGGGGACGCCCGCACCGCGAGTCCGCGTTCAGGATGCCTTGCGCGTCGTACCCTGTCTGTCGCCGGGTTCCAGCGAGTCTTCGAGTGCCTGTTCGGTGAACACCTGCAACCCGAGCTCCGGCCGGAAGCCATGTATTTCCTTGACGTCCAATGCGCGCATGAAGCGCAGGATGTCCTCGCTGATCACCTGCCCCGGCACCAGGATCGGGAATCCCGGCGGGTAGGGGATGACGAAGCTCGCCGATACGACCTCGCGTCCGCGCGCCATTTCCGCGTCCACGCTGCCGTCGTCCATGCGCAGGTACTCGCAGCGGCCGCTATCGTAGGCCAGGAAGAACGCCTTGCGCAGATCGCCTTCCGGGGTCGTCGCCTGCGGCCGCGGCCGGAACGCCGCATGAAAGCGACTGAAATCGGGCAGCGGCGGCTGCTCCTGGGTGAGCGAGCGCACGCGTGCTGCGTGGATACGGCGCTCCGCCGGGCTCGCGTCTTCTAGCTCCTGATCGAACTCGGTGGCGATCTTCACCAGCACCTCGATCAGGTAGGCCACCGAGCTTCGGGTGGTGCCGATGTGGGTCATGAACAGCACGGTATTGCGCGACGTCTTGTTGATCTGAATGCCGTACTTGTCCATCAGGTAGGCGTTTTTGAACGTGTCGCCGTCGATGCCGGTGTCGCCGACGTACAACGTCAGCCGCGTCGGGTCGACGACGAAATCGTCGATTGCCCAGGCTTCCACCATGTTGTTGTTGCGCCAGCGCGACTCCACGTTGTAGTAAGACTCGATGCCGGACGGCCGGTACTCGGCTGGCACCATGTCGCTTGCCACCAGGAAGCGGAAATAGCGCCTCAGCAGCGGGTGCGAGGCGACCCGTTCACGCAGCGACATGGCGCGTTCGAGCTGCTTCTGCACCAGCTCGAAACCTTCGAGCTCGACCTGACGTCGTCCCACGTCCAGGGACGCGAGAATCTGGTAGTTCGGCGAGGTCGAGGTGTGCGTCATATAGGCTTCGTCGAACGGCTCCTCCACGCGGTGGCGGAAATCCTGGTCGTGGACGTGGATCATCGAGCCCTGGCGCAGCGAGGTGAGCGACTTGTGGGTCGAATGTGTCGCGTAGGCGCGAATGCGCACGCGTTCCGGGTCGGGCAGCAGGCGTGTGTCCAGCAGGGTCGCTTCATCGTCCTCTTTGCCGGCGATCGATTCGCGCCACGCGGCATAGTGTTCGCGGTACGCATCACTTCGGTAACGCTCCATCAGGCGCCGGGCGGTGGCCATTGCAGTGCGCTGGCGATAAACGGGGGTGAAGCCCGCAAAGGCAAACCACGCCTCGTCCCACAGGAACACCAGGTCCGGCTTGATGGCCAGACACTCTTCCATCACCCGCTCCACGTTGTACACGATGCCGTCGAAGGTACAGTTGGTGAGCAGCAGCAGCTTCACGCGCTCGAGCTCTCCGGCCTTTTTGTACTCGAGCAGGCGCTGCTTGATCTCCCGCAGCGGCACGGCCCCGTACATCGAATACTCGTCCAGCGGGTAGGAATCCAGGTAGCAGACGTGCGCGCCGGCCAGCACCATGCCGTAGTGGTGTGATTTGTGGCAGTCACGGTCGACCAGCACGATGTCACCCGGCCGCACCAGCGCCTGCACCACGATCTTGTTGGCGGTCGAGGTGCCGTTGGTGACGAAGTAGGTGCGCCGGGCACCGAAGGCGCGCGCCGCGAGCTGCTGTGCTTTCTTGATCGGTCCGTGCGGCTGCAGCAGCGAATCGAGCCCGCCGGAGGTCGCCGAGGTTTCGGCCAGGAAGATGTTGATGCCGTAAAAGTGGGCCATGTCCTGGATCCAGTGCGACTTGGTCACCGACTTGCCGCGCGAGATCGGCATCGCATGGAACACGCCGGTAGGCTGGCGGCTGTACTCCTTCAGCGCGGTGAAGAACGGCGTCTCGTAGCGCTGCTGAATCCCGCGCAGGATGCTGAGGTGCAGCTCCAGGTAATCCTCCTGCTGATAGAACACGCGGCGCAGCTTCTGGGTGATGTTCCCGGCGATGTCTTCGACCGCGAGGTCGGTGACCAGGTAGAGGTCGAGTTCGGGGCGCAGCTCGGCCAGCGCGGCGCCGAGCAGCGGACCGCGCTCGTGGTCCGGCTGGTTCGCGTGCTCCGTATCACCGATGTTACGCAGCAAGCGTTGCAGCACCTGCAGGTGGTTCTTGGAATGAAAAGGAAACCCGTAGCGGATCACGCAAGCCTGGATGTTGTAGTTGAAAAGCACCGCGATGAGTGCGTCCTCGAAACTCGGCACCACGACCACGTCGTATACGAAGCGGTCTTCGGGACGGCGGATTGCGCGCAGTCCGTCACGCAGCGCGCGGATCTCCTCATCGGAGATGTCGTCGACGATCAGCAGCTCGAAATAGGGCCGGTGCAATACGCCGTCGCGCTCACCGCCGGCTTCCGGCGTTTCGATGTCTTCGTCGATCTCGAGGTTGCGCCCGAGCTCGATGTGGCGGACGCGGTAGGAGTCACTGGACAGGGCGCGTGCGATGCGCGCCACGATGCGTGCAAGCAGCGCGAATTCCTTGCGGTGATAAAGCTTCCACAGCAGGTTGAAGTCGTCTTTGGACGGGAACGCCGTGTAGTCTTCGATCGATTCGAGCGAGGTCAGGCATTCCTCGATCTGGTCGATCAACCCGTCGTTTCCGTCGCGCCGCTGGCGCGCGCTCAGGCGTTCGAGCAGATTCTCGACGTGATGCCAGGTGTCGAACCGCAGCTGGTTGGCGCTGTGGTAGAAGTCGAGCGTGCGGCGTGCGGGCGCGTCCACGCTTTGCGGCTCGTCCATACGATCAGCTCCCCGGTTCCAGGTGCAGGTCGGGCGCCTTTGCCATCGGCACGCTGCGCTGCGGCCGGTGTAGCGGCCCGAGACCGTGCAGGTAGGCGCTGCCGCCGAGTTCGCGGTAGACACTGAAATCGACACTGCGGTCGCGAAAGCTTTTGAGCGGCTGGCCCAGGCTGCGCAGGCCGCTTTCGCGCTCGTGGCGCACGCGCTCGACGTACACTTCGACCGGCATCAGCTCCTCGCCGTAGCCCGCCTGATGAATCACGTCGCCGGCCGGACCGAGGATGATCGAGCGGCCGTTGCCGCCGGCGCCCAGCCCGTTGATGTCGAAAAAGTAGCACTGGTTGACGGCGGCGTTGGTGCGCGCGATCGCGAGTTCGACGTCGCGGTCCAGCGTGTCCGTCAGCGTCGGGTGCAGGATGACCTCGGCGCCCATGGCGACCATGCTGCGGGTGGTTTCCGGAAACCACATGTCGTAGCAGATCGACACGCCGAAGCGCGCCACGTCGGGCACGTCGAACACCAGGAACTGGTCTCCCGCGCTGATCCCCGATTCGTAGGGCCGGAACGGAAACATCTTCCGGTAACGGCCGACCACTTCGCCCTGCGGCGAGATCACCGGTGCGGTGTTGAAGATCAGCTCGCCTGCCTGCTCGAAGATACTTCCCGGCACGAGCCAGATGTGGTGGCGCGCGGCCCACTCGCAGAACGCCTCCTCGGTGCCGCCGGGCAGCGGCTGCGCGTGCACCGGCGAGGGGCCGTAGGACGCGAGCTCGCTGAACACGACCATCTGCACCCAGGGAAATCGCGCCATCAGCAGGTCCAGGTGCTGGCGCATGGCGCTCAGATTCTCGCGAATGGCGCTCAGATGCATCTGCACGCCGGCGATGGCGAAGGTTCTCAACGCGTTGACTCCATGGAAAGTGTTGAAACACTCTAGCGGCAGCGTTTGCGCACGGCAAGCCGGTCCCGCCCTCAGAAATCGAATGAGTAGAACAGGTCCAGCGCGCTTTCCAGGCCCTGGGCGGCTTCCACGTACAGGCGCTCGGTGAGTTCGTACTGCAGCGTGAGCGTGTTGACCGGCGTCAGCACGCTCACGCCGTAGCGGACGACGAGGTTCGGTGACAACCGCCCGCGCAGCACTACCTGCGGGCCCGCGGCGTCGTCGCTGCGCGCCTCGATTTCGAATTCACTGATGCCGAATTGCTCCGCTACCTGCGTTGCCAGCCCCCGCCCGCCGCCGCTCAGGCCGAGCGCCAGCGCAGCCTGCGTCAGTACCTGTCCGTCCTCCTTGCTGTCCTGCTGCAGCGGCCGGCCGAGCACCAGATAGGAGAGCGTGTTGGTCTCGGTTTGCGGTGGCGTGGAGAAAAGCGTGGTCTCGGGGCGTTCGATCGGACCCTGAACCCGCAGGCCGACGGTAACGGACCCGACCTCGCGGACCGCCGTGAGCGACACATCCGGCCGGTCCAGCGGGCCTACGAACAGCAGGCGACCCTCGGTGATCCGAAGGTCCTGCGCGTAGGCCTTGTAGTCGCCCTCATCGATACGGATTTCGCCGCTCGCGCGGCCCGTGCCAACGTCGCTCTGCACCAGGCGCACGTCGCCGCTGAGCTTCGCCCGCAGTCCGAGGCCCTTGAATCGCACGTCGTCGCCGAGGCGCAGCCGGATGCGCGTCTCGATGCGCCAGAAATCGTCGGCCGGTGCCTGCGCATCGACGACAACCACATCGCGGGAGACGCGCGTGGCGTCCGGCGGCAGGTCGCGTACGGTGATGCGGGCGAAGGGCACGAACAGCTCGCCGGCGACGCTTACCACGCCCGGACGCACCGCCACTTCCAGGTCCGGCGTCACGCGCGCGTCGAGCAGCGGCTCCTGCCGCACGCCGACGTCTCGACCGGTGACGCGCAGCGCCAGCTGCCAGCTGTCCGTCTGCCATTGCGCGGTGCCGTCGACGCGTACCTCGCCGTTGCCGCTGGTGGCGCGGCCCTGAAAGCTGGCCCGGGTGCCGTCTACGTCGACACCGACCTCGCCGTCGCTGAGTGCGAGCGGGATCCCGCTTCCGGCCAGCGCGAACCCGGTGACGTTCAGGTTTCCGTGGAAGCTGGGCTGCCGTACGCTGCCCGCCAGCCTGCCGCGGGCGGACACGACACCCGCCAGCTGCGTGACCTGCGGAAAGAACGGCTGCACGACGCCCAGGTCGAGCGACTCGAGGGCGAGCTCGCCGCGCAGCGGCCGGTCCGCGTCGCTGGCCTCGATGGCGACGCTGGCCGAGAGCGTGCCCAAGGAAGGCGAACGCAGCTGCACATCGGCGGACAGGGTGCCGGCGCGCAGCGCGCCCTGCAGCTTCAACACCTCGAATGCGACGGACAGCGGAGGCTCGGCATCACCGGCCCGGCGCTGGATCGCTCCGCCGCTGAGCGATGCTTCGAGCTGCAGCGACGGTCGCTCGTCGGGGTGCCACGTAACCTCCGCCTGCGCGCCGAGTCGACCCTGCAGCGACGTTCCGTCGGGCAGCAGGGATTGCAGCGTAGCCACGTCGAACGCCGCCAGCCGGACTTGTGCCGTGCCGCCTGCGCCCACCCGGGCCGGGGCGCTGAGGCAAAGTCTGGCGGCGTCCTGCTCCCAGCAATGGGCAGGTACCTGCAAGGCGTCCGTGCCCGGCGCCCAGCGCAACGCGACCGGTGCGCCCAGACGCCAGGTTTGTTGCAGGGCCGTTACCTCGGCCGCGCTTACATCACCCTGCCAGGCGAGCGGCTCAGTCAGACTTCCGCGCGTGCGCCAGTCGAGACCGAGCGCCTCGGCGTCGACCCGTACCCTCAGTTCGTGATCTTCGCGGGTGCCCGTGAGCGTGGCCTCGACGCTGTCAACCTCGACGCCGTCACGACTGGCCTGGGCACCGCTCAGCGTGATCGAAGAAACACCCTGGCCGAGCGCCTTGAGCTCCGCCTCCACGCGCAGTGTGCGCAGCATCGCCCCCGCTGCAGCAAGATTTTCCCCGGCCAGCTGCAGCGACACGTCCGGGTTGATCAGTTCGCCGTCGATCTGGAAGCGGGCTTCGAGGGTGCCTGCGGCGCCGGGAAGCAGCATTGCAGGGTCGCTCAGGTTTGCGGAACCGCGCAGCGCCCACCGGGTCTGGCGCTCGCCGCTGACGGAGACCGTGTTTCCGCCGCTGCGCAGTTCCAGCGTGTCGATACGTACGTAACCCGACTTATCGCCGGCGCCGCGCGCATCGAGCGTGAAAGCACCGCCGCGAAACTCGCCGTCGATCTCGAGCGCCTGCAGCCGCACGGCCCAGGCTTCGCCCAGCTGCCCGTCCACCAGCACCCGCCCACCCAGGCGCCCGGTCAGGTCCGGCCACTGCGCTGCCGGGTTCAGTCGCTCGAAGTCGGCGCTGGCCGACCAGGTGGCCGGCGTGCTCGGCGTTAGTTCGCCGCGTGCTTCGACCACCCCTTCCAGGGTGGCGGCGCGAAGCGTCGTGACCGACACGCGCTGGCGATTGCCCTGCACCGCGAGCTCGAGTGCGGTGTCCGGGACCTGCGGCCCGGACAGCGACAGGCCCCCGCTCAGCCGGTAGTCGTCAACGTGCCCGCTCAGCCGCAGGGCCCCGTTACGGCTCACCAGCGTCGCCGGTGATCCGGGCGGCCAGGTCAACGCGTCCCAGCTCAGCGCGAGATCGATGTCGTGCTCGAGGGTGGCGGGATCCACCACACCCTGGCCCTGGACACGGGCGCGGTTCGCACCGCTGGCGACATTGAGTGCGGGCGTATCCCAGTGACCGGCACTGTCGACGTTGAGGCTGCCTGCGAGCTGTACCGGGAATCCGGCCAGGCGGCTGTCGAGCCGCAATTGTGTGACTTGGGCGAGCCAGCTGTCGGCTCTGCGGCTGACGGCCAGCTCGGTGCGTCCGCTTACGGGCGCCTCCGCCGCCTCGACCCAGTGACCGAGGTCCAGCCGCTGCAGCCTCAGCTCGCCTTGCCAGCCGGGGTCGGGGACCAACGCCAGCCGGCCCGAAGTCGATGCTTCAACGCGCGGATGCTGCAGCGCAAGCGCCTGTATCTGTACGGCGCGGTCGTTGCCGGTTGCCTCCAGCTTTACGGATGCGTCGGGCAGGGTAGGCACATCAGCGCGGGTGCTCAATGCCAACCTGTAATCGGTGCCGGCGCCGCTGAGCCGTACTTCGCCGTCGTGAACCGAGAACGCCGCGGTGCCCTCCAGTGGCCAACCCAGTCGCTGCCAGCGCAGTGTCGTCTCATAGGCGGGCGGTTGTTCCAGCGCGCGGACCGAGCCCTGCGACGTCAGTTTACCGGCTCGCACGAGCGGTCCTTCGAGCGCGGCCGTTACCGACAGCGTATCGAGCGAACCGCTCAGCGAGGTGCTGAGGGTATGCGCGTGTTGCAGGCCCGGCGCCACGAACTCGGCCTCCAGCGAGGCTTCCAGCGGGTAGTCGTCCCGCGCCGTCAGCCGGCCCGCCAGTTCTGCGTGGCCGAGTTCGTGACGCACACGCAGGTAATCGACGACCACGTCCGAGCCTTCCAGCCGCAGGCGTGTCTCGATGGCACTGAAGTCCAGGCGCTGGCCGTCAAGCACGATCGACAGCTTCTCCAGGCGGGCGGTGTCGAGTTCCACCGCAAAGGGCAGGGCAATGTTCGGCGGTGCTGCCGCAGCCGGTTCGGTCGTTTCGGCGCCCACCAGCGCCAGCTCGAGTGCGCCGACCTGCAGCTCGGACACACACCAGCGCAGACGCAGGAAGCAGCGGCTGTCCCAGCGTGAAGATACGTGCCGAACGGCGACGCGGTTGCCGCCGCTGCGCCAATCGAGCGCGTCGATCGCGAGTCCGTGGAGCAGCGAGCCGCCGGTCAGGTGTGCCGCGATCCCCGGCACCCGTGTCAGGAGCCATTGCGCACCTGCCGTGGTGGTGACCAGCCAGACACCGGCGCCGAGCACCGCCGTCAAGCCGAGCAGCAACAGGCCGGCGGCGTAGCGGTAACGGCGCCTCACAGCTCGGGCCCGATCAGCAGGTGCAATCGCGCGGGCGTATCGTCTTCGCTCACGCCGAACCCCAGATCCACACTCAGTGTGCCGATGGGCGAGCGCCAGCGCAGCCCGAACCCGGCGCCGACACGCAGCGGTTCGTCGGAGCTGCTGAAGGCCCGCCCCGCATCGGTGAACACGGCAACCCCCCACGAGGGGGTGAAATGCCACACGAACTCCACGCTTCCCACAGCGAGATAGCGTCCGCCGATCAGCGTGCCGGTTTCGTCCCTTGGCGCGATGCTGCGGTAGGCGAAGCCGCGCACGCTCTGGTCGCCGCCGGTGAAGAAGCGTTCCGAGCTCGGCAGGCGGTCGAAATCGTTGGTGGAGAGCGCGCCGCCCTCGATGCGCGCGATGACGTGGTGACGGTCTAGAATCGGCTGCAGCCATTTCGCGCTGGCCACCACCTTCTGCAGATTGATGTCCGAGAACACTTCCGCCGAAGCGCCCTCGAGGCGCAGCGCGTAGCGCGCACCCTGGCGCGCGCGCAGACCGCCGCTGCGAAGCGTGCGCGACCAGCCGATGCCGGGGATGGACAGCGTGGTCGTCTCGGTCACGCTGTCGATTTCGAACGATTCCGACAGCCAGCGCACGTACACATCCTGCTGCCAGCCACCGGGGGTCTCGTGCACCCGACGCGCCGCGGCCACGCGGCTCGTGCTGCGCGTATCCTGAAAGTCCTCAGTGCGCAGCGCCGCTTCCAGCTGATAGTAGGTGAGTGCGGGTTCCACGGTGGACGGGATCCGGTAGCTGGTGCCGAGCGAGCTGCGCACCCCGGAGACGGCCAGTTCCGCTCGCAGCGAATGCCCCTGGTCGTTCACGTGAGGTTTCTCCCAGGTGGCACGCGCCCGAGGACCGGTGTCGGTCGCGAAGCCGATACCCAGACCGACGGTGTTCGGTGGTGCCGCCGTCAGCTCGACGTGTATGGGCACCTGGCCGTCGGCGGCCTCGTCGCGGCGCGTTATCAGCCGCACACCCTTGAAGTATCCGGTCTCGAGCAACTCGGTGGTGCCCTTGGCCACCAGCTCTGCGTCGTACGCCGTGCCCGGCTCGAATGGCAGCCACAGCGGTAACAGCTCGGGCGTTATCGGGGCTTCGTCAAACGTGGTCCGGCCGAACGCGTAGCGGATGCCACTGTCGAAGTGCAGCTCGATGTCCGCCGCGTGCTCGGCGCTCTCAACCGTGACCCGATGCACGGTGAACGCTGCGTCGAAGTAACCGCGCCTTTGTGCGAGGTCCACCAGGCGGTCCTTGAAGCGTTCGTAGCGCCCGTGATCCAGCACCGTGCCCGGACGCAGCCGGGTTTCCTCCAGCGCGCGCTGGAACGTGTCGTCGGAACGCGCCTCGCCGTCGATGCGAATATCGATCTCCCGCAGGCTCACCGGCTTGCCGGGTGTGACCGCGATGATCACGGCGGTGTCCGCGTCACGCTGCTCGCGACGCACGGCGATATCGGCGTCGTAGTAACCGACGGCCTGCAGTGCTTTGCGCGCCTGAGTCTCCAGGCTGCGCACGAAGTTACGCAAAGCGCTTTCCCCCTCGTCCGGCGGCGTGCCAACGAACGCAAGCAGCTGGCTCGCGAGGTTCGGCTGCTGTTGCAGCCCTTCGAGCTCCAGACGCACGGCCGCGCTGACAGAGAACGCCATCGGTGCCATGCTCAGCAACAGCAGTAGCTTTGAAGCGACGCTGATCGGCCCGCGCGACACCCGAGGGCGATGCCCAAGAGCATTCCTTATCATCATGCCGCGCGAGTCTGCACGCATCGCCCGCCGCATCCAAGGCCGGCGACCGCCACCCGCACGCCGCTGCTATCGAATGGCCTGGCGCTTGACGTCGGCGGAGCGTCTGCTCCGGTAAAGCCAGTGGCACTGCGTGCTGCAGAACATCGCGCTCAACAGCACGTCCCAGATGGGTGCCACGCCCGCGGGAATGGGCTGATTGCATTCATCGCACCGGGGCTCTGCAGGCTGAACCCCAGGCTGTATGGTGCGGTCTTGACCGGGCGTCAGGTTCAACGTCGTGCCTCCGGAGCGTGCCCAGTGTCGGCGCAATCAGTCACGCATCAGGCGCGCTTTACTTCGATGCGTCGCGTCTTGGCACGTGCGTTCTTGGGCAGTCGTACGCTCAAGACCCCGCGCGAGTACTGTGCCTTGGCTTGTGCATCGTCGACGTCTGCTGGTAACGGCACAACGCGCTGAAAGCTGCCGTAGGCCCGTTCCATCAGGTAGTAGTCGCCGCGTTTTTCTTCCCGCTCGACGCGTTTGTGCCCGCGCACGATCAGGTGACCGTCGCGCGCCTCGATCTCGAAGTCGTCGGGATCCATCCCCGGTATCTCGAGCTTGACCAGGATCTCGCCGTCATCGTCCCTGACTTCGGCGGCGAGCAGGCTCCAGCGAGCTCCGCGCAGCGCCGTGCGTTCTTCGGCCGCGGCCTCCGGCCGGTCAGACTGTGCCGGGTAGAAGCGCGTGAGCGCCTCGCCGGCCCGTTCCTGCAGCTGTGTCCAGCCCTCGGCAACGCTTTCCCAGGCACGGCTCAAGCCGGCTTTGAGTTCATTCAACATTTCGTAACTCCTGTGGTGCGGTGACTCAGGAACGGCGCATGCCCTTCCTGCCGGAGTCCCTGTTCTCAACCTTGTACTGTGATCTTTCTGGGCTGCGCTTTGGCACGCTTGGGAATCACCACTTCCAGAACGCCGTCCCGGGTCTGGGCCGTCACCTGGTCCTCATCGGCCGTATCGGGCAGCATGAAGCGGCGCAGAAAGGTGCCGCGCACGCGCTCGAGCCGCGTGTACCCCTGAGCCGCCTCCTGTGACTCCGCGGCGCGCGTACCCTTGATGGTGAGCGCACCCTGATCCATGGTCACTTCGATTTCGTCCGGCTTGACCCCGGGTACGTCGGCGTGGATGACGAAGCGTGCGTCTTCTTCCCTGATGTCCACCGCCGGCGCCCAGTCACTGGCGTGCTCGGGCGTGCCGGGCGTACCGGGCGCGCCGCGCTCGAAAAGCTGATTGATGTCGCGCTGCATCTGTGAAAGCGTCTGTAAGGGATCGTAACGTATAGCCATGTGCTGCTCCTGAACCGTGTTTTGCTGAGCGCCGGCCTGCGCTTGACTCGCCGCGGCCGGCCGACACCCTTCAAATAAGGTCTGGACGTACGAAATCAAGTGCCGCATCAGGCGCAAAACGCTTCGCTGACGTGAGCAGGCACTTGAATTTACCCCCTTCGTCCTGACTCTATAGCGTGAACAGCAGTGTTGCTGCGAGCGTTTCAGCGAGGTCTAAGCACGTGAACAAAGAGTTTTTGGGCGAGCGGCGCGCGGCTCTGGAGGAAGAGTTCTTTGCCCGGCAGAACGAGCAGCTCAAACGCGCATTGCGCGAGCAGGAGTCGCACGATTCGAAGCGTGAAGCGCTCGCTGAAGCGTCGGGCGTCGATGACGCGGGCGTACTCGAACATCTGCTGGCCCTCGATATTTCCGCAGAAACCTTCGCGGCGCTGAGGCTTGTGCCGCTGGTCGAAACGGCGTGGGCAGATGGCCGCGTCGATGACAAGGAGCGCGAAGCGGTCCTGGCGGCGGCACGGAGGGTCGCGAAACTGAAACAGCGGGGACCTGCTCACCAGTTGCTCGAAAGCTGGTTGACGGAGCGTCCGTCGCCGCGCCTGGTTGAGACGTGGACAGAGTACGTTGCGGCGCTCAGCGCCACGCTCGATGAGCAGGCCCGAGAACAGCTCCGCACCGAGATCATAGGTGCTGCGCGCGGTGTCGCTGAAGCGGCCGGCGGAATTCTCGGGGTTCATGGGACCTCGAAGGCGGAGCAGGCGAAGCTCGACGAGCTGGCGCGCGCCTTCGCAGAGTGAGCCACGCTCAGGGCCGCCGCGCCGCGGCACTGCTACGCCAGGGTTGCGTCCAGAAACATCATGACGACGAACCCGCCGAGCAGCGAGAAGGTCGCCAGATCCGGATGACCTCCGCGATTGGGTTTCGGGAATGATTTCGTCGCTGGATGGTGAACAACACGGCGCCGGCAGCGAAACCCAGCGTCCAGGGCATCAGGGGCTCGGCCCGCGAAACCGGACGCATCGGCCACCGTTCAAGGGAGCCGGCAGCTGCGCCGCCATCTTGAACGGGTTGGCAGTAGCGGTACGTGCAGACGGTATCATGCGTCGCTGAACCCGGTTTCGGTCAGCCTGCGCGGGTCGAGAAGCTCATCCAGGCGTTTGCGGCTCAGGCCGCTCACCCCGGCGGCGACGTCCTTGATGCTGCGCCCCTCCCGGGCCGCCTGCTTGGCGATTTCTGCGGCACGCTCGTAGCCGATGATCGGGTTGAGCGCGGTAACCAGAATGGCGTTACGCTCCAGTGTGTCGGCAATCCGCTGCGTGTTGGCAGTCAGTCCGCCCACGGCCTTGTCCGCCATCAGGTGCAGCGCATTGGCGAGCAGCCGCTGAGCGCGCAGCAGGTTGCTCGCGATCAAAGGAAGCATCGTATTCAGCTGAAAGTTTCCGCCCTGGCCGGCGATCGCCACCGCCGTGTCGATCCCGATCACCTCGGCGCATACCATCAGGGTGGCCTCCGGAATCACCGGGTTAACCTTCGCCGGCATGATGCTCGACCCCGGTTGCAGCGCCGGCAGGCGAATCTCGGCCAGACCGGCGCTGGGACCCGAGTTCATCCAGCGCAGGTCGTTGGCGATCTTGGTCAGGCTGACGGCCAGGGTTCTCAACTGCCCGCTCAGTTCCACCGCGCTGTCCATGCTCGACTGCGCTTCGAAATGGTTGGCGGCTTCTTCGAACGCCACACCCGTGCGCGCTGCCAGCAGGTCCGCGACACGGCGGCCGAACTCGCGGTGCGTGTTGATGCCGGTGCCGACTGCGGTGCCGCCCAGCGCGATCTGGTGCATGCGCGTGGTTGCCGATGAGATGCGGGCGCGCGCCTTGATCAATTGCTCGCACCACCCGCCCATCTCCTGACTGAGGCTGAGCGGCATGGCATCCATCAGGTGGGTGCGCCCGGTCTTGACCAGGTCGCCGAGCTCCCGCGCTTTGCTCTCGAGCGCTGCTTCCAGGTGCTGAATGGCGGGGAGCAGTGTTTGCTGCGCTTCCAGACAACAGGCCACGTGAATCGCAGTCGGGATCACGTCGTTGGAGGACTGTCCGAGGTTGACGTGGTCGTTGGGATGCACGCTTGTGCCGAGGCGCCGGGTCGCCAGGTTGGCGATCACCTCGTTCGCGTTCATGTTGGTGCTGGTGCCCGACCCGGTCTGAAACACGTCGATCGGAAATTCGCGGTCGTGGCGACCGTCAGCGACCTCGTCGGCGGCCGCTTCGATCGCTGCTGCCAGCTCGGGCTCCAGCAGCCCAAGCTCGGCGTTCACGCGGGCGGCGGCGGCCTTGATCAAGCCGAGCACGCGAACGAAGCGTCCGGGCAAGGGCGTGCCGCTGATCGGAAAGTTCTCGACCGCGCGCTGTGTCTGGGCACCGTACAGCGCGGCCGCGGGCACCTGCACCTCGCCCAGCGTGTCTTTCTCAGTGCGGAACTCTGGCATCGGACGTCCTCCGGGGTGGTAGCTTCAGGGTCAGCGTTCCGGTTGAGCCGGTCGACGCCGCGCTCGACCACGCCGCTCAGTTATCGGTTTGCGGCCCGTCCGAGGCTTCGTCGGGCTGCATTTCCGCCGGCGGCGCGGATGCCTTTATGTTAACCGAGGCGACGTGCTGTTCCTCGACCCCCGTGACCGTCAGCTCGAAGCCGTCTTCGTCCAGGCGGTCGCCGAGCTGCGGCATCCGGCGCAGACGCTGGATGAACAACCCGGACAGGGTGTTTGCATCGAGCTCGTGCGGTACGTTCATGCCGGTCACCCGCTGCACGTCGCCGAGCGGCGCCAGTCCGTGCGCCTCCCAGCCGTCCCCGCTCTCGCTGATCGTGTACTCCGTCTCGACTTCGTCGGTTTCGTCCGCGATGTCGCCGACGATTTCCTCGAGCAGGTCTTCCAGCGTCACCAGGCCGACGAAGTCGCCGTACTCGTCGACCACGAAAGCCATGTGCAGGCGGGCAGCGCGCATCGTGTCGAAGAGCTGTGCAATGCGAAGCGTCTCGGGCACGAACAGCGGCTCGCGGACGAACTCCTTCAGCCGTCCCCAGGGCAGGGTCTCGCCGTTGAGCACGGCACCGAATAGCTCTTTGGCGAGCACCATGCCGATCGGATTGCCGCGCACGTCCTCGACCACCGGGAAACGCGAGTGCTGAGTCTCCAGCATGACCCGTGCGTTGTCGTCCGGCTCACCGTTCACGACCAGCATCTGCACGTCGCCCCTGGGAATCATCACGCGTCCGACGGTGCGTTCATCGAACGCGAACAGGTTGGCGAGCATGGCGGCCTTGTCCTCGGCGATGTGTCCGTGCTCCTTGGAGACCGTGATCAGCCCGCGCAGCTCTTCATCGGTGAGCACGTCGCCATGCGTCGCCTCGTCGACCTTGAACAGGCTCAGGATCGCGCCCGAGGCGCGATTCAGCGCCCAGTTGAGCGGATACATCAGCACGAAGAACGCATGCAGCGGGTAGGCGCACAACAGCGAAACCGGCTCGGGTTTGCGGATCGCAAACGTTTTCGGCACCTGCTCGCCGACCACGATGTGCAGCGAGGAGAAGATGATAAAGCCGATGATAAAAGAGACCGTGTGCAACAGCCGGTCCGGGAGCCCCAGGTCAAGAAACACAGGTTCCAGCACCGCGGCTACGGCGGGCTCGCCGATCCAGCCCAGGCCGAGCGAGGCCATGGTGATGCCGAGCTGGCAGGCGGCCAGATAAGCTTCCAGACGGCCGAGGATGCGCCGGGTCATGCCCGCCGCGCGGCCGCCTTCGAGTGCCAGCGCTTCGATGCGGAAGCCGCGCGCTTTGACCAGCGCGAACTCGGCCGCCACGAAAAAAGCGTTGGCCCCCAGCAGCAGCACCACTGCCGTCAAGGTGAATAGCGAAGTGTCCATCGGGTTCAATTCCAGGCGAAGGTGTGTTGGTGCTCAGGGATCAAGGGGGGGATCAATGGCCCCATTGATCCCGGCACTCGGGCACGGTGCGTAACGCCACGGCGCCGCATCCTACACTAGATCGCGCCCAGCAGCAGCGTGGCGATGCCGAGAAAGCTGAAGAACCCCGCCACGTCGGTCACGGTAGTCAAGACGATGGACGACGATTGAGCCGGGTCCTGTTTCAACAGCGTCAGGACGATGGGAATGCCGGCGCCGGCGACGCTGGCTATCACCATGGACATCACCATGGAGACGCCGATGATGAGCGTCAGGCCGGTGGAACCGCTCCATAGGTACACACCGAGGGCGGTGGTGAGTGCCACTGCAATACCGTTCCAGAGGCCGACATTGAGTTCTTTCCACGCAACCTGGCGCCAGTGACTGGCGCCGATTTCGCGCAGCGCCAGCCCGCGCATGGTAACTGCGAGCGCCTGGGCGCCGGTGTTGCCAGACTGCCCCGCGACAACCGGGAGCAACACGGCCAGCGCGGTGACGCTCGCAATGGTTTCCTCGAACAGCCCGACTACGGCGGCGGCCAGGAACGCAGTCGCGAGATTGATCTGCAGCCAGGGCAGACGTTTACGAACCGCGAACGGGAACTTGGACAGGGCGCGCTCATCTTTGCTCACGCCGACCATGGTCTGTATGCCGACGCTGGCCTGCTCCTTTTCCGCGGCAAGCAGGGCATCGTAGCGAATGACGCCGATCAGCCGTCCGTCGAAGTCGAGCACCGCGAGTTCGCTCAGTCGGTACTGCTCCATTTTCTCCACCACCTCGTCGCGGTTGGCCATGGCATCGACGTAGGTGACGGCCGGCACGGCAAGCTCGCCGAGGGTGCGCGACGGCCCCGCCAGCGCGATGGACTGCATTTCCACCCAGCCGGTGAGGCGATTGTGACTGTCGACGAGAAAGAACCCGCGGCGTCCAGGTCGTTGATCGGCGCGCAGGCGCGAGATGATCTCACGCACGGTCATCTCGGGCCGGAACAGGCGCGTTCGCGGGTCCATGTAGGCACCGGCGCGGTCCGCTGGGTAGGACAGCACCGTGCGTATCTCCGCGGCGGCGCCCGCGCGCAGGTGCGCGAGAAACGCTTCCCGCGTCTTCGCGTCCAGCCCGGCAAGTAAACGCGCGGCGCGCATCGGTTCCATACCCGCCAGAACGTCGCTCGCGCGTTCCTCCGGGAGACGCTGCAACACGGCCTGACCGACGTCCGGGGACAGGCCTTCCCAGACGGCCAGGGTGGTCTCCAGCGGCTGGGCGCTGAGCAGCTCGGCTGCCTCCTCGCTCGTGACCGCTTCCAGGCGCCTGATCGCCTCCCCCGGATGGCGGGCGAAAAATCCCTCCAGCAGCTTCTGCTCGATAGCCCGATCCCCGGCTTGCGTGGTGGTCATTTGTCGCTCCGGTAGATCAGTGACGTTGCGCCGTCCCAGTAAAGATCCGCGAGGTTCACGGCGGTCTCGGTAAATGCTTCCGCTGCGCGCTCGACCTTGCGTGATCTGAGCGCGTGAATCAGCATCCGCCGGGTCAGGGCGCCGATGAAAGCATCGCCGCGGTCGACGACCGGCAACACGTTGAACTGCTCCCAGGCGGGCTCGTCGACCACCTCCGTCAGCGTTGCTCTGGCGCGCAGCGTGGTCGGATCGTCTGCTGCAAGGGCGCGGATCTTGGTCGTGCGGTTGGCAAGAAAACACTCGCGCGCATCCACCGTACCGATCAGCCGCTGTCGTGCGTCGAGGACGTACACGTACTTTCGCAGCGATTCGGGTGCCCGCCGGGCAAGCGCGATCACCGATCCGCTCGTTGCGTCCTGACCGACCGCCAACGCATTCGGGTCGGCGTGAGCACCGACGGTGTCCGTCGCGAAACCCAACACCAGGCGCAGCGGCACCGCGAGCTTGCCTGGCAGCCGGTCGAGCAGCACATTGCGCGCCGCTTTCGGCATGCGGCGCAGCAGGGCACTGCTCAGATACACGGGCAATGCGCTGAGGATCGCCACGCTCACCGCACTTTCCGCGGCGCGCAGACATGCGGCCGCAACTTCGGGCGTCATGTGCGCGATTATTCGGGCACTCGTCCCAGGGTCGATCTGCGTGACGAACCCGGTAAGTCGTTCCGGCGCTTGTTGCTCCAGCAGCTGCGCCGCCTCCGCCGGGTGAGCCGCCATGAAATCGAGCGTGATGCGACTAAGCATTGTGAGCGTCCTCCTCCAGCAGAACACTCACCGTTTCACTCAGCAACCGTGCCGGGACCAGCGTGCGCCCGTCTTGCGTGTCGATGAGCAGGGCGCCCCGCGTGATTCCGACGATTTCGCCTTCGATGTCGCCGATACGCACACGCTGGCCCACCCGGTAGTGTCGACGCGCGTGGCGGGAAGCGACGATGTTGCTCACTTCGCCGGCAGCGCCGATGCCGAACGCCAGCGCCGCGCCGGCCAGTGCCATCGCGGCGATCGCTGTGGCGATGTTGACGAGCAGGGTAGTATCGACGCCAAGGTGGCCGATCGCGATGATCAGTGCCAGTGCGACGATCACGATACGTACGAGGCGCCCCATGCCGGCGGCGTTCGCGAACCCGGCGCGTCCCGCGGATGACTCGGTCAGATCGCCAACGAACCCGCTCGCGAGATACACCAGGAACAGCGCGATACCCGCGAACAACACCAGCGGCAGATACAAAAGCACACTGCGGAACAGTTCCACCACGCCCGGTAGCTCCAGGACGCTGGCGGCGACGGTGAGAAAGAACAGAATCACGAGCCAGTAGACCGAGTAGGCGAGGATGCGGGACAGCGGCCAGCGCAGTTCGACCAGGCTTTGCCCCGTGCGCTGCTTGGCAAACTCGAACAGATGGTCGAGACTTCTGCCCACGCGCAAAATCACAAATCGGCTCAACCAGGCGATCGCCCACCCGCCGCAAAGAACGAGCACGGCGCTGACGAGGTTCGGCACCAGCGCGCCCGTGGCCTCGACCAGCTCCCGGTAGGTTGTCCACAACGCTTTGAGCCAGATCTCATACGTCGTTGCCGGCGTCGTCTCGGTTGAGTCCATTGTGCTTACTCCCGGGAAGTGCAATCAGTGGCTGCAATATGCAAGTTATTGTCTGTTCTGTCGCGTTCCGGGCCCTGCCGGGGGTGCGGCTGAGCGTGAACGGTTTAACGATCGATTATGCGCGCGCTCCGGTCAACTGGCGCCATTGACAGTGAGTGAGGTGGCCGCCGGTCGCACCCCTTCGTGTGCGGAACCGGCGGCGCGTTGTCCCCTGGGCCACGTGCTGGGGTGCTTTTTCTGACAGCGCTAGTCTGTGCTTTCCAAAGCGGCGGGCTCTTCCGGGTCGAGTGCCAGGCGCGAAGCCGGGGATTCTTCCGGGTCGACCGTTATGTCGGTCTCCAGATTCACTGCCGGAACCTGCTGCCGGACCACGAGGTAATCGAACTCCGTGGCATCCACCAGCCCGTCGCGGTCGCGGTCAGCGGCTTCAAAGTCGAACGCCTGGATAAGCGAGGTTTCCTCGTTGGTCAGAAACCCGTCCTTGTCGACGTCGTAGCTGAGGAAATCATCTGCAACGACGGCGCCTGCAATCGCTAGGGCCGCGAACGGCCCGGCAATACGCGTGTACATCAGTTACCTCCTGCGCCGAGCGTCCCCCCGGCGCACGCCGGACAAACGCGGTCCGGAGCGCAGCGCAGCGAAGCTTCGCCACTGTCCATGTCGGGTCGGCAGGGGGAAGATTCAAGACCTTGGCGCCGTCAGCGACTGCGCCGCGCTGCACGGCTCGGCATCGAAGCTGACGCATCCCATGCGCCGCCGCTTTCGTCCGCACCGTCGTGCCGGGCGGTCTACGGATCTGCGCGCTTGCCGGCTGGTCCCGGCGCGTGTGTCGGACGCTTTTCGCGCTAGGGAAGCTCTGAACAAGTCATCCATGACTTGTCAGAGAAACGCAAAGCGAAAAGTGTGATTTTCGCTTTGGTTTCGAAATCAACAACTTGAAAAGTCGTCGATTTCGTCGGCACGTCCCTGTGCCGAAGGGAACCTCAGCTTTGCAGAGGTTCCCTAGTGCCGATACTCGCGGCCAGCTTCATTCCGGGTATCGGAAAACCCGTCGGCGATCAACACGCGGAGCATCTTGCGCTCGCGATGGCGCTCGATGGCCCGGCGAATCCGCGCGGCGCGCCGCGCCTTGCGAGCCAGCGGGTAACGCGTCTCCGCGATCTGCTCCGGCAGCGTATCTTCATCGTCCATAACATCGTCCCACGACAGCAGCGGGTATTGCCGCCCCTTACGTTCATGATTCAGGTGCTTTTTCATGGCCCGGTCCGTTCGCTCCATAGCGGTTGAACACTCGTCGAGGCGCCGTGGCGCCTGCCACCAACATCGGTTTGCGACTATGACTTTTACACCCTGCCCAGGGTGCGGCCGGCGAAATGTTTTGATCGTCTCGATCACCGCTGCTGATCGTGATCTTTGGCGGCAACAAGCGTTGCACCGGCGGCGTGCCAGAACGCCGCTGGCGGCCGGTGTGAGCCCGGTACTTGAAGTGCACCCTGTGCGCCACCACTTTCAGCGCATGGTCAATGCATCGGAATCGCGCAAGCGCTGTTTGTCATGCGTCGTGTAACTTTACCCGGCCTTTTCAGGACCCGCTTTCCGGGGCTTGCCGAGTTCGGCGAGCTGCGGCTCGCCTGGCACCCCTCCGCGGATATCTACCGCGACAGCGAGGGATGGGTCGTCAAGTTCGAGCTCGCCGGCGTTCGCCGTGAAGACGTTCAGTGGGGCGTGACGGGACGCCAGCTCACGATTCGCGGTAAGCGCTGCGATCGGTGTGCCATCGAGGCTCGCGAGGCCTATTCCATGGAGATCGTCTACAACCGATTCGAGCGCACCCTGGAGCTGCCCTGCGATGCAGAGGGGGCAAGCATTTCGACGGACACACAGGACGGCATGTTCTTCGTGCGACTCAACACGGTGACCCGCAGGCCATGAACGAACAGACACAGATCACCGCACCGGTGCTGCCGTTGAAAAACACGGTGCTGTTTCCGTATCAGACGACGCCGCTGTCAGTCGGGCGCGCGCGTTCGCTGGCGGCGGTGGAAGCGGCGCTGGCGAGCGAGGACAAGCAGATCGCCATCTTTGCCCAGCGCGATGCGCAGAAAGACGAGGATGTGGCTCCCGACGATCTCTACGAGGTGGGTACGCTGGGCGTCGTCAAACGGATGGGGCGCGGCGACGGGCATATCCACGTGATTGTGCAGGGCACCGCCCGTGTGCGCCGCACCGGCGTGATCCTGGAGCAGCCGTATCTCAACTGCCGGTTGCAGCTGCTCGAGGAACCCGCCGATCTGGACGCCGAGGTCGAGGCTCTGCACCGTGAGGTTCAGGAACTGGCGAGCCGGGCGATCGAGCTCGCGCACCCGCAGAGCCCGGTTAACCTGCCGCAGCTGGTCGCGGGCATGGAAAAACCCCTGCACCTGGCCTATGTGCTCACCGGGTTGATTCCCCTGGCGCTGGACCAGGAGCAGGCACTGCTGGAAGCGGCCAGCCAGCGCGAGGCGTTGCGGCTGCTGCATGAAAGGCTTACCCATGAAGTGCAGGTGCTCGAAGTCCGCAGCGACATTGCCACCAAGGCGCAGTCGCAGGTGAGCAAGGACGCACGCGAGCGCATGTTACGCGAGGAGCTGCGAGCCATTCAGTCCGAGCTCGGCGAGCAGAGTCCCGAGGAAGCCGCCGTCGCTGAGCTGAACGAGCGCCTGCGCGGCACCGAACTGCCTGAGCTGGTGCGCAGCGAGGCCGATAAGGAACTCGCGCGTCTGACGCGCATGTCCCCGGCGTCGCCCGACTACCAGCTTACCCGGACCTATGTGGAGCTGATTCTCGAGCTGCCCTGGTTGCACGTCACCGAGGACAACCTGGACCTCGAGCGCGCGCGGCGTATTCTCGACGAAGACCATTTCAACCTTAAAGAGGTAAAGGAACGCATCGTCGAGCACCTCGCGGTGATGAAGCTAAACCCGAACGCGAAAGCGCCGATTCTGTGCCTGGTCGGCCCGCCCGGTGTGGGCAAGACCTCGCTTGGTCAGTCGGTCGCCAGAGCGCTGGGTCGCGCTTTCGAGCGGATCAGCCTGGGCGGCCTGCACGACGAGGCCGAGCTGCGGGGCCACCGGCGCACCTACATCGGCGCACTGCCGGGACGCATCATCCGGGCGATCCGCCGGGCGGGCTCGAAGAACCCGCTGCTGATGCTGGACGAGATCGACAAGCTGGGGCGTGACTTCCGCGGCGATCCCGCCGCGGCGCTGATGGAGATCCTCGACCCGGCGCAGAACGTCGAGTTCAATGACAACTACCTGGATCTGCCGTTCGATCTGTCCAAGGTGCTGTTCATCACGACCGCTAACACTCTGGATTCGATCCCGGCGCCGTTGCTGGACCGCCTGGAGATCCTGCGGCTTCCCGGCTACAGCGACGAGGAGAAACGCGAGATCGCGCGGCGCTACCTCATCGAGCGGCAGCTGCGCGAAGCGGGTTTGACCGGCGAGCAGCTCGAGCTGACCGACGAGGCGCTGCTACACGTCATACGCCGCTACACGCGTGAGTCAGGGGTTCGCGAGCTGGAGCGCCTGTTGGGAAGGCTGGCGCGCAAGGTCGCAACCCGAGTGGTGGAAGGCGACGGCGGTGCGAGACGCCTCGAAGTCGCACAGCTTGCGGACCTGCTCGGTCCCGAACGCTTTTCCCGGGAAGCGGCGCGTGCGGCGCTCGAGCCGGGCGTGGCCGCCGGTCTCGCCTGGACGCCGAGTGGCGGCGAAGTACTGTACGTCGAGACCGTGCTGCTCGCCGGCGGCGACGGCCTTACCCTGACCGGTCAACTCGGCAGCGTCATGAAGGAATCCGCGAAAGCCGCGCGCAGCTACGTCTGGCGTCACGCCGACGATCTGCATATCGACCGCGACGTGCTCAAAGCGAACGGCGTACACATTCATGTCCCGGCCGGGGCCACCCCGAAGGACGGGCCCTCTGCCGGCGTTACGATCGTCACCTCGCTGGCTTCCGCTTACTCGGGAAAGCCGGTCAGGACCGACACGGCGATGACGGGCGAGATCACCCTTTCCGGACTGGTAATGCCGGTCGGTGGGATCAAGGAGAAAGTCCTGGCTGCACACCGCGCCGGTATGCTGCGCATCGTGTTGCCCGAAGAGAACCGCCGGGACCTCGAAGACCTGCCGGAACCGGTGCGCAGCCAGCTCGAGTTCGTGTTCGTCGAGCGCATCGAGGATGTGTTGCGTGCGGCGGTTCCAACGCTTGCCGAAGGTGAGGTGCCGCTCGCTTCGGCGCTTGACTGACCTTTGCCAGTGATCAAGCCGGGATGATTCGCGCCAGCGCTGCGCATGGGTACGGATTACTGTGCGGCACCCGGTTCGTCATCGCCTCGGCGAACTCCGTGTGCCGCAATGCTGCACCAGGGTCGTACAGCGATGCGCGAATGGCCCTGTTCCACGGTGAAGTGTTCCTGTCGTAAGCGCGCAGCGATCAGATTATCTGCACGTGTGACAGGCAACTTCATTGCCATGATCGTTGTCGGTCGAGCCCGATTTCCGAGCTGGGTGCATGGGCGAAGGCAGCCTCACAGTGGCACTGCCGAACCACCGTTTCTTGTGCCAGAATGGTGCGCAATAAGACGCAGGAATTCTCTGGCCAGGTGATCTCTAAACGCGCCAAGAACTACACATGGGCGATCGCTGCCCTCGCGGGCGCGGGCCTGGTGGCGCTTGTGGCACGCACTCTGGTGGCGGGGGGCGGCCTCGCCTCCGGCGACAGTGCCTGGCTGCTGCAGTGGACGATTGATTTTCGGGCATCGAAGCCGGGCGTCGTCCTCGAAGTGGCGCCGCCGTGGGAAACCGCCTACGCCAGAGTCTACGGTCAGTCGCTGACGCACAGCGGCCTGCGACTGCAACGCTTGAAGGTTGCGCAAAATTCGCGCGCGATCGTGGCGGTTACCAAACGGGCAGGCGCTTTCACGGTCACAGCCGAGTTCAACATCCATCTGAGCCCGCGTTCACGGCAATCGAATGTACCTAGAGCCGCGAAACTCACAGCCGATCAGCGCGAGCTGTTTCTGCGCGCTGAGCCAAGCATACCCGCAGACAGTGTCGAGGTTGAATCGGCGCTGGCCCAGTTGGCCGGTGATGCAGACACGGCGGCGTTGACCGAGGCTGTTTACGAGTACGCGACGCGCCTCAGGCACGATGCACGAGGCAGAATCGACGATGTTGTCGAGGTTTTGCGCAGCCGCCAAGGCACTGCGCTCGGGCGAGCCCGGGCCATGACTGCGCTGTGCCGCGCGGCCAGGATTCCCGCGCGCATCGTTACCGGCTTCTTACTTGAAGAAACCTACGCGGCCGTGCCGCACCACTGGGTCGAGGTGCTGGAGGACGGGGTGTGGCGCCCGTACGATCCGCGTTACGGCTACGCCGGTGACCTGCCCGGTAAGTATGTCCCGGTGAAGCGCGGTGGCGAATCTGTTTTCAGCATCGATGAAAGCGCCAGTCCCCAGGCCCGCTACGTGATCACCCGCGCTTCAATTCCGGCAGCGATATCCAGCGGCATCGAGAAGAACGTCTTCGACGTGCTGGATCTCACGCGGCTGCCGCCCGACACGCGTTCAGCCCTCGCGGTGCTGCTGCTGTTGCCGGTGGGCGCGCTTATCACCACGTTTGCGAGAAACGTCGTCGGCGTGCGCACTTACGGTACGTTTTCGCCCACGCTGCTGGCAATGGCTGCGATATACGTCGACTGGCTGACCGCGGCGGTGGTAGTCGGTGTCGTCACAGTCATCGGTATCGGCGGACGCGCGTTGCTCCCGGGGCTGCGGCTCGCCCACGTCCCGCGCCTCAGCATCGTTTTCACACTGGTCGCAATCGGCATGGTGCTGGGCGTTTCGCTGATGGCGTATGGCGATTACGTGGCCGCGGGGCTGGTCGTGCTGTTGCCGATCGTGATCCTCACCAACCTGGTGGACCGCGTTTACTCGGTGGCGGACGAAGACGGCCTGCGCGTGGCCCTCGTGCGATTGGCGTGGACGGCCGTCGTCGGCCTGGTGTGCTTTCTGGTGTTCCTGAACGGCCGGCTCGGCGATGCGCTCGTCAGGTACCCGGAATTGCACCTGTTCACGATCGCGCTTATCGTGTCGATCGCCAACTACCGCGGACGGCGATTGTCGAATCTGCGGATGCTCCACTGGCTTACCGAGCCCGCGGGACGCAACCCCAGGACCAAGGCGGCCGCGCGGCGAGCGCCGGTGACCGAAGAATGATTGTTCCCGCAGCGTAGTCGTGGATTGAATGCGCATGAATGACATTGTTAAATCGACCCGCGTCCCCGCTGGGCGGTGGCGGTACCGGATCGCCTGTTGCTGCCGGTCGTGTTTATCGATCGCGGCGCGTGCCGCTGTCGTTACCGCAGTCGTTGCCGCCGCCGCCTGCCAATCCACTGCCGGGCGTACTACCGGGGTGCTGATCAATGAGCCTGGGCACGTGGGCGACGAACTCGGTGCCGTCGTTCGCGATTCCTACCTGTCGGAAGACGGGGCGCAACAGGTCATCGAGGTCGAGATCCCCGTCGAGCCTGCCAGCGTCCACGGGATCGAAGTGCTGGAAGCGGACAGCCCCGCGCCGAAGCCCGCAGCCAGTGTGGAGGTGGACCCGGATTACGACAGCAACAAGGTCGGTGTGCGGGTGTACCTGACACCGGGCCGGCGACTCGAGTTCCGGTTGCGCTTGGCGGGGCCGGAACCCGACGAGGAATGACTTCGCCAGCCGCTCCAATCGACTCCGGATCCTTGAAACCGGGTCGAGTTCACCCCATCTCCTGGTATTCGGACAGCCGGCAGCGCACCCTTGCTCCCGCGACGGTTGCACAAAACCCAGGATCACGGCATTACAACGATGAAGTTCAAGGATTACTACGAGATCATCGGCGTACAGCGCGACGCCTCGCAGGACGAGATCAAGCGCGCCTACCGGCGGCTCGCCCGCAAGTACCACCCGGACGTGAGCAAGGAGGCCGATGCGGAGGCGCGCTTCAAGGAGGTCGGCGAAGCCTACGAGGTGCTCAAGGATCCGGAAAAGCGCGCGGCCTACGACGGGCTCGCCAGTGGGCGCCAGGCCGGTGAAGAGTTTCAGCCGCCGCCGAACTGGGAGCGGGACTTCGTCTTTGGCGACGGCGGGTTCACCGGCGCTTCGGACTTCAGCGACTTTTTCGATGCCCTGTTCGGCGGAGCCGCACGGCATTCGCGCGGCGCGCGTCATAACGTCCAGATGCCGGGCGAGGATCGGCAGGTGCGGGTCACGATTTCGCTCGAAGAAGCGTACCGTGGCACGACGCGCAGGGTCAGTCTCGCTGTCCCCGAACTCGACGCCAAAGGACGCATCGTGACCCGGGATCGGACTCTGAGCGTCAAGATTCCCGCCGGCGTGATCGAGGGGCAGCGCATCCGAGTTGCCGGGCAGGGTGCGCCGGGCATGGGCGGCGCGCCACAGGGCGATCTGTACTTCATCGTCGACATTCTGCGCCATCGCCTGTTTCGCCCCGAGCGGCGCGACATCTATCTCGATCTGCCGGTCACGCCCTGGGAAGCCGCCCTGGGCGCGAGCGTAAAAGTCCCGACCCTCGGCGGCGCCGTGGATCTGAAAATCCCGAAGGGCTCGCAGACCGGGCGCAAGCTGCGTCTGAAAGAACGCGGGCTACCCGGTAATCCGCCGGGCGACCAGTACGCAGTGCTGAAGATCGTCACGCCCGGCGCGGACACGCCCGAGCTGGAGTCGCTGTACCGGCGTCTCGCCGAGGCGGCGCCGCTGAATCCGCGCGCGGAACTGGAGGCCTGAGGCGATGGCCGTTATCCGCCTGACGACAGTCCAGGTGCTGGACGAGCGCATCGAGTTCAGCCTCAGCGACGTTTGCCGTACGTGTTGCATCAGTGCTGAAACGGTGATCGACATGGTTGCGGAGGGTGTGGTCGAGCCGCTCGGTGGCGGCCCCGACAACTGGCGTTTCACCGGCGCGAACCTCGTACGTGTGCAGACGGCGTTGCGTTTGCAGAACGATCTCAGGGTGAATCTGCCGGGTGCCGCGCTGGCGCTGGAGCTGTTGGAAGAAATCGACGAGCTGCGCCGGCGGGTGCACCGCCTGTCTGCGGACTGGCCGGACTGATCGCGCCGCGGTTGACGTGAGCACTAGCGAAAGAGGCCCGGATACCTGGTGGGGCGACTACACGCTTGCCGACGGCGAAGCGAAGTGCTGGACGCTGGGGCAACTCCAGCTCGCCGTGCGCCGGTTGTCAGACGAGTGGCGCATCGCATGGCGCCGCGAACAAACGCAGGAGGAAGCGACGAACTGGTCAGTCGCTGATTGCCCCGAGACGTTGCAGGGTTGGGACAACGTCGAGCGCCACGCGTGCCGCCATACCGAGCAGTCTCTGGTGCTCGTACCGCTGCTTGCCGACCGGTCGGTGGTCGTGCGTCCGGTATCGCCCTTCACGCTGCCGGCCGGAGAAAGCGCCACGCTGTTCATCAGCACGCCCTTGTGGGTAGGCATTCAGGCCGGCGACGCCGGCGTGAGCCTGCTGGAACTGCCCATCGTGCGGCCGTCGGACACCTGGTTTGGAAGGAATACCCGCAGCGGCGAGCTGTGTTACGCGAGCCATACCCGTGGGCACATGCGCATCGCAGAGGTTGTGCTGCGCATGCACCGGGCCCTAACGTGTTTACGAATCAGCAACGAAGCCGCGAGCAGCCTGCGGCTCGAACGACTCAGTCTGCCCGTGCCCTACTTGTCGTTGTTCGAAGATCGCGCACATGCACTGTGGACCCAGGATGTCGAGGTACGCTGCGAAGGCGATACGGCGGCGGCCTCGCTCACCCTGGACAGGGGACTGCCGTCGCAGGTCGAACGCGCCGTGCCGGTCAGCGGGCCGCGTGAAAAGTCCAATGAACCCGTGCTGCGGCGCGCGCTGTCCGCGCTGTTCGGTTGACTCACAGGAGACCTTGCCATGCCTGAATGGATGACCTTGGATCTGGACTGGTTGAATGTCGAGCGCGTCGCCGCAGCCATCCGCGCGGCGTCGTACATCGTCGCGGGTTTCGTGCTTGCGCGCCTCGCGAGCGCCGTCTCGTCGCGCGTCGGTTCCGCGCGCTTGACCGAACATCAGACGCTCATCCTGCGCCGCGGCGCCTACTATGTAGTGCTCGCGCTGTTTCTGATGTCAGCCTTGCGCGAGCTGGGCTTCAGTCTGAACGTGCTGCTCGGGGCCGCCGGCATTGCCTCAGTGGCACTTGGATTTGCCTCGCAGACCTCGGCCTCAAACGTGATCAGTGGCCTGTTTCTGCTCGCCGAGCGGCCGTTCGTGGTCGGCGACGTGATTACCATCGGCACCACCACAGGCGAAGTGCTGTCGGTAGACCTGTTATCGGTGAAGTTACGCACGTTCGATAACCTGTACGTACGGATCCCCAATGAGTCGGTGATCAAGAGCGAGGTCAAGACCCTGACCCGGTTCCCCATCCGCCGCTACGACCTGCAGATTGGCATTGCCTACAAGGAGGACATTGCCCGCGCGCGCGAGGTCCTGTTTGACGTGGCGGACAGCAACCCGCTCTGTCTGGAGGAACCGAAACCGCTGTTCATCTTCCAGGGCTTCGGCGAATCCTCGCTGAACATTCAGTTCTCGGTGTGGGCCACGCGTGACAACTTCCTGGAGCTGCGTAACACCATCCACGAAGAGATCAAACGCGCGTTCGACGCCGCCGGCATTGAGATCCCGTTTCCGCACCGCAGCCTTTACGCGGGCAGTGCCAGCGAACCATTTCCGGTGCGCGTGGTTGAATCCGAGGCGCAAGTGTCACCCGACTGAGGCGCGCGAATTCTCGTGCCGCGCGCGCACCGGGGCGCCAGCGGCGGTCAGGCGGATAAAGCCACGGTGCCGTGTAGCCGGCACGCGAGTTGCCTCATTGCGCGCTTTTCCAGCTGCCGCACCCGTTCGGCTGTGATACCGAACCGCTCCGCGAGCTCGCGCAGCGTCAGCGAATCCTCACACAGCCAGCGGCGCTCGATGATCTCCCGGTCTCTGGGCGCCAGCGTGGCGATGGCGGCGCGCAGCGCCTGGTGTCGGTGCGTGTTCCACTGCTCATCCTCCAGTACGCCGCACGGATCGGGCGAATCATCTATCAGCTCGCGCCGCCGCGGCGCGACCTCACCGTTGTCCGGCTGATCGCCCGCGGGCAAGGCGCTGACATCGCTGCCGTAAAGGTGCGCCTCGATGCTGCGCAGCGCTTGCGGTGTGACGTCCAATGCGTGGGACAGCGCTTCGATCTCGTGCTCGCTCAACCATTCCAGGTGCTGTTTGACCGATCGCAGGCTGAAGAACAGCTTGCGGCCTGCCTTGGTTTTCGCGGCTTTGACCAGGCGCCAGTTGCTCAGGACGTACTCCTGAATCGCTGCGCGTACCCAGTGCACTGCATAGCTTGCGAGCCTGACACCGCGTGCTGGATCGAAGTGTCTTACCGCCTTCATAAGCCCGACGGTGCCTTCCTGGATCAAGTCTGCGTAAGGCAAGCCGTAGCCGAGAAACCCGCGCGCCGTCGAAAGCACCAGCGGCAAGTGCGACAGCACGAGGCTGCGTGCCGCTTCAACGTCGCCGTCTCCACGCCAGCGCACCGCATACTCCCGCTCCTGCGCGGCGCTGAGCAGGCGTATTCGACTGACGCTCCGGATGAAGTCATCGAGCGACCCTGCGCTGAGCGTCGGCAGCGAGGTCTTGCTGGTCAATGCGCTGGTCATGATGCCGGCCTCGTTCGTGTAGCTCGCCGCCCCATGTCGGGCGTCGGGGGCGCGATTAAAAGGCCGGCCTCCGACCCTGTACAACAAAAGTTTTTGGCCTGTTCGATCAGGGCTTGTGATCGAACGGGCAGCGATGATCACGCGCCCAGATGCTGCATCGCGCCGACCCGGCGATACGGTGGGAGATACGCTTGGAATCGTGCTCGCCCTGCGGCGGCTGACGGACAACTGGCCTGCAGCGCGCCCCGATCAGCTGCCGTGCGCCGGTGGCGCAGGGCAGGCCGGCGGCAGCACGAAGCTCTTGTCCACGTCCACGACGAAGTCGCCGCTGAGGAAACTGCGCCCGATGAGCATCTGGTAGTTGAAGCCGGTCCGGTCGACGAGGTTGACCTCCACCTCTTTGTAAGTGGCGCCGAGGCAGATGCCCAGCGTGAGTACCGGTCTTTCCTGCTTGCGCCCGTGGTGGCGCCGGATCGTGGTCCTGCGCAGCACCGGGCGCTCGAACACCACCGACCGACCCTTGCTGTTGGTGACGGCGAAGCGTACCCAGTGCTCATTGCCTCTACGGAATTTGCGGATCTGCTGCGCGTTCAGCGAGGAGTGCTTGGCACCGGTATCGACTTTTGCGCGCAGGTTGAGGCCGCCGGGAAACAACGTAACTCGCTCGATGTAGCCGGAGACGGCCTTGGGCTCGGCGATCGCGCTCGCTGCCGTCAGGGCGAGCGCCCACACGGCAGCGTACCTGCGGCTGAACACCCGACGGATTGCGACTGTCTGGCTCATGTCATTCGTACAGAAAACACCGGGCTGTATGGGCGCCGTTAAAGCTGACGACCGGCGGATACCGCTCTCGACACACCGGCATCGCGTGCGCGCAGCGCGGATGAAAGTGGCAGCCGCCTGGCGGGTTCGCCGGTGACGGCGGTTCTCCACCCAGTCGAATCCGTTGTTCACCGGGCGAATCGATCGCCGGCACCGCCGACAGCAGCGCCTGAGTATACGGATGTCTCGGCGATTCCAGCACCGCCTCGACCGGGCCTTCCTCCACCAGCCTGCCAAGGTACATCACGGCTACCGTATCGGCCAGATAGGCGACCACGGCGATGTTATGGGTAATGAACAGGTAGGCGAGGCCGTGTTCCGATTGCAGTCGCTTCAGCAGATTGAGGATCTGCGCCTGCACGGAGACGTCGAGTGCGCTGGTGGGCTCGTCGCAGACGATGAGGCTCGGCCGCACCGCGAGGGCCCTGGCGATGCAGATGCGCTGGCGCTGCCCGCCGGAGAACTCGTGCGGGTAGCGCCGCCCGGCGTCCGCCGGGAGGCCGACGTCCTCGAGCAGAGTGTCGATCAGGCGGCGGCGCTGGGCCGCGCTAGCGCCCACCGCCTGTGCGAGCATGCCTTCCTCGATGATATCGGCGACCAGCATCCGCGGGTTCATGGAGGAAAAGGGATCCTGGAAGATGATCTGCAACTCGGCGCGGCGGCGCCGAAGCGCCTCGCCGCGCAGGCGCGTGAGCTCGCTGCCGGCGTACATCACCGAGCCGCGGGTGGGCGCGATGAGCTGGAGGAGGCCCTTGCCCGCCGTGGTCTTGCCACAACCGGACTCGCCCACCAGCGCCAGCGTCTGCCCCCGGCGGACCGAAAAGCTCACCCCGTCCACGGCGCGGACGTGTCCGACAATACGCTTGAACACACCGCGGCGGACAGGGAAATGTACCGCGAGGTCGCGCACGTCCAGGACCTGCCTGTCCGCCTCCTTACTGGTTGAGCCCGGCCGTGCGGCACTGACTGGCGGTTCCGGCATAACCGGCGAAGGCCGAGTGACGGCCGGATCGGCGAGGTGACAGCGCACTGCATGGCCGGCGCCGGTTTCGACCCAGCGCGGTGCGTGGGTCTCGCACAGTTCCCAGGCGTGCGTGCACCGGGAGGCGAACCGGCAGCCGGGGAAGACCCGGTCGAGCCGGGGCACGTTGCCCTTGATGGTAGCCAGCGGCGCGGTGCGGTGCCGGGCGCTCGGCAGCGACTCGAACAGCGCTTGGGTGTAGGGATGGCGTGGTGCGGAGAAAAACGCCGCGGCGGGCGCCTCCTCGATAATGTGGCCCGCGTACATTACGCCAATCCGGTCAGCCATTTCCCGCACCACGCCGAGGTCGTGCGTGATCAGCAGCAGTGCCATGCCGGTGTCGTCCCGCAAGGCGCTGATCAGCTCCAGCACCTGGGCCTGGGTGGTGACGTCCAGCGCCGTGGTGGGCTCGTCGGCGATCAGCAGGTCGGGCCGGGCCGCCAGCGCCATCGCGATCATCACGCGTTGTTTCATGCCGCCGGACAGCTGGTGCGGGTACTCTCGAGCACGGCGTTCGGGATCGGGAATACCGACTGCGGACAGCGACTCCTGCACCCGCGCGCGTAGCGCGGCGCTGCTCAGCCGGCTGTGATGCATCACGGTCTCTGCAATCTGGCCGCCGACGGTCACCACCGGATTGAGGCTGGTCATAGGTTCCTGAAAGATCATCGCCGCGCGACGCCCGCGCACCCGGCGCATGGCGACCTCCGGGTAGCGCAACAGATCCTCGTCGCCCAGCCACACGCGTCCTCCCGTTATGCGTCCCGCCGGCATGGGCACGAGCTTGAGAATCGACAGCGCGGTCATCGATTTGCCGCAACCGGACTCGCCGAGCAGCGCGTAGGCCTCGCCCCGGTTGACCGTGAAGGTCACGCCGTCCACCGCGCGAACCATGTGCTCTTCGACACCGAAGCCGGTATGCAGGTCTTCGACGCGCAGCAGCGGTTGCGTCTCGCTCACGGAACGCTCCGCAGGCGCGGGTCGAAGGCATCGCGGATCGCGTCGGCGAGCAGGTTCGCTGCCAGGACGAGCGCGAACATGAAGGTGAAGGCGGCGAGCAGGGACCACCAGACAACGGGTTCGCGCGCCATCTCCAGGCGCGCCTGGTTGATCATGTTGCCCCAGCTGTTCATAGACGGATCTACGCCTATGCCGACGTAGGACAGCACCGCTTCAGCCAGCACCAGCCCGCTGAAATCGAGCGCCACCGTGATGAAGACCACGTGCATCACGTTCGGCAGCAGATGACGCGTGAGTATTCCGAGGTGACGGACGCCAAAAGCGGTGGCGGCTTGCACGTATTCCAGCTCGCGCAGCTTCAGAGTTTCGCCGCGCAGCAGGCGGCACAATCCCGTCCAGCTGGTGACGCCGAGGATCAGGCACAGGAACAGCAGACGCAGATCGGCGCTTTCGGCGAACGATTCGAAGCGCTGCGGGTGATTGGCCATGTAGACCTGCAGTGAAAGAATACCCGCGGCGATGAGCAGTACGCCGGGAATCGAATTCAGGGTCGTGTACAGGTACTGGATCAGATCGTCCACCCAGCGGCCGAAGTAGCCTGCGACAAGACCGAGGAGCACGGCGAATGGCAGCATCACGAGGGTCGTCAGCGTGCCGATCAGGAGCCCGGTGCGGATGCTCTTGACGGTCTGGTAGAAAACGTCCTGGCCGACCTTGTCCGTGCCGAATACGTGGTAAGTAAAGCTCAGGTTGGCAAGCATGAACGCGCCCGCGATCAGTACACCCGCGGTGATCAACATCAGGCGCCAGGGCACCGCGAGTTCGTCACGCGCCACTTGCCTGAGCACTGTCCGCCAGCGTGCCCTGCCGCTGCGTGCGAGCCCGTACAGCAGCAGCGCAACGGCCAACGCCCAGAGCGCGATACCCTGAAGCGCGCCGGTTGCCGCGGTAGCGAGCACGTCACCGAGTCGCTGGCGTTCGGGGTCGTCAAGGTGGGTGGCGGCGTGGCGCAGACGGGGGTAGACGCGCGCCACGGTTCCGTCGGGCGTGGTCACCGTTTCGCGCACGTACAGCGTGGCAGCGAACGGCGCGGAATAGGTCTTCTCGACCGCGTCGCGCAGGTGTCCGGTCGCGAGATCGAGCAAGCTCAGCACTTCCGGTGAGTAGCGAACCGCCGCCTGCGCGTCGGGTTGTGCGATGCGCAGGCGCAGGTGAAAAGAATCGGCAATGCCCACGAGCAGGTAAGCGCAGAGCACTACTGCGGCCATCATACCGAGCCGACTGCGAGCCACCTGGCGCCAGGGCGCACGCAGATGCTCCCGCCGCCGGGCGTACCATGCGTACCCGCCAGCGGCTGCGAGCAGCAGGAACAGCAGGGCGTCAGTGGTGAGAACAACGGGTGTGAACGGCATAGCCTACTCGAAGCGCACGCGCGGATCAGCGAGCGTGTACGCGATGTCGGTCATGATCAGCCCCAGGATATAGAGGACCGCGCCCAGGAAGACCATGGCGCGCACCACGGCGAAATCCTGCTGGTTGATGGCGTTGATGGTATAGCTGCCGAGTCCGGGAATGCCGAAGAACGCTTCCATGATGAGACTGCCCATGAACAGCGACGGGATCACCACCACCGCACCGGTAAGAATGGGAATGAGGGCGTTCTGCAGCACGTGTCGGAACAACACGCGAAGCTCCGACAGGCCCTTGGCTCGTGCCGTGCGCACGTAGTCTTTGTTGATCTCCTCGAGAAAGATCGTGCGATACCAGCGGGTTCCCGAGCCGATCCCGTGCACCACCCCGATCAGCACCGGCAGTACCAGGAACTTGATGGCGTCGACGCCGGTGTCATAGCCGGATATCGGCACCAGATGCCACAGCTTACCGATCAGGTATTGTCCGGCGATGATGTAGAAAAGCGTAGAGATGGACATCATGATCACGCACAACACCACGCCCCACACGTCGATGTAGGTCGCGCGAAAGAACGCGAGCAGCATGGCGAAAGTGATGTTGACCAGGATGCCTACCAGGAAGGTCGGCAGCGCGATCGCGAGACTTGGCCACATGCGCTGGCGGATATCGTAACCGATGTCGCGGCCGGTGTCCGAGGCGCCGAAACGGAATGCGAACAGACTGATGGACTTGTTGAACAGGATGGTTTCGGTCAGCTTTGCGATACCTTCGCCACCGGCGTTGTAAACCAGCGGCTGGTCGTAGCCGCGCTCACGCTTCCAGTTGACAATCGCCTCGGGAGTGACGTGCTTGACGCCGAGATGCAGATGCGCCATGTCGTCGGGCGTGTTGACCACGAAGAACAGCGTGAACGTAATCAGATTGACGCCGATGAGGATCGGAATCGCATACAGCAGGCGGCGAACCAGATAGGCAGTCATGGCTGGGCGAGGTGCTCTTTGCGCCAGTAACTCCACGCGCCGGGCACCAACCCACCGACCAGCACCAGTCCCCCGACCCACAGCGGCCAGAGCCGCGGCGGGTTCCATTGAGCGCGCAGCCGGCTGCGCAGGTCGGCATCGACGCGCTGGTACTTCAGCGTGTTGTTGGCCATTTGATGCGGCTTGGTGTTGCTATGCCACTGGTGGTACAACCCGAACTGCTTGGGATGCAGACCCCACAGCCAGGGCGCGTCGCGCTGAACGATTTCGATCATCGCGTCGATCGTCTGCTGGCGCGCCGGTCCATTGTCCATGTGCTTCATGCGGTCGAACAGCCGATTGAACTCGGGGTCGTCATAGTTGGCGGCGTTCACGCCGCCGGCCCCCACCTTGCTGTTGCGCCCGTCGAGCAGGAACAGGAAGTTTTCGGGGTCCGGGTAATCGGCGCCCCAGCCCCACAGAAACAGCTGCGCCGTGCCTTTGCGCATTTTCTCCTGGAATCGGTTGTACAGGGTGTTGCGCACGACCAGCCGGATGCCAAGCTTGCGGAATTGTTTGCGCCACCAGTCGAGCCGCGCTTTGTCGTCCGGTCCGCTGGCAGTCACGTCGAAGTACAGCGAGAGGGGCTGCCCGGTCCGGCTGTCGATGCCATCCGGGTAGCCGGCTTCGGCGAGCAGTCGGTGTGCGCTGGCGATGGGCTTGCGGCGGGGCCCGCCGTCCACCCAGTCATACACGTAGGGGTTGATTCCCAACCGCCCTTCGCGATGCCCGAAAATACCCGGCGGGACAGGCCCCTGGGCGGGTACGCCGCGTTCGTTCAGAAAGATCGAGATGTATTCCTCGTAATCGACCGCGATCGCAATCGCGTGGCGCAGCTTGCGCGCGCGCTCTGCCTGACCGCCTACCACCGCGTCCAGCATGTTGAAGCCGACGTAGAAAACAGAGGTCGCCACCGCGGTGAGCAGGCGTATGCCCTGGGCGCGCATTTCGTCGGTCAGCGTGGCGTCACCGCCGCCCGATACCCTGATCGCCTGATCGAAACTGTCCGACTGCACCCCCGAGCTGTCATAGTAGCCTTGGAGAAACTTGTTCCAGTACGGTATGTCCTCCGTCTCGAGACTGTATACCGCTCGATCGATGAAGGGCATGGTGCGCCCGGCATCGGCCAGCAGCCCGCGCGCGGCGTCCTCCGGCTGGCCGGCCGACGGATAGGGCTCGCCGCGAAAATTCGGGTTGCGCGCGAGCACCATCTGGCGGTTCGGATTGTTCACCGCCAGCAGGTACGGGCCGGTGCCGATCGGATACCAGTCGAGGCTCAGATTGCGCGCGGCCATGCCCGGTTGGGCGTAGAAGCGGTCGGCCTCCGGCGGAACCGGCGCAAAAAAGGGCATGGCGAGCCAGTACAGCATCTGCGGGTACTTGCCGTTGACTTCGATCCTGTAACGGTAGCGGTCGACAACGCGGGCACCGGCCAGATCCAAACGTTCGAGGTCGAGAAAACCGTCGCCGGCGCCTTGCGCCAGCGCCTGCTCCAGCGTGGCGCTGAGCGCATCCAGGCCGACGATGTACTTGCGCATGACGCCGAGGATCGGTGAATGCAGCTGTGGATGGGCGAGGCGTTTGATCTGGTGCACGTAGTCCGCGGCAACCAGCTCGCGCGTGCCAGTGGCGGCGAAGTCCGCCAGTGTGAAGATTTCCGCCAGATCCTCCGGGCTCATCCGCGCATAGCGTAACGCGCCCGACTCGTCCCGGGCCAGTGCCGGATGGGGCTGGTAGCGAATGCCCGGGCGGACACGGATCTCGTACACCGTGTGGGCGATCGCGGCGGCGTCGGCATCGGCGGGCAGACGCCGGCCGGCCGCGTCGTAGTACGTCGCCCGCGGCATTTCCTCCGCGGTGAGCGGCACCAGCTCGTAGGGTCGTTTCAAGTAGTGGTACTGAAGCGGGGGCTCGTAGATCTGCCCGGTGAACACCGACTCGTTGGTGCTGTAGGAGCGCGCGGGGTCCAGGTGGTTGGGCCGTTCGGCGAACGCACTGTAGAGGATGTTGCGGCCCTCGTCGCGGCGCGGGTAGGGATTGTTCCACGCGCTGGCGTTGACGATGGCCGGCAACAGCATCAGTGCGGCGCAGATCAGCGGCACGCCGAGCCGTGTGCGCATCGCCAATGACTGCTGCATGCTATTAGAACGGGCAGTCCACCGGCAGCCCATCGCAAGGATGTTCCGGTGCCTGCGTAGTGAATGTCGCCTGCGGCGCCGCCAGACCCGCATGTGTCGATGCGTGTTGCATTCGTTATAGGCCCTACGTCTGTTATGTTTACCATTTTCAGCCGTTCGATCAAGCTGCGGCTCCGCTTTACCTGCCGCGATGCTGTGCACTAACGGGCACCCTGGAGCGGTGCAGAAGTATGAAGGAAGGCCGGGAACCAGATGCCGTTATCATGCGCACACAGGCGTTAACGCCCGTAAGCGGCGCGCTGACGAGCCTTTGACCAGCGCCCGAGGAAATCGCGACCCGTGGATATACAGCTGCTGCGTACATTTCTGGAGGTCTACAAGCTGCGGCATTTCGGGCGTGCGGCGGAAAGGCTCTATATTACGCAATCGGCGGTTAGCGCACGCGTGCGCCTGCTCGAGGATACGATCGGCACACCGCTGTTCACCCGCCGGCGCAACGCCATCGAACCGACCGATGCGGGCCTCAGGCTCTATCGCCATGCGCAATCCATCGTCGATACCTGGCAGCGCGCGCGCCAGGAAACCGCCCTCGAGCCTCGCTACCAGGCCGTGCTCGCGGTCGGTGCGCTCTACGATTTGTGGCCGGTGCTGATCCAGCGTGGCTTTGCCGCGCTGCGTACGCGCCACGCCGATCTGGCCTGGCGCCTCGAGGCCAACATCTCGGAGCAGCTGACGAGGCGTCTTCTGGACGGTGTGTTGGACGTCGCATTCGTATTCGACGCGCCGACCACCGGGGAAGTCACTGTTCAAGAGCTGCTCAGCATGCAGCTGGTGCTCGTGACGCGGGAGCCCGTCACCGATGCCTGCGAAGCGTTGGCGGCCGGGCACATAGCCGTTGACTGGGGCACCGCTTTCGCGCAGCGCTTCGCTCGTCTGTTCCCCGATGCGCCGACGCCGTCACTGCACGTGGACTTCGGCGCGCTGGCGCTGGAGCTGCTCCGCGAAACGGGTGGCAGCGCGTTCCTGCCCGCTTCGGTGGTCGAAGCGCACACACGCGATGGCAGCCTGCACGTGGTCGGGAGCGCCCCGCACATCGAGCGTTCGGTGTACGCGGTGTACCGCGAGGCCGGCGAACGGGAAGCGCTCGTGCAACGCGTGCTCGCTGCCCTGGAATAGCGAAGCACCGTCGCATGCGAGGCCAATTGCCTGACCGGCGATACGCTGCGTCGCGTGTGCTGCTCTGCGTGACGCTGCTGTTTTCGGTGCTCATGCGGAGCGCGCAGGCGCTGCCGGAACCCGAGACCGTGCCCTCGAGCGATAAGCGTGATCGTGCGGATGTAATACACGGCGCGATCGGGAGAGGGGTGCGCGGCCTGGGCGACCGCCTGGATCGTTTCTTTTCGGACCAGCGCGTGCTCGCCGAGGAGCAGACCTCGCGCCTGTATATCAGCCCGACGTTCGAGCTGATTGAGGGCGGGCAGACGTCACAGACGCTGCCGATTCGCATCAACGTTGTGCTGCCACGCCTGAAAAACCGCTGGCGCTTGAGGGTGACCTCGATCGAGGACCGCGACGATGACCTGGTTGCGGACTCGCAGGACGCTTTGCCGGAGGGCAGGGACAAAGCACTTCCACGGGAACCGGGTGAAGGCGATCAGACGAGTACCTTCGTCACGCTGAATTACAACCCGGTGGCCAAGTTGAAGCGCAACCTCAGTGTCGGAGGGGGGCCTAAGGTCCGTGACGGCTCGGTGAAACTGTTCCTGGCGGTGCGGCTGCGGGTGAGCACCCAGTGGGGGCTCTGGACACCAAGCGGGCGGCAGCAGATCTATTACGACGGCAACAAGTTCGGTGAGCGTACCAGCGTCGATCTCGACCGCCCGCTGAGCAAAGTGACCCTGTTTCGTGCGACCAGCGCAGCGACTTACACGGAAGGCGGCGGCGGCTTCGAGCTGGAGCAGGGCTTTTCCGTACGGCGATTGCTGGACGACGACAGGGCCGTCCAGACCGCTTTGACCGCGATCGGCAACACGCAGCCGAACACGCGGGTCGAGCGCTACGTGGTTTCGTTCACCTACCGCCAGCGGCTGTGGAAAGACTGGTTGACGGCGTCCGTGCGCCCGGAGCTCCGCTATCCCCGTGAGACACGCTTCGAGCCCGAGCGCGCGTTGATCCTGTCGTTGCAGGCGGTTTTTTGAACGGTACGCGCGGGCCGGTCTGGTCCGCTCTCGTCACGCGTAGTATCCGCCGGTTGCGGCTGGTCCGGTGCCGCCGCAGTGCCGTCGGCGTCGCTGCCCACCTGCGGCAGCTGGTCGCAGTTGAACTTCTCGGACTCGCCGCTGCAGTGAAAGCACAGCTGCCGCCCTTTCCTGCGCAGCACCCCGTCGGGGACCGTCGCGCAGCAACGCCACCAGTTGATGCCGCGCCGCCACGGCTTGATTTCCCATTGCCCGGCTTCGCACATCGCCCGGGTTGCGGCGAGCACCGGTGTCTGCAGCGTGCCGCTCGACAGCATCAAGACGGCGACTGCCAGACCGGACATCCAGCGGCGTGTGCTGCCCGCACGGGTAGTCGGCTGACTGGGCCATTGAAGTTCACGCAGCGGCGTGGTTAACAACGGTACGACAGGCGGCGTTCACCGGGTGCGCGGGGTTGCAGCGCAGTGTCAATCAGGAAGGCGCCTGGCGCGCCCCGATTTCTGCCGCCGTGTTACCCAGCTCGACGAGCTTATCGATGGCCAGGGAGGACCGGTCGAACCAGGCGCTCGCTGAGAGTGGGTAGGCCTTTTGCGCGAACGATGCCTCGTGGATTTCGGTGGCCAGTTCCCAGAGCTCGGTGAAGTAGGCCTGGCGAACGCCTTCCGCGGCTTCCTGAAGCTTCGTCTCGTCGGGAAACGCCTCAACGAGCACGCTCACCCGTTGCCAGTCTGACGCCAGGTGGAATCGCAGCCAGCGCAGGATGCGGCTCTGGTGCGCGTCGAACGGCCGTTCGGACTTGATGGCGACAGCCAGGATGGCACGTTCGCGACCGGCGGCCTCGCTCATCGACAGCGCGTAAGTCTCGATCTGCAACAGTCGGGTTGCGGCCGTCTCCTGCCCGAGCTCGTCCTGAAAACCCCGGGTCAGCGTGCCCAGGCCTTCGAGCACGCCGGTCGCGGCGCTGAACCATTGCCGGGCCAGCAACCGTTCGCGTTTTGGCAGTGGCTTGGCGAGGTTGGCATCGACCTTCGCGCGCGCCTCATTCAGCTGCGCGAACTGCCTGCCCAGCGGCTCGCTTACCTCGAGACCGCCGTCGTTCTGCAGCGCCTCCAGCAGACCGTTAATGCGCGCGTCCACCCGCGCGCGGCGAGCGACGATCGCCTCCAGCGATTGCGTATCGGGCGGGTCGTTGCCGTGCAGTGCGGTGAATGTCAGGCCGCGCTCGACTGCGAGCTCGGCGCTCGCCTGCAGGGCCATGCCGGCCAGCCGGTGCACATCGGGCTTGGCGGTATCCAGCTCGCCCGGCTGGACGAGCCACACCGCGCCCGCGCCGGCGATCGCTCCCACGACCAGTCCGGCGATAAACGTCGCCCTCGCTTGCATGACCTACCCTCCAGGGAAATCAACCCGGCCCGGGTACATTGTACTGCCGTCCCAGGGTAAATCACGGTGTCCCAAATACTTTGAAAACAGTTACTAAAATAAATCCGATTTCTATTTTTTATGGATAAACGCTTGGAAAAGAAAGAAGTTGAAGCGTCTGTTTGCCACACCGGCGAGGTGCTCGAAACGCTGCGGCGCATTGCCCGGGCGGCAGACCTGCACTCGAGACACCTGATGCGGTGCTACGGCCTGACTGCACCGCAGGTGGTGGTGCTGAATCACGTCGAGCGGCTCGGCGATGCCTGCACCGCGTCGGGACTGGCGCGCGGTGCCAGTCTCAGCCAGGGCACCATCACCAGTATCCTCACCCAGCTGGAGCAGCGAGGCTATCTTCGCCGCCGGCGCCGTGAAGACGACCGCCGGCGGGTATCCGTCGAGCTCACCGCTAAGGGCAGAGCGTGCGTCGGCAGCGCGCCGCCGCCGCTGCAGGAGCACTTCATCGCTGCGCTCGGTCAGTTACAGGACTGGGAGCAGACGCTGCTGGTTTCGTCACTGCAGCGCGTCGCCGGAATGATGGAGGGGCCTACGCCAGCCGGTGTCGAGGTGGCCGAGACAGCGCAGCCCGCCCTCGTTCTGTAGCCGACTGGTGGATTGCCGCCGCTGCCAGGCGGCGGGCGAGCGCCTGCACCTGAACTGACTGCAACGGACTATTTATGAATCTGTTTGAATTGTTTCGCCTGTACACACGCGGCACCCTGAATGATCAGCCGAGCGCGCTGGCCGAGTCCGATCATCACGCCCGCCATGGTCAGCGACACAGCCGTGGGCTCAGCCCGCTGCACGCCGCCGTGGAGACCGCCTCCGGTACCGAGGTCCGCGCATTGCTGGCGCAGGGCGCCGACCCAGACGCGCGCGCCGCGGATGAATCAACGCCGCTTCACAACGCCGCCGCGCACGGCGCCGTGCAGCTGGTGCGGCAGCTGATCGACGCGGGCGCGCACGTTGATGCCGCGCGAGCCACGGGTGACACGCCGCTGCACGATGCAACCGCCTACCGGCGCGGGTCCGCGGTGCGGCTGTTGCTGGACGCCGGTGCCGACCCGGATTTTGCCAACAACCACGGCGAAACCCCGCTGCACAACGCGGCCGGGTACGGCTCCCTGGCAGCAACCGAGCAGCTTGCGGCGCAGGGCGCCGACGTGGACGCGCAGGATAGCGAGGGTGCGACGCCGCTGCACAATGCGGCGTTGGCCGGAAACACGGCAGTGGTCGAGGCGCTGCTCGAGCAGGGCGCGGCGATCGACAAGCAGGACGTCAAGCGCGCAACCCCGTTGCACGACGCGATCCTTGCGGGCGAGGAGACGATCGCGGAAAAGCTGATCGCGAGAAACGCCCCGCTTGATGCCGAGGATCACAAGGGTGAGACGCCGCTCGAAAAAAGAACTGCCAGGGAGTGAGGCGTGAGCTTTACACTGCCCAGGGTGCGTCGGCGAGCGAAGTTCCGGAACCCGCACGCAGCAGTGCTTCCGCCACGCTGCGGCAGGCCAGTGCCGCATCGTCCTTCGTGATGTAGCCGGCTACCTCCAGCTGCAGCGAGGCCGCGCGGTCCTCGGGAAGCTTGGAGGTCGTCAGGACGAAAATCGGCACGTCATCGTAATCGCTGTCGCGGCGCAGCTCACGGATCAGCTCGAGGCCGTTCATACGTGGAAGGTTGATATCCACCAGCAAGACCAGCGGCGTCTCAGCGGGCGGCGGTGCTGCGTGCAGGAATCGAAGCGCCTGCTCCCCGTCGTAGAGACGGTGAACAGGCTGGCGGCAATCGAGCTTGCGCAATCCACGTTCGACGGCCATGGCATCGACGTCGTCGTCTTCAACCAGCACCAGGTAGGGTGCGTCGGGAAAAGCTTCCGTCATGCGGCCCTGCCTTCGTGGACCTGTCGCAGCCGCCGTGGCCAGGTGAAATAGAATGCTGCACCTTGACCGCGTGCGGAGTCGACACGGATCGTACCGCCCTGTTGCTCGACCACTTTTTTGACCAGCGCCAACCCCATGCCGCTGCCCTCGACGGCGTCGCGCGGCTGTAGTGTCTGAAACATGTCGAAAATGCGCCGGTGATGCGCAGCGTCGATGCCGGGGCCGTCATCGGCCACGCGGAACTCGTACATCTGCGC